>JBCCQM010000092.1:0-30745 GCA_039024335.1 Myxococcota bacterium
CTCCAGGCCCGGGATGGTCGCGATGAACTCGGCCTGAACCTCGGCGGGCAGGCTGGTGGAGATGCCGTTGGGATAGACGCTGTGCGTGTCGAGCCCCTCGGGCTCCAAGAACACCTGGTGACGGTCGCGATGGGCGAACCGCACGACCTTGTCTTCGACCGAGGGGCAGTACCGCGGGCCGCGACCTTCGATCTGCCCGCTGTACATCGGCGAGTGGTGAAGGTTGGCCTCGATCACGGCCTTGGTCTCGGCGCGCGTCCACGTGAGATGGCAGTGGACCTGACGCAGCAGCGGCGGCGGCGGGACCACGTCGTCGGGCAGCACGAACCGAGGCACGGGTTCCTCGGAGGGCTGCGGCTCGGTCACGTCGTAGTTGATCGTGCGGCCGTCGAGGCGGGCGGGCGTGCCGGTCTTGAGGCGGCTGAGCCGAAAGCCCATCGCGCGCAGGTTCTCGGACAAGCCGGTCGCCGGCGCTTCGCCGACGCGGCCGCCGGGCGTCTTGTCGTGGCCGGTGTGCAGCAGGCCGCCGAGGAACGTGCCGGTGGTGATGACCACCGCGTCCGCGGCGATCTCCGAGCCGTCCGAGAGCGCGACGCCGCGCACCCGGTCGCCGTCGAGCAGCACCGCGTGGACGAGCCCTTCGATGACCTCGATGCCAGGGTGCTCAGTGAGCGCGGTTCGGGCGTAGGCGCCGTACTTGGCCTTGTCGACCTGCAGCCGGGTCGAGCGAACCGCGGGACCTTTGGAGCGGTTGAGCACGCGGCCGTGAATGGCCGTGGCGTCCGCGGCCCGGCCCATCAAGCCGCCGAGCGCGTCGATCTCGCAGACGAGGTGCCCCTTCGCGACCCCGCCGACCGACGGGTTGCAGGGCGTTTGGCCCACGGTGGCGACGGAGCCTGTCACCACGCGCACCGCCACGCCGACCCGTGCGGCCGCAAAGGCGGCCTCGAGTCCAGCGTGTCCACCTCCAACGACGAGGACGGTCTGTGCAGATGCGGTCATCGGCAGGCCCCGACTATGGACCCATCCGAGCCGATGCGCCAAGCTCCACCAACGCATGGGTGACCAACAGCGCGGCTACGTGTCGATCGTGGGGGCCGGACCCTGGGATCCGAGCCTGATCACGCTCGCGGCCGTCCAGCGGCTGCAGCGCGCCGAGGTGGTGGTGGCGGACTATCTCGCCAACCCAAACCTGCTGCTGCACGCGCCCGAAGACGCCGAGGTCATTCAGCGCACGACCGGTCCGCACGGCATGAAGCTGCGCCAGGCCGCGCTCAACGAGCTGCTGCTCGACCGCGCGCGCGCCGGCAAGTACGTCGTGCGCCTCAAGGGCGGCGACCCGTGCATGTTCGGGCGCGGCGCCGAAGAGGCCCAGCTGCTGCGCGCGGCCGGCATCGACTTCGAGTTCATCCCCGGCGTGAGCTCCCCGATCGCCGCGCCCGAGGTGGCGGGCATCCCGGTCACCCACCGCGATCACACGCCCGCCGTCACGTTCGTCTCGGGCTACGAGGCCTACGAAAAGGCCGGGCTGCACGTCGCGTGGGAACACCTCGCGCGCTCGGCCGGGACCTTGGTCCTGATGATGAGCGTCAAGAACGCCCGGCACAACGCGGCGCGGCTCGTCGAAGCCGGGCGCGACGCGACCACGCCCGCGGCCGTGGTTCGCTGGGGGACGCGGGGCATCAGCACCGTCGTGACCGGCACCCTGAGCACGATCGCCGACGAGATGGAGGCCGCCGGCATTCGGGCCCCGTCGGTGCTCGTGGTCGGCGACGTGGTGTCGCTGCGCGAGGAGATCGGCTGGGTGCACCAGCGGCCGCTTTTCGGACGGCGCATCGTGGTGACCCGCCCGCGGGCGACCCACACCCCGCTGCTGATGCGGCTGACCGAGCTGGGCGCGGATGCGGTCGCGGTGCCGTGTCTTTCGATTCGTCCACCGGAGGATCCCGGCGCGCTCGACCAGGCAGTCGCAGGCATTGCCGACCACGACGGCCTCGTGCTCTCGAGCAAGCCGGGCGTGACCGCGTTCTTCGACGCGCTCGATCGGGTCGGCCTGGACGCGCGGGCGCTGACCGGGCGCACGGTCGTGGCGGTTGGGCAGAGCACAGCGGCGGCCTGCCGGGCCCGCGGACTTCGGCCCGACCTCGTCCCGGCACGTCCGCGCAGCGAAGGCATCGTCGAGGCGCTACGGGAGCGAGATCTGCTCGGTAAGCGCTGGCTGCACGTCCGGGCGCGCGACGGCCGTACAACCTTGCTGGACGCGATCGCCGAGGCGGGCGGTCGCTGCACGCTCGCGGTTGGCTACCGAGCGGAGCGCCCCACCCTGCCTGCGTCGGTGCTGACCTCGCTGCGGCCGGCCGCAGACGGGGGCGAAGGCGTGCACGCGATCTGCCTGAGCAGCGGCCGCGCGGGTGCGCATCTGCGCGCCATGCTCGAGGAGACGCTGGGCCCAGACGCGACGAAGGCCCTGCTCGCCGACGCAAAGATCGTCAGCGGAGGGCCCGTGACGACCGAAGCCCTGCAGCGGCAGGGCTTCGAGGTCGCCGCAACGGCGGAGGCGCCCGATGACGAGGCGATGATCTCCGCGCTGCTCGCGCTATGGCGTGAAGAGGCTTAGAGCCACTTCTTGATCTTCTCGACGTTGGCGGCGTCGGAGACCTTGTAGTCCTTGAGGTTGTGGCAGGAGTTGCACTTCATGCCCTCGGTCTGACCCGCCGCCTTCGCCTTCTTGGCGGCCTCCTTCATCATCTTCTTGACGACCGATTGGCCGCCCCGTTTACAGGCCTCTTTGACCTTCTTGATTTTGAAGGTCTTCGCCACGCAGGGTTTCGGGGCGTCGCCCTCGGCGGCGTTCGCGGCGCCGGCGAACAGCCCAGCGGCGAAAATGGCAGAGAAAGCAGCGGCGAGTGCGAGTTTGTGCGTCATTGGTCCGATTTCCCCTAGCGTCGTGGCCGAAGGCCTAGCGAGCGACGGAGCGGCTTGGTTTGATATTCACCGGCTCCGATTTTTTTCTCGATGGGCTCGTGGAAGTTCCGAGTTTCGGTGGTTGGGCCCGCCCGTCGAGCGTACCGAGCGGGGCCTCGTGCCGGGACTTAACGTTCATTAAGCCGCCGCACGGCAAGCATACGCCAGCGGAGCGATTCGGTTTCAGCGAACTGTGTGGGGTCGCCGACCGAGCCGACACGAGAAATCGTCCGCGAACTTCGACATTCCTTCGATCCGCCCGAACCGGGACGCCGTAACGGTCTGCGACGGGCCCTTCGAACGCCGGCCGCAGATCCCGCCCGTCGCTGCGTGCACCGGTTTGGCGTCGCATTCCGGGCCTTCGGGCCCCGCCGGGGCAATCGCCTCGGACTCCACCAGTAGGACTGATCGAATGAAACGATACTCAACGCTCGCAGCCGTGGGGGGCATCGCCCTGATGACCGCGGCCTCCCTGACCCTCGGGTCGCAAGAGGTGGTCGCAGCCGACCACGCGGAAGCCCCTGGGGCGTCGGCCGATGCAGCGGCCGACATCGCCGACTTCTACGCCTGGCACACGGACGGCGGAAAGGTGGTGGCCATCATCACCTTCGCCGGCCTGCAAATGCCCGGCGGCGACGCGCAATACGACCGCGACGTGCTCTACACCGTTCACATCGACAACACGGCGGCCGCCGGCGGACTCACCCCGTCGAACCCGCCCGACCCGACGCAGAACGACAACGACAACGAGTCGGACATCCAGATCAACGTCCGCTTCGCCGAGAACATGAATGGCGAGTGGGGCGTGCAGATCGAGAACATGCCGGGTGTCGACGGCGCAATCGAAGGCGCCGTGGGCGAGATGATCGACGGCGGCGACGGCAACATGGCCCAAGCAGGCACGTACGATGACCCGTTCTCGTTCGACCTCGCGGGCTTCAACGCCACGATCACCAACGCGATGACCAGCGACGGCGAGACCGACATCGACCTCGCGTTCGGCAGCCTGGCCGAGTTCCTCGACCCCAACAACGCGGACCCCGGTCCCATCGCGGCCCCCGACTCGCTCGCGGGCACCAACGTCCACGCCATCGTCCTCGAGTTCGACATGGACGAAGCCCTCAACGCCAACCCCGACGGCCTGCTTCAGATGTGGGCCACCACCAGCCGCATCAGCGAGTAACGGGAAAGGGACTCCGACATGACGATGAAAGAACTGACCCTGACCTCGCTCGTCGCCGCCCTCGCGGTGATGACGGGCTGCCCCTCCGACGACACCACCGAGGCCGATACCGAAGACGGCAGCACCTCGATGGACACCTCGGACCCGACCACGGATCCGGACACCACCGCCACGACGGGCCCGACCACCGGTCCCACGACCGGCCCGACCACGACGACGGATCCGGACACCACGGCGACCGAGACCGACGGCGACACCGAGGGTGACACCGACAGCGACACCGAGGGCGACACCGACGACGTCGATCCCAACGCGTTCGACTTCCGCGAGGACGATCCCTCGGCCTACACCCGCGTCGACCGCAAGGGCTTCCCGGCCCTGAACACGGCGTTGATCGCAGCCGAGAACAAGGACGCCTACAACGACGCGGACCCGACCGACGACGTCGCGGGTACGTTCGCTGGCGACGCTGTCGGGACGCTGCAGTTCCTGCACGGCTCGTTCGACCCCGGCAGCACGGGACTCAACGACGACCTCGTCGTTGCGAACATGCTGCTCGGCACGAACCTCACGCCCTGCGGCGCAACCCGTCTGAACAACAGCTGCCTGCAGCAGGCCGTGCCGCTGGCGTTCCCCGACGTGCTGCAGGTCAATACGACCGCGCCGACGGGATTCCCCAACGGCCGGACGCTCAGCGTGCCCGTCATCGACGTGATTCTCGCCGCGGTGCTCATCGAGGCCGAGTCGATCGCCGACCTGCTGGTCTTCACGGATCTCGATCCCACCAGCGACGACGTCCACGGTCTCTCGCAGTCGCCCAACGACGTCGAGTTCGCCGCTGGGTTCCCGTACCTGGGTGCTGCGCACGAGTAGCGCCAGCTCGCGAGGCCTCGGCGATGAGCCCGGGGCCTCGCGCCTTTTCTTTGTCTCCAACCCGACCGACGATCCAATGAAACGAACGGCATCCTCCACGCTCGCCTTCGGCCTTCTCGTCCTCTTCGGCTGCGCTTCGCAGAGCGAGCCCGCACCTTCGGCCAGCGCCTCCGCGCCCGTGCCCGAGGCCGCGCCGGCCCCAGCCGCCGCCCCGAAGAAGACCTCCAAGACTCCTCGCCTGACCAAAGCCCAACGCGACGCCCAGTATCGGACGTTCGAGGCTCAGCTCGGGCGCCTCGATTCGTCGCTGCAGGCCTTGCGGACCCACGCCGACGCGCATCCGCACAACCGGATGACGCGCGAGCGGATCGCGGCCACGCACCTGCAGCGCGCGCGCATGTCCGGCTCGTACGACGACTACGCTGCAGCCGAACGCGCGCTTGAAGATGCCTTCGAACGTCAACCATCGGGTGAGACCTCGATGTTGCGGGCACGACTGCACTACTCGTTGCACCGCATCCCCGAGGCCACGGCGGATTTTTCCGCCGCAGCGACCCGGATTCGACGCACGCCGGACGGGGCCGCGTCGATGGCAGCGTTCGAGGGCAACCTTGCACTCCAAACCGGGCGCTACGACGAGGCTGCCGAGCGCTTCGCGGCCTCGCTGAAGGCCAAGCGGACGATGTCGAACCTGTCTTCGTATGCGGTGTTCTTGTGGAAGACCGGCGACTTCGACGGCGCCGAGGAGCACTTCCGCGAGGCGCTCACGCACTATCACGGCAAGCCGACCGAGCCGATTGCGTGGATCCACCTCAACCTCGGGCTGCTCGACCTCGACCGCGGTCGCCTGGACGATGCGCTCGCCCACTATCGGGAGGCTGAGCAGCACGTGGCCGGCTACTGGCTCATCGACGAGCATATCGCCGAGATCCTCACCCTGCGGGGCGAAACCGAACAGGCCAAGGCCCTGTACGCGGACATCATCGAGCGAACCAACAACCCCGAGTTCATGGACGCCATGGCGGGCATCGCTGCCGAAGAAGGCCGCGCCGAGGATGCTGCGGCGTGGACGGCTCGCGCCCGCGCCCGCTACGACGCGCAGCTCGCCCGCTACCCGGAGGCGGCGTACGGGCATGCGCTCGAGCACATGCTCGAGTTCGGCGAGCCGTCCGAGGCGCTCACCATGGCGCAGAAGAACTACGACCTGCGCCCCGGTGGTGAGGCCGCCGTGCTGCTGGCGCAAGCGCAGCTCGCTGCGGGCGACGCGAAGGCGGCCGACCGCACGCTCGCGCAGACGCTGAAGAGTCGCTTCCGTTCGGCAGACCTGTTCGTGACCGCGGCGAGCATCGCGTTCGCGCGCGGCAAGGACAGCCAGGCCGAGACGCTGCTGACCAAGGCCCGCGGCATCGACCCCACCGCCTCGCTGTAGTCCTCGCTGTAGGCCCGCTACATCTTCTTGCAGGCGCCGCCAGCCTTCGCCAGGCCGGCCGCCCGCAGCTGCGCCCCGGTCGGACCGTCGCCGAGCAGCTTTCGCTTGGCGTCACCGTGACCAGGGCCGAGGATGTCGCGCAGGTACGCCTCGTACTCGAAGGTGTCCGAGTGCTCCTGCGTGTGGCATTCGGTTGCGCACAGCTCGGCAGGCGCCTCGAGCTTGATCAGGCTCATGTCCTCGCCCGCGTCTTCGGCGTGCAGCGCCCCCGGTCCATGGCAGACCTCGCACTGAACGTCGATCAGGCCCTCGTTCTCGACGACCTCACTGCCGCCGGGCTTGCGAAAGCCGGTCACGTGGCAGCCGACGCAGCTGAGGTCGTACTGCTTGTTGTCGACCACGAGGGTCTCGTACGCGCTGGCGTGCACGGTCGTCTCCCAGAAGTCGACCGCCTCTTGGTGGCAGTCCGCGCAGGACTCGATGCCCGCGTACGCGGACTGTCCCTCGGCGGGTGCGGGCGCCTTGACCCCGGTGAAGCGGGCCTTGTTCTGGTCGGCGACCGTCTTGTCGTAGTTGGCGAGCGCCGCCTTGGCCGCGCCGTCCGGCGGCAGCTTGCAGGTGACCTTGACCTGGTCGAACACGCCCACCGCCGCCCCTTCGGGCTTGCCGTCGAGCTGCGCCTGCAGGCGCGCGCGCTCCGACTCGAGATTTGCGATGAAGGCCGCGTCCGCGTCGGGGTCGGCCTTGAACTTCGCCAGTCGCTCGTCGACCCGGGCGAGCTCGGTGCTCAACGCAGACTTGGGCGGCGGCACCTCCCACGCGGTCACGCCCGGCACGGTCTTGCCGCTGGGGTCGACCGAGAGCACCAGCTCCGTGACGGTTTGCAGCTGCGTGCCCGGCTCGAGAATGTACGTGCCGCCGACCTTGGCGGCGGGAGATCCGAGTCGCTCGCGGTCGGCGCCTTCGGGCACGCCGACCACGACCAGGTCCGTGCCCTTTGCGACCAGCGTCTCCGCAAACGCGCGATGGCCCTGCGCCATGACGACGGTAAAATCGGCGCCGTCCTTCTTCATGGCGGCCACCGCATCGGCGGCCGCGGCAACCGGGTCGGCGACGCTGCCGAGGGTGCCGGCGTTGGGCAGGCTCGGGTCCACGACCGTGGTCACGCCGACGGTCCAGGTGACGCCGTTGCTTTCGAGCTTCACCAGGCGGTGCGCCGGAATGGGGCTCGTCTTGGCCTCGGCCGGAAGCGTGACGTTCGCGACGACGCGCGGCATCGCGTAGGTGGACAGTGGGGCGACGCCGTCGGGCGAGTCGGTGTCGGTCGGCCCGAGGCCGCTGACCAGGCCGTCGCCCAGCGCGGAGAAGCGCGTCTGCAGCAAGTCCGCGCGGTCCCGTGCTTGGCCCCACGAGGCGTCGTCGATCGGCCAGTACGGGCCATCGCGCTCGGGGAAGAGGAACGAGCCGGGCTCGAGCACCAGACGATCCTTGTCGGTGCTGTTGGCCTCGATGTAGCCGAACGCGTACTGCAAGCCGCCCAAGGGCTCGGTCGTGCAGCCGCACGGCGCGATCGTCCCGGCGATGCGGGCAAACGCGTAGAGGTGAAACTCGGCTCGCGCGTCCGCGACGGCCGGCGGCGGCGGCGAGCCCGAGTCGGACGCCTCGCTCGGCCCCGGCTTGGAGCCGGTCCCGCCACACGTGGCGCCGGTCGCAGCGACGATCGTCAGGCTCACCACGGCGCCGGTCATCCAGCGCCGCGATCCGGGGGTTGGGCCGTGCGTCACGACCCGAAAATTGCCGGATTTGCCGCCGAGCGCAACCGAGGCTGGGTCACGCGCGGCGGCGGCTACGGCGGCGTCGCGCTACTCCGCCGCTTCGGCTGGTGCTTCTTCGTCCGAGGCCCGCTGCTTGACGACGAACGCTGCAAGCGCCGCGATCTCGTCGTCGCTGAGCTTGTCCTTGAACTTGGGCATCGACGCGTAGTCCCCGAACAGATCGGCGGCCGAATCGTCGCGAATCACCCGCTCCACCCACGCCTGACTACCGTGCTGGAACAGGTTGGGCGCTGCGCCCTCTTCGCCCTGCTCGACTTCGTGGCAGCCGCTGCAGTCGAGTTCGTCTTCCCACAGCGCGGCGCCCTTCTTGGCCAACGTCGCATCGGCGGGCATGGCCGGATCGGCCTGGAGCTCGACGAGGTACTCGACCACCGCGTCGAGCTGCTCCTGCGGCAGGTCGTCGGCGGCGTACGGGTCCATTTCGTCCTTCATCTTCGTGTTGCCGAAGAACTGAGCCGTGTTCGGATCCCGGATGAGCCCGGCAAGCCACGCGCGCGAGGAGTAGTCCTCGAGCGAGGGCCCTTCGTCTCCACCGACGCCACCCAGCGCGTGACAGCCCTGGCAGTGCTCCTTGTAGAGCAGCTTCGTCTGGTACTCGGGGTCGTTGTAGAAGACCGCGGGCCCGCCGAGCGGGACGACGCCGATCTTGGCGTAGGCGCGGGCCTCTTCGGCGCTGGCTTCGGAGGCGGCGAGCGCCTTTTGGTACTCCTCATCGGCCTTGTCGGACTGGATGCCGTACGCCGTCAGGCCGACGGTGCCGGTCATGAGCAGGCCCATGCCGGCCATGACCGCGATGCGGCCCACCTTGCCGCCGACGCGGTCGATGAACGGCGCCGCGAACAGGAAGGTCGCGGCTGCACCGGGGATCAGCATCGTGGCGATCGGCTCGAGCGGTCCTTCGAAGAAGGTGCGCAGCTTGTAGAGGAACAGGAAGTACCACTCGGGCCGCGCCTGGAAGTTCTGCGTGGGGTCGGCCGGACCGAGCAGCTCCGCACCGTGCGAGGTGACGGTCATCGCGACGACGATGCCGCCGACGGCCGCCATCGCGAGCACGTCGAGAAACGCCTGCGAGGGGAAGTAGTTCTGCGTGGTGCGGTGCGCTTCGGCGTCGCTCATCCCGTCGGGCGCGGGTGCGCCGTGTTGGTCGCGCTGGCGGTGGATGAGCCACAGCAGCCCCAAGAACGCGCCGGGCAGCACCAGGACGTGCAGGGCGTAGAGGCGAAGGATCGTCAGGTTGCCGGCGTCGGATCCGCCCTGGATCATCGTGCGAATGATGCTGCCGCCGGGCGTCTGCTCGGCGATCGCCAGCTCGACCTGAATGCCCCAGTAGCCGGCTTGATCCCACGGCAGCGGGTTTCCAGTGAGGCCGAGCGCCAGACCCAGGCCGAGCAGGCCCAGTCCCGCCCACCACGTCACCTCGCGCGGCGCTTTGTAGGCGCGGTGCAGGACCATCTGGCCCAGCCACAGGCCGATCACGACGATCAGCACCGAGGTGCCGTGGTAGTGCAGCCCGCGAACGAACCAGCCCATGACGACCTGGTCTTGAATGTACGCCGTGGACGCCCAGGCGTCGGTGGACGACGGGCTGAAGTAGGTGGCCAGCGCAATGCCCAGCACCGCCTGCTGCACGAAGAGGTACGCGATGACGGCCGGAAAGACGTGCCGCAGGCGAACGCCGCCGTGAACCGACTGGTCCCGGAACGACTCCCACAACGAGACGACCCCGAGGCGGTCTTCGACGGCGTCGACGAAGTTGTCCAGCATGCTCATGCGACCGGCTCCTTCTCTTCGATGCCCTGCTTGAACTTCTGGTAGCGAATCTGGACGAGGTTGTCCTCACCGACCTGGGTCTCGAGGGTGTCCATCGACCGCAGGCAGGGGCCCTCTTCGACCGCGCCCTCGATCGAGAACCACGAGTTGTGGCACGCGCAGAGGAACTTCTTCTTGTCGGCGACGTAGTCGATGCCGCAGCCCAGGTGCGGGCAGACCGTCGAGTACGCGACGAGTCCCTCGCCCTGCTCCAGGACCCAGGCCGAGCCCACCTTGACCTGCACAACGCGGTTCCACGCGTCGACGCGGTCGGCGAAGATATCGACCTTCACCGGCTCGGCGCCGAACGAGGTCCGTCCGCCGACGGGGACGAACGCATCTGCGCCGCTCGTGGTCGCGTTGCCCAAGGGGTGCGCGAGCATGGCCGCAGCGGGACCGAGCGCGGCCGCGGCCAGCCCTACACCCACCGCGCCAAAGCCCACCGTCAAGAAGCCGCGCCGGGACTCGTCCGTCGCCGCCGCCGTGTCGTTCTGGTCGTCGTGTGCCATCGTGTGCCGACGCAGCCATCGTATCGAGGCTTCGCCGTCTGCACTACGCCAGTTCTGCGGATCCGTTACGGCGGTGGCGCCGATGACCGACCCGGCGGCCCCTCAGGGCGGACCCACCGCCCCGAACCTTCGACCAGGCTTAATCAACGCCTCGGCAACACAGCGTGAACGGTTCGTCAGGCTCCGCCTCGCCGATGGCCGTGCCGACCGACGCCTCGCAGGAGACGTTGGAAACGCTGAGATTGCTGACTTCCGCCGCGGTGACGCTGTACTGCGTTGCGGTGATGCCCCGTTCACAGCCGCCGCCGATGTCGATGTTGCCGGACGCGCCGAACTGATAGTCGCAGTCCGACTCTGCCCACAGGACCACTGACCCGTTGCACTCGCCGGTCGGATTGCCGCACGTACACTCGTCGCATGCTCGCGAGTCGTCGATCTCTGCGTGCCGCACGAATCGTCCGTCGTCGAAGCCAGTGGGACACTCGAGGTTGCCGGCTTGCCAGACGCAAACCCGGGCTTCGAATCCCTCCGGCGGCGTGGGCAGGCAGGTCTCGCCCGAATCGCAGGCGCCACCGACGAGCGAGGCGCCACCGCAGACGAGACTGCGGGAGGTCCAGGATGCCTCCGGCACGCTGACCTCGGCCATCGGGGCACAGGACCCGCCCGTGACTCCCGGGTCCTGAACCTCCCAGTACTGTCCCGAGGACTGGTTCGGGGACGTGTTGCAGCTCCCGAACGCGGAGATGTCGTAATCGGTGTTGACCGAGACGCAGGCCGAGTCGCCGGCGTGATACTCGAGCACCGGATCGGCGCAGCCCACGTTGAGCGCGTCTGCACAGCTGCACTCGCACTGCGCGGGCGGGGCCTGCAGGTCGTCGAAGGCTTCGAACGCGGGGTCCGGGAACAGGTCGGGGCACGCGACGTCCTCCGCAATGGGAACGTCCACCCACACGACGGGACCAGACCAGCCCGCCGGCGGATTGGCGACGCACAGCGCGTCGCCTTCGCACAGGGCGGGCCCGGACGTGTCGTCGGTGGTGGGATCGCCCGTGACCTCGTCGGTCTCGTCGACGGTGGTGTCGGGGTCCGTCGTGGATGAGGTGGTGGGCTCCGCGCTCGTGCTGGTGCTGGTCGCGGTGGTCGGGTCGCCCGTGGGACTGCCGGACGTGCTCGGGTCGGTGCTGCTCCCCGAGCTGCTGCCCTCTGCGCCGTCCTCGCCTTCGATGAACGGGTTGGGCGCGGTGCATCCACCCACCATCGAAGACACCGTCAGCAGCGCTCCCATCACGCCCACCAGATCAAGTCGCATGCGACGAGGATCGCAGAAACGCATCGCCGCGCCAACGACTTCACGCCGTGGGGGACAGGATGTCGTCCGGAGCCTCCGGCGCCTCGTGATCTGGGGCAATGACCCACACGCCGCGCAGGTCCTCCAGGTCGAAGACGGTGCCGTCGGCGTCGCCACACGGCGCCACGCACAGCCGCGTCCGGCCCCGGCCCGTAGCCAACTCGATGGCGATCAAGACGTCGCCACGCTCGCGCAGGTGGATCGCGAGCGACGCGAACGTGCAGCGGCCGCGCTCGCTGGACTCGACGTGCTTGTGCACGAAGGACTGCCCCCACGAGCCGAGCAGCTCCGCGTACACGGTGTCGAATCCAGGCACCACGACCGACTGGAACAAGAAGTACGCCCGCAGCTCCTGGGTGGAGAACACCCGGACGTCGTCGATCCGCAGCTTGCGGTACCGCTGCTCCAGCCGGGTCGCCAGGCGGCCGTCGATCACCTCGGCGACCACCCGCGGCCGCGCCGCGGCGGTGCCAGCGAGCCCGCGCATGTCGAGCAGCTGCTCGAGCTTGAGCAGCGCCGTCGCCGTGCGCTTGTCGGACCCGTCGGACTGCGACGCGACGAAGACGATCGCGTCGAGGTCGGCGACGTTGCCGAAGCCCGCGGGCAGGTCGACGAGGTGTCGGCTGGCCATCCAGTCGGCGACGCAAAGATGCATCGCGCTGACGCCCTCGTTGTTGGCGCCGTCGACCTTGAACGTGATCATGCCGTCGACCTGACGCTCGAACACGCCGTGTCGGCCGTGCATCAAGCCGCGCTTGACCAGCTCGCTGTGCGCATCCAGGGCCGCCAGCGCGTCGACGCGGGCCTGGGCGCTCTCCACGAGCACCAGCACGTCCCCGCCGGGGTCGCTGCGAAACAGCTCCTCGAGCATGTAGATCGAGCCCGGCCGAAAGCCGCACACCAAAACGCGCGTGGTTTTGCGCCGATGCGTCCGCGCCAGCCGCGGCAGCGCCACGTCTGCGGGCAAGGCGGGGAATCCAGCGTCGGCCTCGGGATGGGCCGGCAAGCTGGTCGCGATCGACCAGATCGAGCGGAAGTTGTCCGCGATGCCGACGAAGCCACGCACCCGGCCGCGCGACACGTCGATCGTCGCGGGATTGATCGCCACGTCGAAGTCACGCTCGCCCGGTCGCGCGTCGCGCTCGAGCAGCAGGCCCAGCGGAATGACGCGGCCGCCCTCGTTCGTGCGCGCCAGCCCGCGATCGAGCAGCGCATCCATGGCGCTGTGAGCAGTGGTGCCCAGGTCCGGCGGGTCGTCCAGCCCGAAGCCGAGCCCGCGCGCGTTGAAGAAGCACGTGTAGATCTCGTGGCCGCGACTGGTCAGCAGCTCCTCGAGCAGCTCCCCCAGGCCCGGGCGGCGTACGACCGACGCGATGAACAGCGCGAGCAGCTTCTCGGTCGGCACCACGAAGCCGCGAAAGCTCGCCGCGCCGGTCGCCAGTGCGGACTGGGCCGCAGGCACGTTGCTCTCGTCGAGCACCTCCGCGATCAGCACCTTTTGGCGCTGCGCAGCGCGGTGCACCGCGGCCCGCCCGCGCTCCCGCACGTGCTCGACCAGCGTGACCGTGGTCCGGATCGTCTCTGCGTCGGCGTGGGGGTCGCTCTGGTCCGCCAGCAGCACGATGCGCTTGGCGGCGAGCAGGTCGGCGCGGCGCATCAGCTCCTCTTCGTCTTCGGGACGTTGGCGGTAGACGATCCGTGACAGCTCCGGCTGCCGCAAAAAGTCGGGCGGGTCGAGGTCGTCGCCAACGACGAGGTAGCGCGTCCCAAGCAGGCCCCGGCGTCGCAGGTCGCCGAACCATCGCCCCGACAGCAGCGGCGCGTCCGAGGGCACGAGCTTTCGGTAGTAGCGCATCAGCTCGTGCAGCAGCCGGCGCGTGGAAGGCCGGATGTTGACCACCACGGTGTGCCCGCGCAGGTTTGCCGGACGGAGCCGCGTCAGCTCGATCAGCTCGTGTACGACGTCGGTGCCCAAGCCGATCAGGAACGACACCAAGAACAGCCCGAACACGGTGAGCAGCAGGCTGATCATCACGACCGGCAGCGCGTTGGGGCTGGCCAGCATGTTGCCGGGGTCCTGCACCTGCCGGAACGACCACCACAGCAGCGCGAGGAAGGACCGGTCGCGGGCGTCGACCTCGCCGTCACCGTTGACGTCGACCGGCGCGTCGCTGAGGTAGTACAGCAGCACCGCGCCCGCGAACGACAGCACGCCGACCACGAAGCCCATCAGCACCAGCTGCCGGGCACGCTCGCGTCGAGCGAGGATGCCGAGCAGGTCCCGGACGAGCGGGGCCCAGTAGCCGATCAGCAGCAGCATCCGGGTGAGCCGAAACACCCGCAGCCATCGTGCGCCGCCGGTGCCCACCGGTAGCGGCAAGAACGACACCAGCGCGATCCCATCGATCACCAGCAGCGCGATCGCGGCCCAGCGTCGGCGCACCCCGAAGTACGCCGCGTGGGGTCCCTCTTCACCCGCAGCACCGAGGCGGTCGGCCGGCGGCCGGCGGTGCGGGTCCACGATCACCGTGAACGCGCGCAGCCCGACCTCGGTCGCAAAGACCAGCAGAAACAGCCCGTCGAGGCTGGTCACCCAGTCGGCGGGCACCAAGCTGGCGATGATCGCGATCGAGAGGACCAGGCGCACCCAGAACTGCTCGAGGAACACCTCGACTCCGGCAGCGAGGGCGCGGACCTCGTTGCGCGGCTTGTGCGGTGCACCCTCGCTCACGCGCCGCAGTCTACACGGCCCGCTGACGGCGGGAACCCGCGTGGTAGCCTCCGCCCGCCCCGCTGGGGGCTTGCAGGAGATTCGCGACGATGAGCCATCCGACCCGCACCGAGACCGACAGCATGGGCCCGATCGAGGTCCGCAGCGACCGCTACTGGGGCGCACAGACCGAGCGCTCGCTCCACCACTTCGACATCGGCGCTGACACCTTTCCGCGCCCGATGATCCGCGCGCTGGGCGTCCTCAAGAAAGCCGCCGCCCTGGCCAACGGCGAGCTCGGACAGCTCGACGCGACGCTGGTCGAGCTGATCAGCAAGGCCGCCGACGAGGTCATCGAAGGCAAGCTCGACGAGCACTTTCCGCTGCGCGTGTGGCAGACGGGCAGCGGCACCCAGACCAACATGAACTCGAACGAGGTCATCTCGAACCGCGCCATCGAAATGGCCGGCGGTCAGATGGGCAGCAAGGACCCCGTTCACCCCAACGACCACTGCAACCGCGGTCAGTCGAGCAACGACACCTTCCCCACCGCGATGCACATCGCCGCGGCGTGGCAGACGGTCCACCACGTGCAGCCCCACGTCAAAGCGCTGCGCGACGTGCTGGCGCAGAAGTCCAAGGACTTCGCCGACATCACCAAGACCGGCCGCACGCACCTCCAGGACGCCACCCCGCTGACCCTGGGCCAAGAGATCTCGGGCTGGGTCGACCAGCTCGACCACGCGATGCGGGCCATCGACAACGCGCTGGGCGACGTCTACGAGCTCGCGCTGGGCGGCACCGCCGTCGGCACAGGCCTCAACACGCACAAGGACTACGCGGTCAAAGCCGCCGAGCACATCGCCGCGCTGACCGCCCTGCCCTTCGTGACCGCGCCGAACAAGTTTGCCGCCCTGGCCGCTCACGATGCGCTCGTTCGCCTGCACGGCACCTTCAAGGTCCTCGCCGGCGCGCTGAACAAGATCGCCAACGACGTCCGCTGGCTGGCTTCGGGCCCGCGCTGCGGCATCGGTGAGATCATCATCCCCGCCAACGAGCCCGGCTCGTCGATCATGCCCGGCAAGGTCAACCCGACCCAGTGCGAAGCCATGACCATGGTGTGCGCGCAGGTCATGGGCAACGACGTCGCGGTGAACATCGGTGGCATGAGCGGCAACTTCGAGCTCAACGTCTTCAAGCCGCTGATGATCCACAACGTGCTGCACAGCGCGCTCATCCTCGGCGACGCCTGCCACAACTTCCGCCGCTTCTGCGCCGAGGGCATCGAGCCCAACCACGAGCGCATCGCCGAAAACCTCGAGAAGAGCCTCATGCTCGTCACGGCCCTCAACCCGCACATCGGCTACGACAACGCCGCCAAGATCGCGAAGAAGGCCTACAACGACGGCACCACGCTCAAAGCGGCCGCGGTGGCGCTCGAGCTGCTCACCGAGGAGCAGTTCGACCAGTGGGTCGTGCCCCGCGACATGACGGGACCCAAGGGCTGAACGAGCCCGAGTCAGACTTCGCGCGCGCTCGGCAAGCCTTCGAGCGCGTGGTCGAAGACGTCGCGCGGGGTGATGCCCGGCCTGAGCTCGCCCTGCCCCGTGCGCGGCTGGAGCTCGAGGCCCCGCTGCGGCTGGCCGAGCACCGCGTCAGCCTCGATCGAACCGACCCGGCCGCAACCGGCGTCGACGCGCTGCGACGCGAAACGGCCCGGGCGTGGACGACCGCGTGTCGCGAGCCGGCGCTGGTGCACGCGGTCTTCCGCGCGACGCCCGTCGCAGACCCCGGTGGAATGGAGCGCGGCCGCATCCTCACCCAGCTGCGGGTCGCCGTCCATGAGGAGGGCGGCTACGGGTCTGCGCACGTGCAACCAGCCCTGGATCGAGCTCGCGCGTCGTTGAACGAGCGCACGGCGGCCTTCGTGGCCCACCTCGCCGCCGGGCCCGACGCCGCGGCCGTTCGAAACACGCTGCTGACGGAGACCGACGCGGACGCTCGGGCTGATGCGTGGGCCGAGCACCATGTCCACCGAGCCGGCGCGGCCTCGATCGCCCGCGACATCCTGCAGCTGCGGACCGAGGTCGCCCACGCGCTCGGGCACGCCAACCATCAAACCCGCGTGGATCGACTCGCCGCGTTCGCGCGGGTGCGCGAGGACTGGCTGACGCGCATGGCCGAGGCTGCCCGCGTGCGCGCGCGACGAGACGACGCCGCCCTTCGACGGACGTGGGGTGGACCGGTTGCCCCTTGGGACCGCCGTCGCGCCGCGCGGATCAACGCCATGCCCACGGTCGATCGCGACGTCGCCGTGGCCCACCTTCGAGCATGGCTTCAGTCGGCGGGGCTGACGGTCGACTTCGACGTGGCGCCGCGAATGGGCAAGCGCGGCGGCGCGTGGACCCGCATCCTGCCCACGCAGAGCGCCGTCATCGTGTGCGCGTCGCTCCCCGAGGCGCTCGATGCCCAGGGCCGTCGCACGCTGCTGCACGAAGTCGGGCACGCCGCCGAGGCAGCGGCACGCCTGACCGACCCCGCGATGCTTCGGCCGCTCGCACCGCCGGACGCACTCGAGCTTGCCTCGACCGGGCTCGAGCCGTTCGCGTGGCATCCCGCCACCGTGCGCGCGCTGGGAGGAATCGTCGACGACCCGGCCGTCCTCGAGGTCGATCACCGCCGGACCCTGGGTCGCCCCGCGCTGCTGCAGATCGGGCTCGCCCGCGTGGACCTGGCGCTGCACCGCGACTTCGACCCGCATCGCGACGGCTCGCCGCTGCCCTGGGCGCAGCGCGTACTCGCGTCGGTCGAGGGCGCGGACCGTGATCCACGCGATGCCACCGTGCTCGCGCTGCATCTCTTTGGGCAACCCGACGGCTATGCGGGTCGGTACGCGACGTATGCCCTGGGCGACGCGCTCGCGGTCGCGACGCGGTCGGACGCGACGCTGTCATCGGCCCTGAAGACGCGCGCGCAGACGCTGTGGACGGTTGCGGCGACGAGCGATCCCGCGACCGCTCTTCGTCGTTCCCTCGGGCGCTCGCCCGGGCCGGAAGCGTTCATCCGCGCGGCCATCGGAGCAAGCTCACCTGTGTGAACAGGCGTCTTCACAAGGGGAAAAGCCAAGTATTTTCGGAACACTAGACCTCCACAGCCACCCTGAAAGCGCAACAGACGCCACGGTTCCCGGCCTGATCCGTGGCCAAACGCGGCGCGGTGTCCCACGATCGCAGGACATGCCTCGGGTTGAGCACGGGCCGCTGGCGGGGAACTACCTTCCCGACTACGACGGCGGGTCCACCGTCAACCTGATGGCGTCGCTGATCACGGCGCGCGGCGGCACATCTCCGCACGTGCCATTGCGCGGCCTCGACACGGCCCCGCTGTCCGGCGTGGACACCCTGTTCTACATGGTGCTGGACGGACTCGGGCTGCACCAGCTGCGCGCGCACCTGGCCAACGGGCTCGGCCAGCGCTTCTTCGCGAAGCACCAGCACAAAGAGCTCACGACGGTCTTTCCCGCGACCACGGCGGCTGCCGTGACGACGTTCGACACCGGCAGCAGCCCGGCCGAGCACGGCATCCTCAGCTGGTATCTCCACCTTCCGGACCTGGGCGTCGTGTCGACGGTGCTGCGAACGACCACCCGCATCGGTGCGCCGCTGCTGCCCGAGCCGTTCGACATGCGCGCGTACTACCGCGTGCCTTCCTACGTCGAGACCATGCCGGTGCACCGCGGACTGCTCTCGTACGGCGACATCCCCGAGGTCCCCTTTGGCCGCGTCGGAACGCGCTGGGACGACCGGCGCTCGTACCTCGACCTCGACGGCCTGCGCGACACGGTCACCACGTTCGCCACGGAGGCCCCCGGCGAGAAGCGGTTCGCCTACGTCTACTGGCCCCGCTACGACGGCCTGTGCCACGAGCACGGCATTGGCCACGCCGAAGTCGCCGCGCACTTCGAAGCGCTCGACACGATGCTCGCGCAGCTGATGGAGCGCCTCGCCGGGACCAGCAGCGCCCTGTGCGTCCTCGCCGACCACGGGCTCGTCGACGTCGACGCGGAGCGCTGCATCGACGTCGCAAAGATCGACGGCTTCATGGACTGCCTCGCGGTGGCCCCCTCGGGAGACCAGCGGCAGCTCAGCTGCTTCGTTCGGCCGCGCGCGGAAGCCCGCTTCTTGGAGATCGTCGAGCGCGAGCTGTCCCACGCCTGCGTCTGCATTCCCGGAGAGACGCTGCTCGAGGCGGGCGTCTTCGGCCCCGGTACCCAGCACGACGCGCTGCGCGGCCGACTCGGCGACTACGTCCTGCTCTGCAAAGACGACCACTCGTTGATCCACACGCCACCGGGCCTCGAGCCCATGGTGATGCCCGGCAGCCACGGCGGCATGTCTGAGCCCGAGATCAAGATCCCTCTGTTCGTAGTGCACCCCTGATGTCCGACGCTTCGTCCGTCCGCCCTCGCATCGGCGTGTCGTGCAACTTCATGCACGCCGACCCTGACCGCGCCCTCTTTCGCGGCAAGGCCCTTCAATACGTCGAGACGCGCATGGCGGCTTCGGTGTGGCGCGCGGGGGGCGTCCCGGTGCTGCTCGTCGAGGTCGAGGACCCCGACGCCATCGAAGCGCAGATGGCAGACCTCGACGGCCTGCTCCTCACTGGGGGCGCCGACGTGGCGCCGCAGAGCTACGGCGAGACGCCGATGAAGCCCGAGTGGGGCGGCGACCCGATCCGCGACGCCTACGAAATCGAACTCATCAAGGTCGCGGAGCGCCGCGGCATTCCCATCCTCGGGATCTGCCGCGGCGTCCAGCTGATGGCCGTCGCGTTCGGCGGCTCCCTCTGGCAGGACATCAACACGCAGATCGAGGGCACGCTCGTGCACCGCGACTGGCACCGCTACGACCAGCTCGGCCACGACGTCGAGGTTGCTGCGGGCTCGTGGCTGTCGAGTATCTACGACGGCGCACGCTCGCTGGGCGTCAACAGCATCCACCACCAGTCGATCCGCCGCGTTCCCGAAGGGTTCACGGTCACGGCGACCGCCCCCGACGGCGTGCTCGAAGCCATCGAGCGCGTCACCGACGACCGCTTCGTCATGGGCGTGCAGTGGCACCCCGAGTGGCTGGAGGCCGAGCGGGTCGCGACGGATCCCGACGCCAAGACCTGGAACAGCGGCGCGCCGATCTTCGACGCGTTCCTCGCCCGCTGTCGCCGCTAGTCTCGGACCGCCCGTGATGCCCGACGTCGGCGGAGGCCGAGCAGGCCGAGCAAAGCCAGCATCGCGGCGGGCGCGGGGGTGTCCGCAGTGACGCTGCAGCCTCCGCCGTCGCCGCCGCCGTCTGCCGGCGGCGCGCCACCGGAGCTTTCATCGCCGCTGGGACCCGAGGTCGACTCCTCACCCGCCGACGTCGGATCGCCGCCGCCGGTGTCACCGCCCGTCTCGTCCCCGCCTCCTGTCGAGGGGTCCGGAGCGTCGGGCACGTCGGCGTTGACGCCGATGGTCACCGGCGCCGAGACCCCCTCGTTGCCCGCCCAGTCCACGGCGTGCGCGACGATGGTGTAGACGCCGTCGGGGAACGGAACGTCCGCAAACACGAATGGCGGGTAGGTATCGCGAACGGGCTGTTCCATGCCGTCGATCTCGATCCACACCTCCTGCGTGCCGTACCCGGCATCGACCGCGTCGACCGCGATCGACACCAGCGTGCCCGACTCGAACTCCTCACCCTGCGTGGGGCTGGCGACCGTGACCTCGGGCGCGTCGCCGTCGGGGGTCTCGTCGAACGCGGCGCCACAGGTCGCGGCCGGACCCGAGGCAGGCGTGCCCTCGCACATGTTCTCCCACACGCCCGAGGGCGTGGAGCCGCCCGCAAAGAAGCCGGTGCAGTTCGGGTTGGGGTTCCACGTTCCGTCGGCGTCGTGACACGGCGTGATGTCGATCTGCGAGGTCTCCTCGATCCACGGAATCGCGGGGTGAATCAGCGCGTGCGTACCGGTGGTCTCTTCGCACCCGGGCAGGCCCGTCGAGACCATCGAGATGGCCCGGTAGGAGCCGTCCTCCATCGCGAGGTAGGCCGTCCCCCCCGAGTCGCCTTGGCAGGTCGTCACGCCGGTGCCCTGGGCACCGATCTGCGCGGTGCTGCCGAACGTGGACACGATGACCGTATCGCCCCAGCGCTTCGTCCCAGACCCGCCGACGTTGGAGTCGCCGTAGCCCGCCACCACGACCGGCGTGTCGTCTTGAATCAGGTCGACCTCGCAGCCATAGGCCGGCGGGGTGAACGGGATGTCGAGCATCGGCTCGGCGAGGATGCAGAACGCCCAGTCCTGCGCCTGGTTCGTGGTGCCGAGGTAGTCGGGGTTGGTCACGCAGCGCTCGGTCTGCCGCGTGAGCGCCTGCGTCGAGCTCTCTCCGAACCGGATCTGCTTGTTGCCGTCGCCACAGTGGGCGGCGTAGGTCACCAGCCGCGGATGAACGAGCGCGCCCGTACACAGCCCGCCCCCGCCGGTCACCGCGACCGTCGTCGGCCACTGGCAAACCTCCGCCGGCGTCCCGCCGTAGACCTGCGGCTCGACGGGTTCGATGCCCTCTTCGGGACCAGGACCTGGACCTGGACTGGGCGCCGCCGAGGCGACCGAGGCGGAGGTGAGCAGGCCCAGCGCGAGGAGAGCAGGCGGGGTTCGCATGACCCGAGTTTACGCGACCTGCTCCCCTGCACCTGCGACACCTCGGCGCGCCGGTGCCAGAGCCGCCGCGCTGCGCCGCCGACTAGAACCGCAGTCCGCCGCCGTAGCGCGCCGTCTGGCCGCGTTTTCGGCTTCGCGCCCGCTCGATGAGCATCAGCGCTATGCCGGTTCCTGCGAGCGTGAGCCCGCCGACGGCGACGCCCCAGCCGGAGACGGCCAGGGTGCTGTTGCGCTCCGCGTTGCCGCCGAGCAGCACCGGCTCGGCGACCACGAACCCAACGCCGAGCCCGAGCGCCAGGCCTCCCACCGCGGTCAAGGCAATGCCTGCCCCGCCCATGGGTCCAACGGTCCAACCGCGTGCGGGCGGGGGTGCGGGCGCAGCGACGGGCGGCGTGACTTCGGGTGCCGGCGGCTCCTCCTTGGCAGGCTCGAGTCGCAGCACCAAGCGCGCGATCGCAGCGTCGACCTGCTCGCTGAGCTCGGCCTCGGTGCACAGGCGACACTCCGCGCTGCCTCGGGTCCCCTCGACCATCTCTCCCGCGGCCGTCACCACGTACGAGACCCGATAACCCTCCACGTCCGCGAGCGAGTCGATGCGGATCGTGATGAGCGGATCTTCGGGACGAGACGCCGGCAGAACGTCCCCGTCCCGGAGCACGAGTTCCCCCCGCGCAGCGATACGCTCCGCGACGAAGGTGCCGGTCTCCCCGAGCGCGGACGCGTCGACCTGCAGCGAGGCCCGCGTAGGGTCGGCGAGCGCGGAGGCGGTCAGGAGTACGGCTAGAGCTTGAGTCGACATGACGCGACCGTTTTCTTCACGGTGGGATCGGTCGAGCTGCCGCCGACCTTGATGCACTCCGCGTGCTTCTGCAGCTGGAACGCGGCCTTGACGAAGATACGGGTCCGGTCGCGGCTGCGGCCCTTCCAGCACGCCTTGTCCTTGGTGAGCTTGTACGCCGAGCGATGGTCTCCACGCGCGGCGGCTTGCGTGGCGTCGGCGCGCGCCTTGGAACACGCCGGCGTGTCGGCCTTGGCCACCGTCGGCTTGGGTTTGGACGCGGGCTTGGGTGCTGGCGTGGGCGTCGGCTTGCTCGCCGGCGCTGGCTTGGGCTCGACCGCAGGCTTCACGCTCGGCGGGTCCGGTTGGGCAGCAGGCTCCTGAAGCGGTGGCGGCGGGACCTCGGGGTCCACATCGACCTCGGGCGCAGCCTCGCGCGGCTGTGGCTGCGGCGCAGCGTCTCGCGCGACCGTCGAGGCTGCGGCGGGCGAGGCCTGCGGTTCAGGGTCTTGCGCCGGTGAGAGACGCCACCACAGCAAGCCACCGACGAGCACCGCCGCCGAGGCCGACGCACCCATCCAAACGCGGCGGCGTCGCGCGGCCGGGACCGCGGCGGAGACCGGCGGGCGACCTCGCGTCGCCGAGACGGCGGGTCCCGACGTCGATGCAGCAGCCGCCAGCGCCGCGTCGAACGGTTGGCCCGAGCGCAGCACGCCTTCGACGGCGCGCAGCCGAGACGCGACCTCGTCGGCGGTTTGCGGACGCTGCTCGGGCTGCACGTCGAGGCACGCGTGGCAAAGCTGAACGAGCTCGGTCGGCAGCCCCGGCACCTGCTCGGCCAGCGGCGGCGGCGGCTCGGTCGCCTTGCGCGTGAGCACCTCGACCATGTTCTCCGAGATGAATGGAGGGTCGCCGCACAGCGCCTCGTAGAGCATCACGCCAAGCGCGTAGATGTCGAAGCGCGGGGTCGCATCGTGGCCCTTGGCCTGCTCGGGCGCCATGTACTCGGGCGTGCCGACGCAGTGGCCCGGCCGCGTAAGCCGCTGCTCCTCGGCGCTTCGGACCGCGCTGGCGGAGATGCCGAAGTCGAGCACCTTCACCTTGTGCCCGGTGCCGTCGGGCACCAGCATCACGTTGTCGGGCTTGAGGTCCCGGTGAACGATGCCGACCCGGTGTGCAGCCCCGATGGCCTCGGCGACCGTGCCGATGATGTCGCAGGCGCGTTCGGGTGGAAGTGGACCGACCTCGCAGATCTCCTCGTACAGCGAGCGACCAGTCAGATACTCCATCGCCATGTACAGGCGCCCGTCGTCGAGGCGCCCCGCGTCGTACACCTCGACGATGTTGGGGTGGTTCGCGGCGTTGGCGGCTCGCGCCTCTTCCTTGAAGCGGCGCGCCACCACCTCGTGCCGGCTCCACTCGTGGGTGAGCACCTTGACCGCGACCTGGCGACCCACGCCCATGTGTTCGGCGAGGTAGACCATGCCCATCCCGCCCTGCCCCAGCGTCCGCTCGATGCGGTAGCGCTCGGCAACCTCGACGCCCGGCGTGATGCGCTCTTGGTCGCCGGGGATGGGAATGTCTCGGGTCGCGCGGCGGCCATCGCGGCGAAACTCGGTCGTGCGGGGCGCGTGCTCGAGCAGCGCGGTGTAGGCCGCGTGGTCCCGCTCCCGTGCGTCGCCGAACATCCGCAGCATGAAGGCCGACACGGTCTCCTGCGTGGTGTCGGGTGCGTTGGCCGTAAGCCATCCGCTGAGCGCCTGCATGAACGCCTGCGCGCTCTCGTAGCGGGTGCGCCGGTCGTTCGACAGCGCCTTTTCGACGATGGCGTCCAGCGCAGGATCCACGCGCCGAGACAGCGTGCTGGGCCGGGTCGCGCGCCAGTCCGCGACCGCCTGCGTGTCGGTGCCCGCCTCCCGAAGCGGACGGCCGGTGATCAGCTCCCACAGAACCACGCCGCAGCTGTACACATCGGCGCGACCGTCCAGCCCCTCGCGCACCGCCTGCTCGGGCGCCATGTAGCCGACCTTGCCGAACACCACCCCCGGCACGGTCATCGACGCCTTCATGGCAGACGTTGCGAGACCAAAGTCCGCCAGGCGTACCGCGCCCGCCCAGTCGATCAAGATGTTCGAGGGCGAAATGTCGCGGTGAACGAGCGCCAACCCGGGGAACGTGTGCGCGTAGTGGAGGCCGCGCAGGATTTCGCGCACCAGGTGAACGGCGATCGGGATCGGAAACGCCTTGCCCTTGGCCGCGCACCGATCCCACACGTCGGCCAGGTCGCGCCCCTCGATCAGCTCCATGAGAATATAGAGCTGGTCGTCCACATCGCCGGCTTCGCGGACGTCGACGATGTTGTTGTGGTGCAGCCGGACGACGACCTTGGCCTCGTCCTCGAACCGCGTCCGATAGTCGTGGTCGGGCGCGCCCGCACGGAGCAGCTTGACCGCGGCCAGGCGCGCGAGGGCGCCGTCGCCTACGCTCGCAACGTACACGCTGGCCATGCCCCCCTCGCCCAGGCGGGCAAGTAGCGTCAGCTTCCCAAGCCGCCGAGGCGGATCGAGCCGCTGGAGCGACTCCATCACCATGGACAGAACGCTACCACGGACCCAGCGTTCATGAGTATGCTGCCCCGCGTGCGCGCTTGGGTGCGCTCCGTACAGAACTCTCACTGAACGAACCGACATGACGGACGCCTCCCACCAAGACGGGGACCCGAATGCGGGCCCCGCCGGGTCGAGCACCGCGCCGGGGGTGCTCTACTTCGACCCAAACCCCACCACGGCGCGACTCGCCACGGCCGGACTCCGGCTCGCCGGCTACGTGGTCCACGTCGCCAGCAACAAGACCGACGCGGTCGAGCTGTGCCGGGAGCACGGGCCCGGCGGCAACAAGACGATCTCCGCGCTGCTGCTCGACACGGCCAGCTCGCCCGCACTGTCCGCCTCGGTCCTCAAGGCGCTCGTTCAGGTCCCCGGCGCTTCGGACTTGCCCGGCGTTCTGCTGGTCAGCCGTGCCAACCCAACCCCGTTCCCCGGCTCCGAGGGACTGCTCTCGCTCCGCCGGCCGTTCACCACGCCGGCCCTGCTCAAGGTGCTGCGCGAAGCGGTCGACAAAGGACCGACCACGGCCGCCAAGCCAGCGCAGCGCAGCGGCAACGAGGTCCTCGCGCGCCTCGAGCTCACCCTCGCCGAGCACTTCCCCGACCTCGACGTCGACCAGTCCACGCTTCGAGCGCTGAACGCTTCGCTGGTCTCGCTCGCCGAGACCCCCTCACCCGCCTCCGGCGTCGCGGTCCACGCGAGCCTCGACACCACGCGCTTCGAGTCGCTGCTTGCCATGCTCGACGACGAGGCCGCCCGCGGCGTCCTGGAGATCCGGAACAACGCCGCGGTCGCTCGGCTGCACCTCGACCGTGGGCGCATCCGCATGGCCGAAGCGCAGAACGACCGCGAGGAGGACCTCCGGCTTGGTCGCTTCGTCGTCGAAGCCGGCTTCATGGAGGACGGCGACCTCGAGACGGTCCTCAAGGAGCCGAACCCCAGCGCCAAAGTCCTCGGCGAGCGACTGCTCGACGGCGGGCACCTGCGCCGCGGCGAGCTCAACCGGGTGCTGCTCAATCAGGCGCTGGAGATCGTGTGCCACGTCAGCAGCTGGACCCGAGGCCAGGCCTCGTTCTCGCCGACGGACGACCTCCACCCACTGGCCAAGGCCGCGGCGGGACGCGCCGAGCTGCGGATCAGCGACGCGCTGCTCGAGGCCCTGCGTCGCGATCAAGGCCGGGCGGAGATGGGCCCGCACATGCCGCACGTCGACGACGTGTACATCCGCAACGACGCCGAAATCGCCCGCATCGGGCGAGACGGCTTCGCCCGCGAAGAGCTCGGCATCCTCGAGTGCCTCAACGGGCGAAACAGCGTGAAGGAAGTCGCTCGAAAGACGCGAACGGGCACCTTCGCCGTGGCGTCCATCCTCTATCGCCTCGACCGCGCGCGGCTGGCCCACCGACGGCGCGCCCCCTCCACGGCAGGTCCGAGCTGAGCGACGAGTTCGACATGCGCGAGACCCTCCACGTCGTGATCGCTGAGCCCGACGCTGCCGTCCGCACCGAGCTGGTCGGCATCGTGGGGGCGGTCGCGGCGGAGACGGGTCTGGACGTGGCGGTTCACGAGGCCAGCAACGGGACCACCGCGCTCGCGGCGTGCAGCGACCACCGGCCGCGGTTGCTCATCACCGAGACGCTGCTCGAGGGTCTCAGTGGCCTCGCGCTGCTGCGCCGCCTCCACAGCGAGGCGAGCAGCCGCACCGCCGTCGTGCTGGTGACCGACATGGCGCGAGAAACCGACCGATACTGGGGGCTGCGCAACGGTGCGATCGCGTACCTGACCAAGCCCGTTGACAAGACGGCGCTGCGCGAACGCGTGACGCGGGCGCTCACCGAAGGCCCCGAGGCCAAGCAAGACCGCCCGACGCCGCTGTAGCGCGGTCAGTCCACGGACTTCAGCAGCGTGAGGGCGACCTTGTCCTCGATGGCGCGGCGCGAGGCGGCCGGCATCGCGGGCGCGTGGTGGGCGTTGACGAGGATGCTGAAAGCCACCACCGGGGCGCCGGCGTCGTCGGTGAGCACGCCCGAGAGACCGCTGACGCCGTTGAGCGTGCCGGTCTTCGCGTGAACCCGACCGGCCGAGCGCCGCATGCGAGCGCGCATGGTGCCGGGCTCTCCAGAGACCGGCAGCGCTTCGAGCAGCGCGGGGTCGTCACCACGATGCGCCGCGAGCAGCACGTCGACCAAGCCCGCCGCCGTGAGCCGGCCGCGACGGCTGAGGCCAGAGCCGTTGTCGATGACCGCGTCATCGGTGCGACCCAGCGCCGACCAATACGCGTCGATGATCTCGGCGCCCGCATCCCACGTGCCCGGTTCGTCATACAGACGCCACGCCATCGTGCGAAGGACCTGCTCGGCGATGAAGTTGTTCGAGTATGCGAGGCCCCGGTCGAGGATCTCGGCCAGCGGCGCGGACTCGTTGACGACCAGAGACTCCGCGTCGTCGGGCATGGACCCCCGCTGCACGGGCAGCGGTTCAGCTTGCCACTGCTCGGCCAGACGCGCCGCGAAGACGGTCCCGGCGTGCAGCGCGGGATCGTGAATCCTGCGGCGGACCACGACCGCACGCGCGCGCCGGCTCATCGTGCCCCGAACCGACACGACCGTCCGGTCTGCGTCCGCAAACGTACGCACCGCGATCGCGCCGCGTCGTCCGACCCGCGCCTCGTTACGAACCTCGACATGCGCACCGACGGCGTCAATCTCGATCCGCGGCTGCGCTTCGCCGCGCTGCGGCGCCACGCGAACCTCGACCGTGTTGAAGTCCACGGACAGCGCGCCGCTGGGCGCTTCGTGGGCTGCCCCGTCCCCTTCAGGGCTGAAGCCGGGTCCGAACCGATCGTCACTGAAGGCCGAATCATCGACGACGATCCGTTCAACGTCTCCAAGCTCGACCTGCTCGGCGACGATCACCGCCATGGCCTGCAGGTCGTCGCGATCGAGCGAAGGGTCTCCGGTGCCGCGAAGGACGAGCGTGCGTCCGGCCTGGGCGACCTCGGTTTCGAAGGTGTAGCCCGGCCCGAGCACGTCGAGCGCAACCGCGGCGGTGAGCACCTTCTGGTTGCTCGCGGGGTTGAGCGCACGCGCGCCGTGGTGGTCGTACAGCACCGCGCCGGTCGCCAGGTCTCGCGCGTGGAACGATACGTCGGCGCGTCGTGACGCTCGCGCGAGCACGGCGTCGAGTTCGGCGCGCGTCGAGTCGTCGAGCGATGCCTCTCCGGTCACCTCGAGCCGCTCGGCCAGGTCGCGAAAGCGCCAAGCAAGCGCGCCGCCCGGTGGAGGTGGGGCCGGCGTGGCGTTGGGTACCCACTGGTAGCGCAGCGCGGCGGACGAGGCCTGCTGCGCCGGCTCCTCCAAGGAAGCGCCCGCTTCCGCCCGCGGAGCAGAGCTCAGCGCGACTGCCCCCAACAGGCCCGCGACGGCGGCAAGGCGTCCGACGCGGCGTGTCCATCGACCCACCATGCGTTCAGCGTCGCAAGGCGGCAATCCACCCTGCCCTCTAAGCGTTGGGCCGATGGTGGCCCGGCGCAAGCACGCTCACGTCGCCGTCACGTGTCCCGCCAGTAAACGAGCGCGACACCGTGGGGCAGGGTCCCAGAACGCTACAGGCGGATATCGATGTGGGCCTTGGCGCGCATCTGCTCGCGCAGTTCGTTCTGCGCCTTGATGAACGCCTCTGCCTCGAGCTGCTGGCGGATACGGTCCTTGGCCTGCTCGTAGTCGAGCGCCGCGGATTCGACGTGGCTGAGTACCTTGAAGACGACGTAGCCCTGGCCCGACGCGAGGGGACCGACGACCTGCCCGTCCTTGGCGTCGAACAGCGCGTCTTCGAGGGCCGGCGCGACGTCGCCGCGGCCGACGGCGCGCGCCGCGACCTCCTGCTCGAGCGAGGCGGCGACGTCGTCGACGCTCGTGCCCTCGCGCAGCTTGCGAGCGATGGCCTGCGCCTTGGCGAACACGCGGTCGCGGTCACCGGACTTCTGCGATGGCGGGTTGAACACGAACTGCTGGACTTCGACCTTGGCGGACTCGTCCTTGGTCAGCTTCCGGTAGTGCTCGCGAACCTGCGCCTCGCTGACGGACCACGTCGCAAGGTAGTGCGGCACCTTGTACTGCAGGATCTGGTCACGCACCTCGCCGCGGTAGTCCGCCCAGCTCCCGTACTCGGGGCTGGCGATGACCTGCTTGCGAAGCTCGTCCATGGTGAGCTCGTACTGTCGGGCGATGTCGGCCACGGCGTTGTCGACCTCTTCCTCCGTGATCTGGATGTCGAACTTCACGGCCTCCGCGCGCAGCAGCGCCAGATCGATCAGCTCATCGAGCACCTTCACGGTGACCTCGCGCGTTTTCTGCTCGACCATCGTGCGCGTCGCGCCGGCCGGAAGCGCGCCGAGGCCTTCCTGGAGCAGCGGATGCCGAGCCGTGGTGCGCTCGAGCTCGCTGAGCAGGATGATGTCGTCGTTGACCACCGCGACCACGCGATCGAGCGACTGACGACTCATCGGCGCCGCGTGAGCGGGCGGCACGGTCAAGCCAGCGGCGGCGACCCAAAGCGCGAGAACGACGGCGGAGCGCATGCTGGAGGGTGTATCACGCCGCAGGCGAGGCTGCCGTGGCGCCCGTCCCAACCCGGACGAGGGCGCTCAGGAGCCCGCCGCGCGCAGTTCTTCGAGGAACGCAGCCTTGGCCGCCGCACGGCGCGGCGCCAGCACGGCCTCGACCAGACGCTCCTGCACCGCCGCGTCGTCGAACGGCTCGCGCGCCGCGGCCTCGACTTTTTGGACGCGACCGACCAGCAGCGACTCCCCGACGAAGACCGGGTGCGGGATCAGGTCTCCCTCCTCCACGCCGTCCCCATAGAGGTAGGGGTGAAACGCCGGGTACTCGTAGTCGTCCCGCGCCTGCATCGGCGTCGCGACCACCGAGCCCAGCTCCGCCAGCGTCGTCGTCCCGCCGCGCAGGGCTGCGATCGCCTGCTCAGCTTCGTCGAACGTCTTGAACACCACCCCCTGCGCGCTGCGGCGCTCGGGCGTGGAGAAGTCCTCGGCGTGCGCGTCGTAGTAGCTGCGCAGCGCGGACGTGTCCTGGGCCACGGACGCCCGCGGCACCCGACGCTCGAGCACCGTCGAGAGATACACGTCGGCGATCTCCTCGCGCACCGCAAAGTCCACGCGCGCATCGTCGGCCAAGCCTGCGTCTTCGGCTTCGAGCGCGAGCAGTTCGGCCGCGATCAGCGACTCCAGCATCGTCGCCTGGCCTTCGGGTCCTGCGAAGCGAAGCTGCCCGTACGCGCCGACCTGGCTCCGCGCCGCCGCGACGTCCTCCGGTCCGAGCACGGTCTCGCCCACGACGGCGAGCTTTCCCTCGGGCACGCCCTCCTCGACGTCGCACGCCGCGAACATCAGCAGCATCAGCGCGATGCGAGACTTCACGCCCCGATTGAGCCACAACCAGGCCGTCCGCGACAAGCCACGGGGCCGCAGGGTGTGGGCAGCTCGGCGGCCGCCCGGATGGAGGCTGTGGAAACCGCGGCTCGGGGTATCGTCTCGCCGTGCTGACACGCGATGAGCATCAGGATGGCTATCGCCTTGCCGAATCGCTGGGGGGAGCGTCGTTCGCCCAGCATCCCTACGGCGTCGCCGTGATCACCTACAGCGGCGGCCTCAGCGGTGAGGTCGTTCCGCACCTGCAGCGCAGCCTCGAGGCGATGCTGCAGACGCATTCCCACGTCGCGCTGTTCGTCGACGCCGAGGGCCTGACCACCTACACCACCGACTTCCGCAAGCTGTGGGCCGCGTGGCTCAAGGAACACCGCGCGCGCCTGCTCGGCTGCCACATCCTCTTCAAGTCGGCCCTCGTCCGCATGGGCATCAACCTCGTCAACCCCTTCGTCGGCGGCTTCATCGTCCCCTACTCCGACCGCACCCGCTACGAAGCCGCCCTCGACGCCGCCCCCAAAACCCCCCCCCCCCCCCCGCCGCCCGCCGAGCCCCACCCCCCGATACC
>JBCCQM010000093.1:0-30513 GCA_039024335.1 Myxococcota bacterium
AAGTTTTGGCGACACCACCAGGCGCGAAAAAGACGAGCGAGGCGTTATGACGGGTTGCATCACAGGCTGCTAGGGCTCGGCGGGTCCGCGTACTCCGTCGAGCACCTGCACGGCGAAGTGCGTCTGCGGATGCTCTTCGCCCAGCAGTTCCTTGGACAGGTCCACGGCATGCGTCGCATCCTCGGCCGCAAGCGCCCGGTCTCCGATGTCGGCGCGAAGCTCCGCGGTCATCAACCACAGGCTGACCATCAGCGGGTGCTTCGTACCGAACGCGTCCACCATCCGTGCGCGGCCAGCCTCCAACGCCGCAAGGGCCTTCTTGGGGTCTTCCTCGTAGGATGCGATGTTGAGATCCGCGACCAGCACGCTCGGGTGGTTGGGGCCCGCTTCGGCCACTCGAATCGCTCGGGCTTCTCGCATCAACGCGAGTTCTTCGTCTCGCGTCGAGGGGTCGCCCGCCTCGCTGAGCGCAGCGGCAAAGTTCTCCAGCACCTCCGCCTCTGGGAGCGATGAGGAGACGTCCAGGCGCGCGTGGAACATGCGGGCCTGGAGCATCCATCCTCGAACCCAGTCCACCCCATGCGGCGGGCTGCCCAGACCAACACCGCTGAGCAACCGCGCCGCCTCGGCACAAAGCTCGTCGTCTCCGAGTGCGCCGGCTGCATAAAACCCGCGCTCCAACGTGACTCGTGCGCTGTCGATGTCGCCGCCGGTCATCTGAATCGAGCCCACGCGTACGAGCCCCTTGGCGATGCCCCACGCGTACCCCGAGGACTCGAGGCTCTCCAGAGCCTTCTGCGCGAGCTCGAGCGCCCCTGCGTTGTCGCCCGTCATCTGCATCACCGGCGTCCGCGAGAGGTCTCGAAGGGCAGCACGGGCCTGGTCTCGAATCTCGGGCGCAGCCTCGGGCATGCGGGTGAGCCGGGCCGTGTCCTCGCAGGGCTCTAGGCTCGTTCCAGCGTGAATGTTGTCGACCGCGAACACCAGCATGGTTCGATCGCCGTCCATCAGAGTCTCCAGCACGCCGTCGACCGACCGAGACGTGCTCTCGACGCAATCGATCGTCGCCGCCACGGCGCGTTCCGACATCGAGTGCTCGACGCGCTCGTCGAAGCACAGCGTGCTTCGAGCCTCGACGAAGCGCTCCACCCAAGCGTCGAGATCGGTCGAGATCGTGGCGAAGGTTTCAGCCCCGAACGAGGTCCCAACCTCGTCGATCGCGGCCCGTACTTCGTCCGCACGTGCAGGCCACGGAAGCGAAGCGCGGGCCTCGTCCGCGCATCGTTCCATCATCTTCGCCTCCCAAGCCTCGTTCGCCCCGTACACCGCTCCGCCGACCACCAACGGCCCCAGCAGGCCAACCGCGATCGCGACGTTTCGTCGACGGCTCCGTCCGCGCTCGATCGCATCGAGCAGCGCCTGCATGCTCTCGAAGCGATCCGTCGGACTGGTTTGCAGGCCTCGGTCGAGGATCGCGTACAGCCAGCGCGGCACCGCTTTGCCGCGGGGCGGTTCACGGCGGCGGCCCTCCGTCACGGCATCTGCAAGCTCCCAGACGCCCGCGCCTGCAAACGGACGCTCGCCGTACATCGCTTGCCACAGCGTCACGCAGAATGAGAACTGATCCGCGCGCCCATCGACGCGACCGCCGAGGAACTGCTCGGGTGGCATGTACGCAGGCGTGCCCATCATCGAGCCGGCGCGGGTCAGCGCAATGTCGCTGTCGCCCAGCGCCGAGGACGAACGCGCCGCGGCCAGCAGATTCAACGCATGGGGGCCCGTGTCGCTCCGGCGGATCGGCTCGTCACCGTCGGCCCGCGCCAGGCCGAAGTCCATCACGAGCACCCGACCGTCGTCGGCCACCATCACGTTGTCCGGCTTGAAGTCGCGATGGACGAGTTCCTGCGCGTGGGCGGAAGCGAGACCGCGTGCGGCCGGCAGCAGCACCTCCAGCGCGCCGCGCCAGCCATCGAGCGACGGAAGCAAATCGGACAGCGTCTTGCCGTCGACGAACTCCATCGCGATGTAGATCGCCCCCTGGTGCTCTCCCGCGTCGTAGACCGAGATCACCGAGGGGTGAGAGAGGCGCGCCATCGACCGCGCCTCGCGGATCATCCGGTCGCGACTGCCCGAGCGCATCATGTCGGGCCGGACGAGCTTCACCGCGACCTTGCGGTCGAGCTCGGGGTCGTAGGCAGCGAGGACTACGCCCATGCCGCCTTGGCCGAGCACGCTCAGGACGACGTATCGGCCAATGACCTGGCCCGGCTCGAAGAGCGCGGCAAACGCATCCTCGGGAGCCCGAGGAGGGGGCGCGACGGCGGCCGTTTCCCCCAAAAGTGTGTCTTGTCCGCTGACCGTTCCCGACATAAACCCCGACGGAAGCCGCACCGACCGCCACGCCTCGTTGCCCGATGCACGACCATCATTACAGCGGCAGGGCGATTTGTCGCCGGCCCGTCTCGGTGCCATGCTGTCCCACGGTGTCCGACCTGCCCAAGAAGCCGCATCAGCCGGCGACCTGGTACCGCTACATGGACGCGTCGTCCCTCGGGATCGAGATCGCGGTGTCGGTGGTCATCGGGGCGGCTGTGGGGATGTGGCTGGAGAAGAACGTCACCCACTGGGCGCCCTGGACCTCGGTCATCGGCATGATGCTCGGTGTCGGTACGGCCGCCCGCGCGATCGTGCGGACGGCTCGCAGCTACACCAAGCAGCTCCGGGAGCAGGCTGCGTACGAGAAGGCCGCGGCCGAAGCCGAGGCCGAAGAGACGGCTCGCTCGGAGGTCGAACAAGCATGAGCGACCAAGCGCAAAGCACCCTGTTGCGGAACATCCTCGTATGGACGACCGCCCTCACGGTGCCCACCGCAGTTGGCTGCTGGTTCCTGTGGGACCTCGACACCGCGCTGGGCGTGGTGGCGGGCTCGGCTCTCGGGGCGATGAACTTCGTGCTGCTGACGCGCTCGCTGCAGAAGATGTTCGCCAGCCCCGAGGAGGCTCGGGCCTCCCACACCAAGTGGACCGTGCCGCTCGCGATGCTGCTCAAGTGGCCACTCATCCTCGGCGGGTTGGCGCTCATCATGTTCTTCCTGCCCGTGAGCCCGCAGGGCGTGGCGATCGGCGCGATCCTCTCGCTGGCCGCCGGTGCCACCGCGGCGCTTCGCGAACACCAAGCGCGCACCTGATCGGCCCGGAGAGATCGCCCCGCACGGAGGCGCGTCCTTCACGCCCGTGCGGCCGCTCCGGCCTTTCGGAGCGATCACGGGGGCCTAGCGGATTTGCGGTCCGGTTCTACGCCGGGTCTGGTCTCAGCCCGCGTCGCTCGGGGCTCGCAGCGCGTGAGAGACCTCGATCCGAAGGAAGCTCGTATCCCCGAATTCGGCCGGTTTGCGGCCGCTAGGCGGCCTTTCACGCCTTGCACACATCGTGAGGGTTTGGTACATGCCCGCCGACCCGATGAGACATCCGTCTCCGGGAGCACCTTCAGGCCATGGGCGACCACGACACCTGGTACTCGATTCTGCCGTTCTGGCACTCGCTCGAAGCAGCGCTCGAGCCCACGTTCGCGCGCCAGGAGCCCTTCCTGATCTTCGGGAAGAGCCACTTCACGCTCATTCACGTCTTCGGTGCGCTGATCGCCTGCGCGATCATCTTCGTCGCCACCTTTCGCTACCGCGGCAGCCTGTCCGACGCGACTGGTGGCGTCGTGCCGCCCCGAAAGTTCAACCTGGCCTCCATGATGGACGGCTTCGTCGGCGCCGTTTACAAGTTCTCGGTCGACGTGATGGGTGAGGAGAACGCCAAGCGTTACCTCCACATCACCGGCACCCTGGCGTTGTTCATCTTCTGCTGCAACATCCAGGGGCTCATCCCGGGCTTCCTGCCCCCGACGGACACGCTCAAGACGAACCTGGCGCTCTCGCTGATCGTCTTCTGCATCTACGTCGGCGTCGGCGTCACGAAGAACCCCGGTCACTTCCTCGGCGAGTTCCTCGGACCGAAGATCGGCGGCCTGCCTCTCATGGCTCCGCTGTTCCTTCCGATCGAGCTCGCCAGCCACATCGCACGCCCGGTCAGCCTGGCGCTGCGTCTGCTTGGCAACATCGTCGCTGACCACAAGGTCGTCGGCGCCATCGCGGGCCTGGTCGCGCTTCTGCTTCCGGTTCCGTTCCTGCTTCTCGGGGTGTTGGTCGCGATCGTCCAGACCCTCGTCTTCACCCTGCTCACCATCATCTACATTGGCCTCGCGGTTTCCCACGGCGAGGGCCACTAAAAAGCTTTCAGCTCAGCGAACGAGCTCGAGAAAAAAAGAGGAAATCATGAAGAACCGCATTGCGACGCTCTCCGCCTTCGCCGCCGCGTTCCTTGCTCCCGCCGTGGCTCTCGCTGCGCCGGCCGCAGCTGGTGGCCCCAACGACGGCATCTTCGCCGTTTGCATGTGCTTCGGTGTGGCCATCGCCGCTGTCGGCGGCGGTCTCGGCCAGGGCCGTGCTGCTTCGGCTGCTCTCGACGGCATCTGCCGCAACCCCGGCTCGGCTGACAAGGTCTTCACGCCGCTCCTTCTGTCGCTGGCGTTCATCGAGTCGCTGGTCATCTTCACCCTCGTCGTCGCGCTCATCGTTTCGGGCAAGATGGCGTAAGCCACCGCGCACTCGCGCACTACCAAGAGGCGGTCCGGTTCTTCCGGCCGCCCCTTTTGCGTTGGTTCGAGGGCGGCGGGACGACTGCAGCAATCGCGCGCTGGAGGCGCTCGAGGGAGACGTCGACGCGAGCCCGAGCCTCACCAGCGCGTGATGCTGCTCGTCCACAGGGAACGGCGGATCAGAACGCTGAAGCTCTGGTGTGGGGAAGGCCCAGAAATCAGCCTCGCTCCGTGATCACGCAGTCGCGAACGAGAACTACCCGAAGCGACATGCAGCGAACAGCCTACGTGCCACTCCTTGCCTCCCTTGCCCTCCCAGCTTGCATCATCACCACGAACTCGGGCGAATCGGACACCGACCCCAGTGCGAGCTCGAGCTCCGCGGGTTCCTCCGACGACGAAACGGACGCGAACACCGACGCTGGTGCAGAAACGGACGCCGACACTCCGGTGGGCTCAAGCTCCAGCTCTGGCTCTGGCTCGAGCTCCAGCGGCGGGATGGCAGCGGACAGCTCCTCGGGGGGAGAGGACTGTCCGGAGGACGGGGTGTGCGAGTTCGCCTGCGGGGGTTTCGATCCCGACTGTGAATCCTGCGGCGCCGACGAAGTGTGTGTGACCGGCTGTGCCGCCATTGATCCCGATTGCCAGTGCGCTGACGACACGTGTCCGGGAGCCTGCTTCGAAGACGTATGCTTCATTCAAGGCGAGATCAGCTACGCGGACGAGGTCCTTGCATATGACAACACGCTCGGCGGATCCTCCCCGACCGAGAGCACCGACCCCGCCGAAGCGCTGGACGCACCGGACTTCGAGGGCAGCGATGGCTACGTGAGCTTGGGCCGCGGTGGGGTCTTGGAGTTGGCGTTCGTCGACAACGTGCTGACGAACAGTGGTGATGCAGCGGCCGACCTGTTCGTGTTCGAGATCGGTCCGGATGTCGAGGCGAGTTTCATCCAGGTGCGCGGCACCCCGGCGACGCTCGAGCTGTTGAAGAGCTCCGCCGAGGGAGGATGGTTGGACGTCGGTCAGATCGAGGGATCCACGCGCCAGATCGACATCGACGAGCCATTCCCCGGCTTCGCACCCGGTACCCTGGTGTTCGACGCGGTCCGCATCCGAGACGACCCGGATCAGGGCGACAGCTCAGGCAGCACGGTCGGCGCAGACATCGACGCGGTGGGCGCCATCGCAACGCTCTCTGTGCAGCGTTAGCCGACGCGGTCTCTCGACGCCGGCGCGACGAGAGGCCACAGCCTCGAGCGGATCTTCGGATTCGTTCGAGGCCGGCATTCGTGCGCCCCTCGTGCCAGATGCGTGCCTGCGCGGCGACCATCCGGAAACGCGTGGCCCCCGGCGTACTGCCGTCCTGGCGGCACCAGGCGAACGGACGAGCAAGGAGCCGCGCGGGGTCGCACCGGCAAGCGGCTAGAACTTCGAGCTGACCGTCAGCATGAGCAGGCGGTCGTTGCTCTCGCGGAGGCGCTTGCTGAGCGTACGAACGAAGCGCCACAGCAGCTCGTAGGCGAGCTCGCGATCGACGAACATCAGGTCGCGCAGGTCGTCCTTGGGCAGCCGAAGCAGGCGCGCCGGCTCGTTGGCGATGGCGTCGGCCGAGCGCGGGCTGTCGTCATCGACGATCGACATCTCGCCGAAGTACATGCCCGGTGCAAGCACGGCGAGCGCCTCTTCGCCCATGCCCGAGACGCTTCGCGAAATGCGGATGCTGCCCTCGACGATGAGGTAGAGGCCGTCGCCTTCATCGCCGTGCCGAAACACCGAGTCACCGCGCTTGTAGGAGACCTCGTGGACCAGGCTCGCAATGCGACGCAGGTGGACGGGCAGCAACCCCTCGAACAGGGTCACCTTGCGAAGCTGCCGCTGGAGCTCGTCGGCGTTCGACCCCGTGGACTCCGTCGGAGCCGGCTCCGCGGGCGCGGCCGGCTGCGTCGGCGTGAGGGGCTCATCGCCATCGTCGACGATGCCGAGCTCTTCGAGGCCAGATCCCATGCTCGGCACCCTACCCCGCCGGTCCGCACCGGCACCAGAGACCCGCGATTTCGCCCCTGTCTCGCGGGGACCCTGCTGCGTGCGCTTCCGCGCGGGCCCGCTCAGCTCGGCAAACGGCCGGACACCACCGCGCCCGCCTGGAGCACGGCGCCGATGAAGGGCGACCCGGCGTGATAGACGAGCTCGCGGACGTCGGGGGTGTCCAGCACCAACAGGTCTGCGCTGCGGCCGGCCTGGAGCGAACCCACCTGCCCGTCGAGACCCATCGACGCGGCTGCGTTGTGGGTCGCTGCGCAGAGGGCTTCTGCGGGGGAGAGCCGGTTGCCGTAGCAGGCGAGCCCCAGCACCATCGAGAGGTTCTCGAGGGCGCAGGAGCCCGGATTGCAGTCGGTGGCGATGGCGACCGGCACCTTGGCCTCGACGAGCGCGCGGCCATCCGCGTAGGGCTTTCCAAGCACCAACGAGGTTCCAGGCAGCAGCGTCGCGTCGTCGCCGCCCTCGCGCAGAGCAGCGCGCGCCCCGTCGTCGAGCGCGAGAAGGTGGTCGGCCGAGCGCGCGCCGAGCTCTGCGGCGAGCCGGGCGCCTCCGGTGTGGCCGAACTCGTTCGCGTGGACCCGCAGCTCGAAGCCCAGCGCCACGGCGTTCTCCAGGACCGCGCGCGACTCCTCGGGCGTGAAGGCGCCCCGGTCGCAGAACACGTCGCAGGACTCCGCCAGCCCTTCGGCCGCGACCGCGGGAAGGATCTCCTCGATCACGCGGGTGACGAAGGCTGCCCGGTCGGCTTCGGAGCCGCGCGACTCGGCCGGCACGGCGTGGGCGGCAAGGCACGTCGCGCGCACGCGGAAGCCCTCGTCTCGAAGCCTCCGCACGACGCGAAGCTGGCGAAGTTCGGTCTCGAGATCGAGGCCGTAGCCGCTCTTGATCTCGAACGTCGTCGTGCCCGCCGCGCGCATCCGCGTGATGCGGCGCAGAGCCTGCGCGTAGAGCCCGTCCTCCGTCGCAGCCCGCGTCTGACGAACCGACGACAGAATGCCCCCGCCGGCCGCGAAGATGGCCTCGTAGTCGGCCCCCGCGAGCCGCTGCTCCATCTCGTCTTTGCGATCACCGCCCCACACCAGGTGCGTGTGTGGATCGACGAGCGCGGGCATCAGCGTCCGCCCCGTGCAGTCGACCGTGTCGGCGTCCGCATGGGCTGCGGGAACCTCGTCCGCGAGACCCACCCACGCGACGGTGCCGTCGTCGGCGATGGCGACGCTGCCGTCCTCGATGGTGCCCAGGTTCGACATGTCCGCACCCGCACGCGGGCCGGCGGGGCCGCGCATCGTGTGTACGGCCGCGGCCCGATGAAGCAGGGTGGGCATGACGCTACTCCGTGTGGACCGTGCGCCCAGGGACGCGAACGCCGTGGTCCTTGGCGAAGCTCATCGCCTCGTCATAGCCAGCGTCGACGTGTCGGACCACGCCCATGCCCGGGTCCGACTTGAGCACCCGCGATAGGCGACGCTCGGACGCTTCGGTTCCGTCTGCGAGCGCAACCATCCCGGCGTGCAGGCTGTAGCCCATGCCGACGCCGCCGCCGTGGTGGACGGAGACCCAGGTCGCACCCGCGGCGGTGTTGATCAGCGCGTTGAGGATGGGCCAGTCGCCGATGGCGTCCGAGCCGTCCTTCATCGCCTCGGTCTCGCGGTTGGGCGAGGCGACCGAGCCGCAGTCGAGGTGGTCGCGACCGATGACAATCGGCGCCTTGACCTTCCCGTCACGCACGAGCTGGTTGAACAGCACACCGGCCTTGTCGCGCTCGTCGTAGCCGAGCCAGCAGATGCGGCAGGGAAGCCCCTGGAAGTGAACGTGCTTCTGCGCCAGCTCGATCCAGCGGCGCAGCGACTCGTTCTCGGGGAACAGCTCGAGCAGCGCAGCATCGGTCACGGCGATGTCCTCGGGGTCGCCCGAGAGCGCAGCCCACCGGAACGGCCCTTTGCCCTCGCAGAACAGCGGGCGAATGTACTCGGGGATGAACCCCTTGATCTCGAATGCGTCCTCGACCCCGGCCTTCACCGCTTGTGCGCGAATGTTGTTGCCGTAGTCGAACGCGATCGCGCCAGCCTTTTGCATGTCGCGCATTGCCTGCACGTGCTTGCCCATCGCGGCAACGCTGCGGCGCACGTACTCCTTGGGGTCATCGCGACGGAGCGCATCGGCTTCGCTCAGCGACAGCCCGTCGGGCACGTAGCCGTGCAGCTCGTCGTGCGCGCTGGTTTGGTCGGTGACCACGTCGGGGATTCGGCCTCGCTTGACCAGCTCGGGAAGCACCTCGGCGCAGTTGCCGAGCAGGCCCACGCTGAGGGCTTCCTTCTTGGCGACCGCCTCGTCGATCATCGCGAGCGCCTCGTCGAGGCTCTCGGTCGACTTCATCAGGTAGCCGTGGTCGACCCGACGCTGGATCCGCTCGGGGTCCACCTCGACGCACAGCACGGCGGCACCCGCCATGAGGGCTGCCAGCGGCTGCGCGCCGCCCATGCCCCCCAAGCCGCCCGTCAGCGCGAACTTGCCGGCCAGCGACCCGCCGAAATGGGTGCGGGCACAGGCCGCGAACGTCTCGTAGGTCCCCTGAAGGATCCCCTGGGTACCGATGTAGATCCAGCTGCCGGCAGTCATCTGGCCGTACATCGTCAGGCCAAGCCCTTCGAGGCGGTGGAACTCGTCCCAGTTTGCCCAGTTGGGCACGAGGTTCGAGTTCGCGATCAGCACGCGCGGTGCATCTTCGTGCGTCTTGAAGATGCCCTGCGCCCGGCCACTTTGGACCAGCAGCGTCTCGTCGGCTTCGAGGTCGCGCAGCGACGCGACGATGCGACGGTAGTCCTCCCACGTGCGCGCAGCCTTGCCGGTGCCGCCGTACACGACGAGATCCTCGGGACGCTCGGCAACCTCGGGGTCGAGGTTGTTCATCAGCATGCGCATGGCCGCCTCTTGGGGCCAGCCTTTGCAGGAGAGGTCCTTGCCGTGGGGTGCCTTCACGGGCTCGTACGCCATGACTCGACGTTAACCCAAGCACCCGATCGCGGTCGGGGAGGAGACACACGCGCCCGCCCCGGCGCCATGCCCGTCGAGTGCATCAAACTGATACGGTGCGGGCGTGCGAGGCTCGCTCGGAGGGCTGCTCATCGCGTGTTTGGGGTGCGCAGCCGCGGTGTCCAGTGAGGGGAGCGACGGCGACTCTGGCGGCGAACGTTCGTCCGACGAGACCGTGGGCGGCGACGCCTCTACCGCAGGCGAACCCGATCTGGGCCCCGATCCGATCGACTGTTCGACGGTCAGCGAAGCATCGGGCACGATCGGGCCCGAGCCGTTCTCCGACCTGCGCTTCCCCACGCGGCATTGCGATCCCAGCGCCAGCGGAGCCGACCGATACCGCTGCTGCTCGGACGATCCAGCGGCACCCGGTGGCGCGCCGCCGGCTTTCGAAGGCCGCCCGATCGACGGTGGTGCGCCCCCGCTGTTTGCAGGCGCCAACAACGGGCGCAGCCGCTCGGGCTTCTGCGTCCGGACCTCGGACTTCCCGGCCGGCACCAACCTGCAGGAGCCCGAGGCCGCCGGCTGCCCCGTCCCGTGCAACCCGACCTGGGACTCGGCGACCGCGGCTTCGATCTGCGGCCAGGGCTTCTCGTGCTGCCAAACCCGGGCGCTCGTCGAGGCCGACTGCGTCGCCGACGGCGGCAGCTTCCGACCAGCCCGCGGCAGCGACCTGCTCGATGGCACCGCACCGTGGAGTGGCGGCACCCACCAAGACCCCGACGCAGTCGCCTGCCTCGCAGCCGCAGACGGCGACCCCACCAGCCCCACCTACCAGGCCTGCGCCACCGCGCTCACGGTGGCCAACGCGAGAGGCCTTTGCGTCGCCCTCCCCCCAGGCCAAACCTGCCCCGCCCCCCCCAACGTCTGCGAAACCCTCTAGCGACCACCCCCGACAGGGGGCGCAACGCCGAAATGGAAACGGCGCGAGCAAACCACCCACGCCTCGAGGGGTTCGGAAGGACCCCCTCACCCAAAGGGGGGTCCTGAAGAACCCCGGCCCCGGCCACCCGCGAGCGCCCAAGCGAGCACCCCCGAAGGGGGGCGCAGCGCCTAAATGGAAAAGGCGCGAGCAAACCGCCCGCGCCTCGAGGGGTTCGGAAGGACCCCCTCACCCAAAGGGGGGTCCTGGAGAACCCCGGCCCCGGCCACCCGCGAGCGCCCAAGCGAGCACCCCCGAAGGGGGGCGCAGCGCCTAAATGGAAAGGGCGCGAGCTCACTGCCCGCGCCTTGAGGGGTTCGGAAGGACCCCCTCACCCGAAGGGGGGTCCTGGAGAACCCCGGCTCGGCCGAAGCGAGCGCCTAATCGAAGCTGGTGCAGTAATCGAAGCCGCTGGGGATCTTCGGGTAGTACACCACCGTGTCCCAGCACATCTCGTCCGAGGTGCCCGGTCCACCGAAGGTGGTCTCGTCGCGGTCCATCGAGTTGTAGATGCAGTGGTTGACGATCTCATCGCCCGGCAAGAGCTGCTGCTCAAACCACTTGAAGTTCTGGTTCTCGAAGTCGAACGGGTCGTCGCGGTTGAGCTCGAAGACCATCTCACCGTCGCGCCAGACCTCCGTGTAGAGCACGCTGCCGATGTCGTGCGCGTGCATCGACGCACCAAACACGTTCAGCGGCTGCGGGAACATCTGCTCGGTGACCTCGCTCCGGCACGTCATCACGTGCTCATACGCCTCTTCGCCGGGCGGGATTTGAATGCCTTCGATGTCACCGAAGACGAGCGTGCCCGCGTTGTTCGGTCGCAGCTCGTCGGTGACCCAGAAGTCAAAGCCGCTGTTGTCGACCTCGCCGGTGACCTCGAGCGGGTTGTTGTAGTGAACCTGCAGGCGAAGGGTCAGATTGCCACCGGGCGTATCGCCGATCAGGAACCCGGCCTCTTCGGGCAGCTCGAAGCGCGACTGCCCCGGCGCCCAGGCCCAGATCATGTCGCCTTCGAGGTCGAAGCACGAGTAGCCGTCGGGGCTGCCCGACGGGTTCGCCGTCAGCGTGACGACGTAGTGATGCACGTAGGCCGCATTATCGATCACCGCTTCAAACGCGGTGATGTGTCCGAGCTGATCGAGCGAGAACGTGAAGTCGAAGCAGTTGTACGAAGTCTCGGTCACCGGCACTTCGAAGTTGTCGACCCGAAGCTCGAACTTCTGCCCCAGGTCGGCCCCGCCACCAGTCGACTCGTCAGCCGCTCCCGACGTCTCGGCGCTTCCCGACGTGGTCGCCGCTGTCGTTGCCGCCGACGTGGACCCCGGGTCGGTCGAGGCACCGCCCGTCGAGCCACCGGCCGACGTCGATCCATCGCTCGATGCGTCACCGGATCCAGAACCGCCCGAACCGCTGTCGCAGCCCGCAACCGCCGCAGCCAAGGAGGCCGTAACGATGCCCAGACGCATCCACACTCTCAATCCCTCAACCATGCAACGGGCGTATCAGATCCGGCGCAGCGTGTCAGGAGTGCGACTCACGGTGCGCGCCTGAAACCCGCTGAAACCTCGCCACCGAGCCAAGAAGAGCTCCTCGGGGGCTGCGATGCTCCCTGTAACCGTCCCGATCCGAGCCCGACCCCCGTCACCCTCAGCAGGTCCATCGGCCGCCCCCGATTGTGCGTGCGAGGACAGCGGCAACCTCGCCGGTCGACGCTCGACCGAACGATGCCGTCCTTCGATCCGCGTGAGGGGCGTTTCCCCCCGGGACGCTACGCCGCACCAACTTCGCCTCGACGGCTCAGCACATGCGTCTATCCTGGCTGCATGGTTCTCGCGTCCGTCTTGCTCGTCGCGTTGTCCCCAAGTGGACTCGACTCCCCGGTCAACGCTGAACCACACATTTATGACGGCACGGAGACGGAGGGCTGTCAGTTTCCGACCACGCTGATGATGGGCGGTTGTACGGCAACGCTGGTCAGCCCGCATGTGGTGATCACGGCTGCCCACTGCATGGGGAACTCCGATTCTCCGCCCGACTTCCGCATGGGCAATGTCGTCAACGCGCCGACGCAGCTCCTCTCCGTGGACTACTGCCGCAGCAACCCACTGTACGACTCCAACTTCAACAACGGCGTCAACGGACAGGACATCACCTATTGCGTCCTGGAGACGCCCGTCTACGACGTCCCCTTCACGCCCATCATCTACGGCTGTGAAACCGACATCATTTCGACGGGACGCGATGCGATGATCGTCGGGATTGGCAACAACGACTTCAACGGAGACGACGACGTTGGATTCGGGATCAAGCGATACCGGCAGACCCGCGTCGCCGGGTTCCCCGGAGATTCGCTCAGCGATGGCGTCTACGTGGGCGCAGTCCTCGACGCCGCATGTGGGGGAGACTCCGGCGGCCCAGCGTACATCCAGTATCCCGACGGAAGCTGGCATGTGTTCGGTGTGGTCTCCGGCGGGCCGCCTCCATGCGGCGGTGGAGCCGACCTCTACGCCGTGATGAGCGAATGGGTCCCGTGGATCGAAGAAGATTCGGGTCTCGACATCACTCCCTGTCACGATACGGACGGCACGTGGAATCCGACCGGGTTGTGCCAAGGGTTCGAGCTCGATCCTCTCAACGCAGAGCGGGAATGGGGTGACTTCTGCCTCGGCGAGGTCAGTCCGCCCAGCGAGACCTGTGGACCTGCCTTCGACAGCGTGCCCGATGAGGACGCGCCCCTGGTGAGCATCACCAATCCAGAGGCGGAGAGCACCCTCCCCGACGGCCCGACCCAAGTCCAGATCGACATCGAAGCCGACGACGGCGAAGGCTACGGCGTCCGAGCGGTTCGCATCGCGATCAACGGACAAGAACAAGCCGCCGAGCTGCGAGAGCCTCCGTTTGGCTTCAGCGCCGAGTTCCCCGCGGGCATCTACGAACTCACCGCGATCGCCGAGGACTGGGGTGGCAACGTCGGCGAGTCGGAAACGGTCCGCATGGCCATCGGGATGGAGCTTCCACCGCTTCCCCAAGCAAGTACCGGTGCTGTCGACGAGAGCTCGGGAAGCGACGGCGAAGTCGGCACCGGTGAGGGCACGACCGCCTCCGACGCAGAGTCGAGCGGAGGCGGAACGGACCCCGGTCCGGCCGCGGACGCCCAGGGAGACTCAGGATGCGGCTGCAGCCACCACGCTCCGGGCGGTGCGAGCTGGCTGTTCACCGGCCTGCTCAGCCTCCTGCTTCGCCGCCGCCGATCTTGAGGTGGCCCTCAGGGAGCCGCTACGGCGCGAGGCGACCGAAGCGTCGCAGCAGGTCGCACACGATCAACAGCGGCAGCCCGATGATCCCGGTCACGTCGTCGGCCTCGATCCGCTGAAATAGCGTGATCCCGGCGTCCTCGACCCGGTACGCCCCGACACAGTCCAGCGGCTTCGCACGCTCAACGTAGGCCGCCGCTTCGGCTCGCCCGTACGAGCGCATCGTCAGCCGTTGCTGATCGACTGCGGTCTCCAGACGTCCCGACGCCGGCTCGAACATCACCACGCCCGTCGTCAGCACGTGCGTCTTGCCCGCCAGGAGCATCAGTTGATCCACCGCGCGGTCGACCGTTCCCGGCTTGTGCAGCAGGGTTCGCGCCGGCGCATCCACGGTCGCGATCTGGTCCGCGGCCAGGATGAGGTGCGCTGGAAATGCACCTGCGAGGCTGCGTGCCTTGCCCTCGGCCAAGCGCAACGCGAAGGCCGGGTCATCCATCGTCTCGAACGCGTCGTCGTGGGCGGATTCGTCGAAGTCGGGCGCCGCGGTCTCGAACGGGATCGACAGCCGTTCGAGCAGCGCACGACGGTATCGAGACGTGGATGCCAGCAGCAGCATCAGCGGCGGCACTTCTTCTTGAGTCCGCCGAGGAACTTGCTGCAGTCCTTGCTGGACGACTGCGACTTCTTCTTCTTGCCGCCGGCGCGGGCGGGCTTGTCTGCCTCGTCGGCGGAATCGGCCTCGACGGCGTCGGTCTCGTCCCCTTCGACCGCTGCTTCGGCGTCGGGGTTGAGGACTGCAAGCTGCGCGAGCAGGGCTTCGCGGCGCGCCGGAAGTCCAGGACAAACGCTGACGTCGTCGGCGGTCTCCTGCTCGGCATCCTCGGGCGCCGTCGGCAGGTTGGCCTTGTCGACGCGGTTGTAGAAGTAGAAGTCGGGCTTGGCCTCGATGGCACTCAGCGCGTCCGCGTAGTTCTTGCACGGCGTCACCGAGGCCGCCGCCTGCAGGACGTCGAGCGCCATGTTGAGCTTCTCGTTCACCAGCGGTGCGTTCTCGGGGTCTTCATCGAGCGCATCGAGGGCTCGGTGACGAGCGGTGTACTGCAGCGGGCTCCGCTCGTCGTTGACCATCTCCAGCAGGAACTTGTGCCCGCTGTCGCCCATCTGCTGCAGCGCGAAGTCGAGTGCCTCGGCCCGCACCCGCTTGTCACGCATGATGTCGTGAAGCTCGGCGTAGAAGTCCTTGTCGTCGATGAACGCCGGGTCGGCCTCGAGCGCATCGCCGTAGGCCTGCAGCGCCTGCGACTGCTTGCGTCGCTGGGCGCTGAGCACTTGGGCGTACCGCCACTTGAGCGTCGCGTCGTCGGGGAACTCATCCCGCAGCGGACCGAGCAGCTCGTTGGCCTCATTCCACTTCTTCGCGAGCAGCAGCCGCTCGATCTCGGCGAGCTTGCCAGAAGGCGGACCGGCAACCGAAGCGGAGTCGACCGGGTCGGCGCCCTCGTCGGTACTGACCGCCGTGCGCGTCTGCGTGACCTCGACGTCGGCGCTGTCATCATCGCCACCGGCGAGGACGACGGCGATCGCGGCCCCGATCAGCAGCGCGGCGCCGCCGATCGCGGGCAGCAGCCACTTGCGGCTGAGCGGTTTGGCCGACGACGCCGCGCCGGCCATGGGCTCCAACAGCACGCTGGTCGTACCGGTGTTGGCGGCCGGGATCTCCATCGAGATCTCGCTGATGTGCTCGTCGACGAGCAGCGGCTCGATCCCTTCGAGCGTCTCGATCACCTCGGTCGCCGCTTGGAACCGCTTGTCGCGGTCCTTCTCCATGAGTCGTCCGACCACCGCGGCGACGACGGGCGGCACGCTGCTCGGCAGCGGGTCCGGGTCGACCGACACCTGCATCCGCACGAGCGCGACCGGGTCGTCACTGTCGATCGGAACCCGCCCCGCAAGCATTTGGTAGAACAGCACGCCGACGGAGTAGAGATCGGCCCGGGAGTCGGCTTCGACCCCCATCGCCTGCTCCGGAGACATGTACGCGGGCGTACCGAACACGAGACCCGCCGTGGTCTTGTGGGTGTCGCCCGAGCCAGCGCCGGTGAGCTTGGCGATGCCGAAGTCGACGAGCTTGAGGACTTCGTCGCCGTCGTGGTCCGTGGTGACGAACACGTTCTCGGGCTTGATGTCCCGGTGCACGACGCCTTTGCCGTGCGCGTGTTCCAGGCCACGAAGGATCTGCAGAACCAGCTCGACGGCCCGTGGCGAGGTGAGCCGCTTGCCGAGCTTGGCGGTGAGCTCACCGCCCTCGAGCAGCTGCATCACCATGTACTTCATCCCATCGTCGGTGGATCCGAAGTCGGTCACCTGCACGCAGTTGGGATGGTCCAGCCGTGACGCGGAACGGGCCTCGCGGTCGAACCGCGCCGACATCTCCTCGTTCACGCTGAGGTTCGGGTGCAGCACCTTGATGGCGACGTCGCGCCCCAACCCCTCGTGGTGGGCGCGGAAGACCGCAGCCATGCCGCCGACGCCGAGCAAGGATTCGACGCGGTAACGACCGGCAATGGTTCGGCCGACCAGGTCCTGAAGGTCCTGGTGCAGTGTCGCGAGGGCTCCGCTCATCCCGAGGGCTGTGGCGCAGGATAGCAGCACGGCGCAAAGACGAACCGTGGTCCCGACCGCATTCCGCTACGAGGCCCTTCGAGGCCCAGCGTCATGCGCGCACCCCGGCATACGGGCTCAGCGCACCGGCTTGGTTCGAACCGTATCCTGCTCGGGATCGGTGTCGGCAGGCTCTTCGGAGGGCGCATCGATGAACGCGGTGCCGAGGTCTCGCTCGATGCGCGCGAGTGCCTCTTGCGCCCAGTGAGCAAGGCTGAGCTCGTTGCCCGCCTGGAAGTCCGCGAGCATCTCTTCGAGCTCTCGCCGGGCGCGCGCGCTGTCCCCCATGATGTGGGCAACCTCGGCGTCCAGCAGCCGCAGCTGCTGCAGCGCGAGGTGCTCACCGGCGATGACCGCCATCGCGTCCTTCGCCTCGCCGAGCAGCTCCGCGCCCTCATCCGCGTTGCCCCGTCGGGCCATCACGTAGCCCAAGAAGCCGCGGTTGAGGTGGAGGTGGTAGTCGAACCCGTAGACCGACGCGAGCCGGATCGCCTCGCGGAAGGCGGCCTCGGCGAGGTCGAGCTCATCGGCGCGCAGCCGCAGATCGCCGAGGTTGTGCATCGGCGTGAGGAGAAGCCTCGGCAGGTTCGCGTCGTGCAGCGCAGTAATGGCGGCTTCGGTCTCGGGAATCGCCCGCTCGGGGTCCCCGCCGAGGACCGCGAGGAACGCGATGCCGGAGAGATAGCTCTGCCGCTGCAGCACCGGGCACGTGGCGGCAATCGGCTTGGCCATGCCGTGGAGCTGCCGCGCCTCACCGAGCTGGCCGGACAGCGACAAGCATCGCAGCCGCACGCCGATGATGTTGCACTTGTCGACCGGCCCCGCCTCTTCGAGATCGATGATCTCCATCGCCTGACGGCTCCAGCGACTGGCCAGCTCGATCTCGCCGGCGCCCAGCAAGACTTCCGCGCGACGGTTTGCGATCCGAAGCTCGAGCGTTCGGTCGTGCGCGAGCTTGGCGGCCTCGGCCGCGCGGTCGAGCCGCTCGAGGGGAAGGTCCATGTCGTTGCCGTGATCGATCTGCGTGTATCGATCGGCAAGGCCGAGCCAGAACGACGCCTGCGCACGGTGGTCGCCGAGCAGCTCGGCGACGAGGATGCCTGCTTCGTAGTGTGCCGCCTCGCGGCGCGGGTCCTCGAGGGCCCCGGCGGCGCTCTCGAGCAGCTTCACCTGCGCGGCCAGGAGTCGGTCGAGCGACGCGGTGCGACCGTACCGACGCAGCCGCGCGATGATTCGCTCGAGGACCTGCGCCGCCAGCTGCGGGCGCTTGGCCAAGAAGAGCGAGTCGGCGGCACGCTCGAGCGCGTCGAGAGCCTCCAGCGCTTCGGAGGCATCATCGAGCAGGCGCGCGCGGAGGAACACGAGCATCGGCTCGCCGTCTTCGAACTCCTCGATGCGGGCGGCGAGGTCGAGCCGCGTCTCGTCGAGCGAGTCCTCGTAGCGCTGGCGAACCGCTTCGCGAACCGACTCGTGGGCGAGACTGATCAGGCTCGACCCGGAGACGGGGCTGCGGGTGATGAGCCCCTCCCCCTCGAGCCGGTCGAGCGTGCGGCTGAATCGCTCCTTGCGGAGGTCGGACAGCTCGGCGAGGGTCGACTCTTCGATCGGCGCCTCGAGCAGGAAGAGGATGCTGGCGATCTCCCAGCCCGAAACCCCCAGGGTGTCGAGCCGCGACTCCGAGCGCTGCGCGAGCGTCTTGTGGAGTTCGTCCGCGGCTGCCGACGCCCCACGGAGCGACCAGCTGTCGGCGTCCCGGACGAGAATGCCCTCCTCGATCAGTACCCGCAGCGTCTCGCGGAAGCTCAGCGGGTGTCCGCCGGTGAGCTTGTCGAGCATGTCGGCGAGCTCGCGGATGACCGACGTGTCGCCCAGCACGCCCTGCAGCACGGAGTACATCTCGCGCTGCGTGAATGGACGCAGGTTCCACACCTCCGCGCTCTGGTCTCGGCTGAGCCCTTGGAGCACCGGGCGAATCTTGCTGTGCGGCTCCGTCGTGGCGCACAACAGAATCGGCGCAGCCGAGTGGTCGATGGCGCGGCTGAGCTGGTCGAACAGCTGGCGAATGTCCTCCGACGCCTTCGAGACGTCGGTCAGGTGCAGGACGAACGGGCGCTCTTGCGACGCGGCGATCAGGAACTCGGTGACCTGCGCAGCCGCCGACTCGTTGCCGCGGTTGCGACGCGCGAGCCGAACCAGCTCGGGGAACGCACGGACGGTGACGCTGCGCTCCCCCAGTGCGGTCGAGAGCTGCGCGACGACGGCGGAGAACGGACCCAGCGCGGTGCGGCCGGAGTCCCAGCAGTTGCCCTCGACGAACAACCCTTCCCCCAGCTGAACCTCGCGACGAAGCTCGCCGAGCAGCCGGGACTTGCCCATGCCCTCGGGCGCCTTGACCACCACCGTTCGCAGCAACCGCCCCACCGAGAGCTTGTTGCCCGTGGACGAAGCGCTCGGGCTGCCGTCTTCATCCGCGTCTTCGGCCGCCTCATCGGGGCGAACGACGGCGAGCGCCTTCTGGAGCAGCAGCTCGAGGTAGTGCGCCCGATCGACGAACGGGAGGTGCGAGACCAGCACGCGGGCGAAGTCCCGGCGGTCCGACTCGCTCTGCTGCCGGTTGCGCAGGTGAGACGCTTCGCGCCGAAGCAGCTCCAGCAGAATCGAGCGAGCGCTCTGCGGTCGATGCGATGGGTTCGGCTCGAGCATCCGCCCGACGAGCTCGGCGACGACGGGCCCTGCCGGCTGCAGGAGCGCCCCGGCAAGCTCGGGCCGCCAGTCTCGCTGCACGCGGAGCGCGTCGCGGAACGACTTGCCCGGGAACGGCCGCGCGCCGCGAACCGCCGCATACATGGTCGCCGCCAGCGAGTAGATGTCGGCACGACCGTCCGTCGACAGCCCCTTGACCTTCTCGGGCGCCGAGAAGCCCGGCGTGCCGAGGACCGTGATCGTGTCTTCGGCGTCGCCGCTTTCGTCGTCGACGTCTTCGGGCGGAAGCGGGTCTCGCAGCATCCGCGCGAGGCCAAAGTCGATCAGCTTCGCCTGTGGAGGCGAGTTCGGATCGTCGGATTCACACACCAGGACGTTCGACGGCTTGATGTCGCCGTGAATCAGCCCGAGGGCGTGGATGTAGTCCAGCGCGCGCGCCAGCTGAACGAACACCTCGGCGATGACTTCACGCGACGCATCCTTGAGGAACGTCGACAGCTCGAGCCCGCGAACGAGCTCTTGCGTAAAGAAGAAGCACTCGTTGTTCGCGCACCGACCGAAGTCGTAGACCCCGGCGAGGTTTGGGTGATGCAGCTGCGTCAGCAGCCGAAACTCATCTTTGAACGCCTGCGCGAAGCTATCGGTGCCACCGGTCCCCGGGGTGCCGAAGCTGCGGGTGATGTTCCGGCGCCGCATCGACCGCGACTCTGCGCGCGAGCCGTCGCCGATCGGCAGCGCGGCGAGGTCGGCGTTGTTGCCCCGGATGATCTTCAGCGCGACGACGCGGTCCTCGAGCTCGTCGTGCGCTTCGTAGACCGCGCCGAACCCACCGCGTCCCAGAAGACGCTGCACCGCGTACCGACCCGCGATGCGTTTGGGCATCTCGTCGGGGCTCCCATCAGGGGAAGCGCCAGGTTCGGGCGCTGCTGAGCGATCAGCGGTCATGCGCGATAAGCGGCAGGTTGGGGGCGACTGTATGCCAGGCCACTAGAGCCCGACAACCTAATGACGTGTGCGGAGTATACCTCTCCAAAAAAACGTAAGCCGGAACAACTTTAGTTCAGTGTACTCGAGCATGGCAGATCAGCGTCGAATGATGTCGGTCCTCGACGTACAGAGTACTCAGGCATTGGCCGAATCGTCACCCTCGCCCAGATCGAGCCGGGTGCGGCCGGCCCACGGCGGGGATTTGCCCGCACGGATGTCGGCAAAGTGAGCGCGTCCCGTGGCCGCGTCACCCACGGAAACCGTCAATTCGTAGGCCTTCCGCTCGGCCTCCAGTCGATCCGCCTCGGGGCGGCCCAATCCGGCAAGCATCGCAGCTTTGTACGCGGCGGTGGCCGTTGGGGATTTCCGAGCCACCAGCGCGGCAAGCGCCTTCGCCCGCGCGAGACCGGCGTCGACGGATTCCACGACCTCTTGCACCAGACCGATGCGGCACGCCTCTGCGGCATCGACCGACTCTCCGGTCACGCCCAGGCGCACGGCATGCGCAGGACCCACCAGCATCGCAAGCTCGGCCGTGCCCCGCGCCCCCGGAAGGATGCCCAGGCCGGTCTCGGGCAACGCGAAAGACGCGGTCTGCGTCGCCACCGTGTAGTCCGTGGTCAGCAGGTATTCCGCGCCCCACCCCAGGGTCACGCCGTGCGGCACCGCGACGTTGAACACGGGCAGGTGCCGCAGCCGCACCATCAGCGCACGCTGCCGAAGGACGTGGGCCTTCACGCGGTCAGTATCCCAATCCGTTCGCTCGGTCACGTTTGCACCGGCGATGAAGATGGGCTTGCCCTTCTTGCTGACGCGACGCGAGGTCGTGCAGAGCGTCCGGACCTCGTCGCTGCCTTCGAGCAGCTCGCACAACGCGTCGAAGGCATCCAGCTGCACGGTGCCCATCTCGTTCGCCTTGCCGTGGTCCAGCTCGAGCGTGAGCAGACGAAGCTCGGCGTCGTACGTCGGGTGCAGGCCTTCGATCGCGGACAGGTCCATCGCGCGGACGATACCCAAGCCGAGCGCCCGGACAAACCGGCCCCGGCGGAGGTCCGTCACGCGGGGAGTCGACGGAGATCGTCCGGCGTGTCGAGGTTGTCGCGCACGGCGGCGTCCTCGACGTGAACGAAGGTCCGAACGACATCGGACCGCCCGACCACGGACCGAAGCGTATCGGTCGGCGGAAGCGCGAGGACATCGTTCAAGAGCGACGCCGGCAGCACAATGGGGTGACCGCGACGCCGTTCGTACTCGGGTTGAACGACGTGGGCGGGCGCCGCGGCATGGGCTGCCAGAAGCTGCTCGAGCGTGTCGGCCTGGACGTGCGGACGATCGACCGTCAGGACGAGCACCGCCGAGGGGCCGCTCGGAACGACCGCGCGAAGCCCCGCCTGCAGGCTCGATAGGGGTCCATCCCACCAGGTGGGATTGTGGACGAGACTGGCTGCGCCCTCGGGGAGAGCCGTCGCGCCCCACACCACCACGACCGGCGCACAGCCAGCGTCCGAGGCTCGCGCGCTGCAGTGCATAAAGAAGGGCCGTCCCCGCCACTCGATGAGTGCTTTGGGACGGCCCATCCGGGACGAAGCACCGGCCGCCAGGACGACGGCCGCAACGCTCACTTGGTGCCCTTGGCCTGGACGGACTCCGCCATCGCAACGTCGGGCGAGTCGACGAACTCCAAGAGGTCCTTCATCGAGGCGACCGTCTCTTTGGACAGCTCGAGCGTGGCCGTGGGCACGACGAAGCCGACCGCGCCTTCGTTCTCCGCAAAGCGGACGCCCATGCCGACCTCGGCCTCGCCTTTGAGCTTCTTGAGCTCGGCCAGCTTCTTCTTGATGACCTTGAGCTGCGCCTTGTCCTTGGTCTTGGCCTGCATGTCGAGCAAGCGCAAGCGAAGGTACGCACCCGCATCGAAGCTCATGCAAACCTGACAACCGTCCATGCCCTTACGGACGGTCTCGAGCGTGCCTTCCGAGGCCATCGAGCTGCTGCGGTCCTTGCCGAGCGAGCGGGCGACGTCCGAGCCGAGGCTGCGCGCGCCAGCGCCGATCGCCCAGAACGCGACGCCGTCCTCCACGAAGGACACGGTCTCGATGCTGTTCTTCTTGAGGAAGAGCGCGACCTCCTCGGTCTCGCCCTGGAAGTCCTTCGCGATCTTCACGGTCATCTGGTCGGCCTTGACACCCGACATCTTCAGACCTGACTCCTTCCAGTTGACCGCGAACTTGGCGTCCTTGTTCTTGCCCTGCAGCGCCGCGTGTGCGTCGAGGGCGAGCTTCACGGTGCCGTGAATCTTGCGAAGGCCTTCGATGGCCTTGTCCTGCTTCTTCTTCTTGACACCGGCCGCGATGACGATCGTGGGCTGGCCCTTGCCGTCGAGGTAGAGCGCCGCGACGACGTTCCCGGCGATCGAGTTGAGGATCATGTGGACGCCTTTGACGGCGTCTTTGACCATCTCGTCGAACGGCGCGGGGACCTGGTCGACGGGGACCATCTTGTCGATGGTCTTGTGCAGCATCTTCGGGTCGCCGTACGCGAGGGTGGTGACGAAGATCGCGCCCTCGGGCAGCTTGGCCTCGAGCGGCGTCGCCTTCATGCGCGCCTTGCCGAGCGGGTCGAGGCCGAGCTTGCCAAACGGCGCCTCGGCGCTGGCGACCACCTCGACCTGCTTGCCCGAGCCGAGGTCGAGCTGGAACTCTGCGGCGTTGAGCTCTTGAAGGATCTCCGAGGCGGTCTTGACGATCGGAATGTCTTGCGGGAGGTCGAGCAGCTCGGCGGGGTTCACCTGGTCGGCGGGGATGTTCCACGCCTTGATGCGAACGCGGCGGCCCTTGCCGACCTCTTGGAGGAGGCCGCCGGCCTTCTCCACGTCGGCGTCACTTCGGCCCCACAGCAGCGCTGTGCCGGTTTCTTTGATCAGGAACGCCTCGTTCTCCTGACGCAGCTCCCACATGTCTCCGCCCAGCGGTTGCGGGCGTGCGGCCGAGGGCATGCTCTCGAGGACCTTGCGTGCGTCTGAGACCGCGAGCGAGGCCGCAAAGTCGATCGCTTCGGGTCCGGCGGCGTCGTCGGTCGGGAAGGCGACCTTCACGGCGTGCAGCGCATCGAGGTTGATGCTGCTGAGGAAACCGGGCCCAAAGCCCTGAGCGAGCAGACCCGCCTGGATCTCGGCCATCGGATCGCCGCTGGGCTCTTCGCCTTCGATCTTCGCCTGAAGGTTCGAGGCGGTTTTGATCATGTCTTCGATGCCCTCGAAGCTGGCGAGGACCTCGACCTTCTCGACCGGATTGGCCCGCTCTGCGTCGGCCATGGGGTCGACCTTCGGCGCGGCGGGGGGTGCTGCCGGCTCACTCGCCGTCGCGGGCGTGGTGCTCTCGGGCTGCTTCTTGGCGCAGCCGGTGAGGGTCCCGGGCAGGAGTAGGCCCGCCGCCCCGGCGAGCACGAAAACACGAGCGGTTCGCATGGCGCGGAGAGTACACCACGCCATCACGAACCGCCCGCAGCGGCCTCACGCGGCCAGTCCTACGGCGTTTGCAGCGAATCGGCGTGGAACAGCTTCACGGCGCTGCGCGGCGCTGCGGAGGTCAGCGTCGGCGTATCGAGCTGGAACGAGGTCACCGCCTCGAAGTCCGTCGGAAGGGGCACCCGCACCGTCATCCACGGGCCCTCACTCCACGGCAGCGCGTCGACGAGCATCGAGTCGTCCTCGGTCCCGTCGTCGAAGGTGAAGCGCATGCGGTGGTTCGGCTCGGCCATCTCGGGGTCGACCCAGCCACGATCGGTCCACCACGAAGCCTCGCCGGTCTCGGTGTTGACCGAGCCCGTGAGGATGTAGCGCCCCTCGAGTTCGTCCTGCATGTCGGCGCCCTCCCACGCGCTGAGCGTCTGGATGCGCTGGAAGGTCTCCTTCCACTGCCAGTCCGAAACCCACGTCGGGTTGCAGTAGCTCATGTAGTCGTAGTGCGTGTTGCCGTTGCGCAGCTGAAAGTCGCGAACGCCGAAGCCCCAGCCCTCGGTCTTGCCGTCGGCGTACGGGTAGGTCGGGTCGGTGCCCGCCGCGTTCGCGTTGGGGCAGAAGATGTGGCGGCGGCCCTGGTTGTGGCCGATCTCGTGAACGAACGTCTCGATGCCGACTTCGGACTGGCCGAGGAACTGCGTCCCGATGGCCACGCGCGCGCCACCTTCGGCCATCGAGTCGCCGGGGATGCCGTTCGCAACGCCCAGCGTGCAGCCGCCACCATCACCGATGCACGCGCCGCAGTTGTCGAACAGGCCGTAGTAGTAGACGTTGGGGTCCGGGGCCTCGGACGCGCGCAGCTGCGCCATCCGATTGAGCAGCGTGAAGAAGCCGCCGCCCGCGAGGTCGAGGTCATCGACGACGTAATAGTCGTGAATCTCGAGGTCGATGTTCTCGACCGGGTTCTGCTGGAACATCGAGTCGATGTACTTCGCGATGTTCTCCTCGGAGGTGTCGAACCGCGCCGAGCATCCGCCAAAGTTGTAGTCGACCGGCACGATGACGATGCGCATGTTCTGGTACGACCCCTCGATACCGATGAAGTCCGGCTCGGGCATCGCGGCGGGGGGCTCGGCTGCCTCGGGCAGCCCTTCGTAGCCGCTGCCGGCCTCGTACAGCTCCACGTTGAACCGCGCGCCGGGCTGCATGTCTTCGGCGAGGACGCCGATGACGATGTTCGACTGGAACGACGTGGTCGACGAGTCCTGACCGATCTCGCCAACCTCGGAGTAGACAGTCTCGGTACCGTCGGCCTGGATGACCGTCATGCGGGCTTCGATGTCTCGAACGACCCAGGCGTCGTCGTCGACGTCGACGTACACGCGGAAAGCGGTGTTGCGGTTCTTCGGAATTTGCGCGACGCGGTCGGGTCCTTCGACCCACGCACCATCGGCCGCGACCGCGATCGACACGCCCGAGTTCGCCTCCACCCGCGACACCGCGATGGCGCGCGCGGGCACGTCGACGGGCGCGCCGCCTCCGGTCGTGTCGGCGCCCGATGTTCCGCTGTTCGACTCGTCCGTATCGGACGCCGAGCCGGTCTCGGCAGAGCCCTGCGATTCGGTCTCGTCTGCGGTGGAGCCCTCGGTCCCGACCCCCCCGCCAGCGTCCGCAGCCCCACCATCGTCGCCGCAGGCAGCAAGCAGAAACAGGGAAGTGAGAAGTGCCGACCCGGTGCGCATGTCCTGAAGAGACTTGCAAAGCTATTGGAGAACGTCACGTTCCTATGCGTGAAAAGCCTCACCAGCTGCGCGGCCTGGTCGCAGGGGTTTGCCCGCGATCGCGCACCTCACTCGGCGGAGGCGGCGTCAGTTTCCGCTTCGTTCGCGAACACGGCTGGAGAGATGGGCGTGACCCGACCACTCCCTGAGGCGGCTCGGGGCGATTCCATCACGTCTACGCCCGCGGCCGCCCGATGCGTTTTTCAGCCTGCCTCGCGGTCGACGTTCGAACCGCTCCCGCTTGCGAAGCGCCCGTGAAGCTTGAGACGCGGTCACGGCTTCTCGGTCGGCCGGCGTGAAAGCACCGTCTGGGGGATCGCAGCCTATACGCGCGGCGTCCTCGACCTCGGCATCACGATGCTCGCCGGTCCGCCCCGGCCTGACATCACGGAGCACAGCAAACGGTGCGCGGCTCCGCTGCCACGACCTCCCCGATGGGGGATCCCCCGCTGCTCGTGCAGTCGACCGCCGGAGGGTCGGTCAGGCTTGCTGTTTGGCCGCCGAGTACGGACGTCGTGAAGCCGGTGCAACCCAGCTGCAGCGTCAACGTACCCGCGTTCCCGCAGCCCTGATTGGCGAGGGTGTACGAGCCCGCGCACTCGTACTCCGCTTCGCATGCGCACGCCGAACACTCGCGGCCGTCTTCGAACGAGGTGTAGAGCAGGGTACGTTCAAACCCATCCGGGCACTCGCGCTCTCCCTCCGCGTGTATGCAGAGCTCTTCGCTGCGCGAGGTGCACGCGCCCGTTCCACAGGTCGACCCCTCGAAGGCATTGCAGAGCACCAGCGAACCCGTGGGTAAGACGGGCGCCGCATTGAGCGTCGGACTGGAGTCACACGGAGCCGGCCCTTGAGCAGTCGTCAGGATGCTATACATCTCTCCGCCTCCGAAGTCTTGGCACGACGAGGTGAGATCGACGGAGACCGCCGCCGGTCCTTTGCAGCCGCCCGCTTCGAAGAGCTGAAGCTGCACGGTCGCCTGGTCGCATGAGTTGAACTCGTCAGTCTCGCACGAACAGGCGCACGACCAGTCCCCGACGTACGCCTGGGCGCCCTCAGCCACGACGTCGCTGCAGGACTGCTCGGGCGAGTAGAGGTTCACCGGGCCCAACCATCCAGCGGGAATGTCGAAGCAGCGCTGTCCTGCGGGGCAGGTCGGCGTCGATCCTGAATCGACCGCGCCATCGTCGCTGCTCCCCGTCGATCCCTCAGCGGTCGTACCCACGGTCGAAGCAGAGTTCGAGGCTGCACCCGACGATGCCTGCCCAGACTCGGACCCGCCGCCAGTGCTGGGCATGCCCGTTGTTGCGCCTCCAGTCGCCATGGTGCATTGGCCCGAGAACGGGCCGCTGAATCCGCCGTATCGGCGACCCGATGAGCAGGAGTCGTCGGGAAAACTGCAGAATCCATTCGACTCGCATTGGCCGTCCGGACAGGACGAGTCATCACTGCAGGCGAAGACCTCTTGGCCACCGCACGAGGCCGAGGCGATCAACACCACCGCGAAAAGAGCTGCCAACTTCATTCGTCGCCGCGGACGGAGCGTAGCACCGGGGATGTCCGGTTGGGATGCTCGAGCTCATTGCTGCCCGTTGCGCGCCGCCGAACGCAAAGTGCCTGGGGGCCTCGAACGCGGCCGAAGCTCTTCACGGATGCATGCCCTCCCCAACGAGCATGCAACGACCTCGACCAAGCACGAGATGACTCCACCCCGTGCATGCCTCGGTTTTGTCGTCGCGGTGCGAACGTCACCTCTGTATGCGTGAAAAGCCTCACCAGCCGCGCGGCTTGGTCGCAGGTGTTTGCCCGCGATCACGCACCTCACTCGGCGGAGGCGGCGTCGCTTTCCGCCTCGTTCGCGAACACGATCGGATAGGTAACGGTCACCCGACCGCCTCCCTGGGGCGGCTCGAACAGCATCGAAGCGGTGGACTCGCGCATGCACTCCTCGAACTCGGGATGCTCGGCCAGCGGAAATGAAGGGACGGCCCGCTCAGCCTCCGGGTCTTGGGGCGCGTTCGGATCTTCGAACGCCACCTCTTCCACCAGACCGCCGACGCTTTCATCGCCCACGATCGAGAACCGCATCACCACGCGACCGCCCAGGTCGGGGGCGTTCGCGAGCACGCTCTCGTAGCACTCGCTCGCCAGCGGCACGAGGTCTTCGGCAACAACCTCGCGGATGTACTCCTTCTGCAGCACGCCGAGGTCCCCTGCGATCGCCTCCTCCGCTGCACCCTCGTCGGGCGTTTTCGGCGGGGCGGTGCGGCGCTCGGCGAGCGCGTCGGCGAGCCGCCGCTGCACGTCCCTTCGTTGTGCAGCGGTGAGCTTGGTCGGCGCGCGGGGTCGCGGCGCCTTCGCGACGATCGGTGCGGGCTCGTTGCGCGGAGCAACATGCTCGGACGCGACCGCCGTCTGCGTCGGCCCAACCCGAGCACCCCCGTGATCGTTGCGGACGAGCGCATCGCCGGTCGTCACATAAACCGCCACCGCGGCGCCACCGAGCGCCAACGCGCCCGCTCCCAAATACGTTCGTCGTCGTTCGTCGTTCATCGTCAACATCTCCACCGTGAACTCGGTCCCCTCGACCAAGACTTCGGCCGCTGGGGTCTGCACCACGAAAGGCGTGCCCTTTGGTACGACGTAGGTCACCGTGCCGGTGCGCTGGACTGCCCGGTCGGACCCCGGAGCGAAGGTCACCTGCGCAGAGGCGGAGGCACGCATCGCGATCGCTTCAGCGTCCCGTTCATCCCGCGGCCGCAGCACGACGGCGAGGGCCGCGGCCGCCGCGAGCAAGAGCGCGAGCGTCCAGCCCACCCGAGAGGGGCGACGCTCCACGGACGGCTGCGCCTCGTCCCACGCCGCGAGGACGCGCGCGTCGAAGTCGTCGGGCAACGGCTCCACGGTCCACGCATCGAGGTCGTTGCGATCGAGGTCGTCGGTCACGAGCGGATTCCTTTCAAGCGGTCGCGCAGCAGCCGACGCGCGCGAGACAAGCGGGACTTCACCGTGCCGAGCTCCAGGTCGAGCATCTTCGCGATCTCGGCGTAGTCGAGGCCGTGGTACTCGCGGAGCACGAACGCAGCGCGAAACGGGGGCGGTAGCTCGGCGACCGCCGCTTCGATCGCCGCTGCCACCCGCCGTCGATCGTGCTCACGCTCCGGAGACTCGGCGTCGACGAGCACCGCGTCTGGCTGGATCCGCGGTCGCTTGCGAGCCAGCTCGTTGATCGCCAACCGGGCGGCGATTTTCAGCACCCACGTAGAGAATCTCGCGGGGCCCTCAGGGTCGAAGCGGCCCAGGGCTCGGAAGGCGCGCAGAAAGGTCTCCTGTGCCAGGTCCTCGGTCAGCCCACCGAGACCGACGGGCCCGAGCATCCGCCGCAGCAGACCTCCGACCGCGCCTTGATGCTCCCGAACCAGCTTCCGCAGCGCGGACCGTTCACCGCGCTGCGCTGCCACGATGAGCGCCGTCGGGTCGTTCGGTGCGCTGGGCACCGTGCGGAGCATCCTCGCCACGTCTTCACCCACAGGACAACGGACCCGGAGTTCCCCGCTTCGGTTCGATTTCCTGGCGCAAAAGGCGCCGAGAGGAGACCCGGGCCGGCGCGGTTCCCGTGCTACGGTCGGGCGCCGGAGGCACCCCATGCGCAAAATCGTCCTTTCCGCGGCTCTCATCGCTCCCCTGACCCTGCCCGGATGCGACTCCAACAAGGAGCCCATCGTCGAGCCCAACAAGAGCAAGAAGCCCTCGGAGCTCAAGCAGGCGAGCAAGAACGAGATGAGCAAGGAGGAGCTCGAGAAGGCGCGCCGTGAGGCCGGCTTCAAGTCCCAGGACGAGCAGATGGCCGAGGCGAAGGCCATCTACGAGAACATGGAGAAGGGCTTCGTGAAGGGCCGCCTGGAGAGCTACCGCAAGATGGTCAAAGACCTGCGTGACGCCCTCACCGAGGTTGAGAAGGCCTCCGCCAAGTGGGCCAAAGCCAAAGACCCCGACGCCGCCTTCGCCAAGTGGAACGAGGGCTACAAGGCGGACAACAAAGAGTTCATGAAGGCCTACCGCGACCTCACGGAGAAAGAGTCGCGCGGCGGTAACGTTCAGGTCCTGCTCGGCGGCTACATCACCGCATGGGAGGCTTTCAACGGCGATCTAGGGGGGAAGATCGCCGAGAACGAAAAGTTCGCGCCGACGCTCGAGGAGATGCGCAAGCAGCTCGATGCCCTCGAGAAGGAGCTCGACGCCATCGAGAAGGACGAGACCGTGGAAGCGGACCCGGCCCCCGAGGGCGACGGCAAGAAAAAGAAGAAGAAAAAGTAGTCTGGACGCATTCGGCGAGCGGCCGCGCGCCGGTTGGTCTATAGAGGCTCCGTCCACGTGAGCATCGCTCGTCGCTTCGTGTCGCGCTACGTCGCGCGCAACGTCCCGCAGTACGCGCTCGGGGCGGTGATGCTGTTCGCGACCAACTGGGTCGTCGTTCGCATCCCGGCAATCGTCGGCGAGTCGCTCACCGTGCTCGAAGAACACGGTCCGCAGGCGCTCGGGCAGACGCGTGGACTCGCGCTCGAGCTGCTGGGACTGGGCGCGCTGGTCGTCTTCGTCCGCAGCCTCTCGCGGATCCTGTTCTTCAACCCCGGACGGGACGTCGAGTACCGCGTGGGCGTGGACGTGTTCGGCCACCTGCTCGCGCTGCAGCGTCCGTTTTACATGCAGCGCAAGGTTGGTGAGCTCGTCAGCATCGCCACCAACGACACCATGGCGGTGCGCCTGCTCGTCGGCTTTGCGGGCCTGCAGGTGTGCAACGTCGCCGTGGCAATTCCGCTGCACCTCATTCAGATGTTCCGCACCGACTGGGTGCTGACGCTGTGGTGCTTGGTGCCCGTCCTCGTGGGCGCGATCTACATGCGGTTCACCGTGAAGCAGTTCTTCACGATGGTGCGCGAGGGCATGGCGATGCTCGCCAAGCTCAGCGACCGCATTCTCGAGATCTACTCGGGCATCGGCACCGTCCGCGCCCACGCCACC
>JBCCQM010000094.1:0-30354 GCA_039024335.1 Myxococcota bacterium
CGGCTGGGACTGAGCCTGGCCCTGCTCGGGCGCACCGTCGTCACATCCACCGAGCAGAAGCGAGGCGACGAGAACGACAGCGCGCGAGTTCGGCATGGCGAGGTGGGAGTGCGTCGACCTCCTACAGAGGTTCCTGCCACCCGCTACGTCGGCAGCAGCGCGCGTACGGCCTCGATGGTCTCCGCCTCGGCCGCGGTCTTGTCGTCGCGGTATCGCTTCACCCGAGCGAACCGCAGCGCCATGCCGCCGGGATAGTGCGGGCTGACCTGAACGTCGTTGAACGCGATCTCCACGACCAGCTCCGGCTTCACGTGGACGACGTGGCCCTCGCGACCGACCTCGCGGGCGAGCAGCGCCTCCGTTTGCCAGGCCAGCAGCGCGTCGGTGAGCCCCTTGAACGTCTTGCCCAGCATCACGAAGGTGCCCTCGGGCCCCCGCGCGCCCAGATGCAGGTTGCTCAAGAACCCCTCTCGCCGGCCGCTGCCCCACTCGGCCGCCAGCACGACGAGGTCGAACGTGTGCGCCTGCTTGAGCTTGCGCCATCCCTTGCCGCGCTTGCCGGCCTCGTACGGCACCGCGAGGGACTTGGCCATCACGCCTTCGTGGCCCTGGTCGAGCGCCGCCTGGGCGAAGGCTTCGGCCTCGTCCGCCGTGGCCGGGACGATGCGCGGGACTTGGAGGTCGGCGGGAACGGCCTGCTCGAGGGCCTGCCACCGGCGATCTCCGGACGCGTCGAGCACGGTGTCGTCGTCGATGCGCAGGCAGTCGAAGAAGCGCACCGTCAGCGGGAGCTCGGCCCGCATGGCGTCCACGTCGAGTCGACGTCCAAACCGGCGCATCGTGACCTGGAACGGGTGCGGCGAGCCGTCCTCCCGAAGCGCGATGGCTTCGCCGTCCAAGACGAGCGAGCGCGCAGGCATGGCCGACACCGCCTCGACGATCTCGGGCACCGCCGGCGTGACGCGGTTGAGCCGGCGCGAATACACCTCGACGAGGTCGCCGTCTTTGTGGACCTGGACCCGGGCGCCGTCGAGCTTGTGCTCCACGCTGGCCTCGCCGAGTTCTTCGAGCGCCTCGGCCATCGACGGAGACGGCTGCGCGAGCATGGGCTGCAGCGGACGCATGAGTTCAAGATCGAAGCCGGCAAGCGCGGCGTCACCACCGGTGCGGGCGGCCTCCGCGACGCGCCCCACCGAGCCACAGAGCATCACGGCGCGACGAACCGCGGCCTTCTTCGTCTCGGTCGCCACGGCCAGCGCATCGACCACGACCGCTTCGAGCGCGCCCTGGCGCATCTCCCCGAGCAGCAGCCGCACGAGAAACGACTGCTCGGGCTCGGTACAGGCCGCGAGGGTCTCGCCGAGAAGGCGCTCCCGCCGACCCGCCGCGCCCTTCCCCGCGATGCCTTTGAGGTCGGTGAGGCGCGCGTCGACCTGCAGCAGCGACAGGCTGGGTTCGGCGGCCGGAGACGCAGCATCGCGAACTTTCTTCGCGAGCGCCCACCCCACCCCGACTTTGCCCTGCCGCGGCGCGCCCGAAAGGACCTGGACGCACAGCGGAAGCTCCTCGGGGGATGCCTGTCGCAGCAGCGTCGAGAGCCGCTCGACCTTCTGCTTGCGGGAGCGGGTCGAGGCGACCTCCATCGACGTGGTGACGAGGTCGGCAAGCAGCACGCGCGGAGCCTAGCAGCGCCCCTCGAAACCGCCGCGCGGGAGGCTGCTGTGATGGGGCCGCCAAGGCTGGACCCGCTCGAGCGCGTTCTTTTCGCAGAAAAATGCGCGGATCGGGCCGGGGGCCGCGCCGAAAAGCAGACGCAATTTCATAGTGGAGGCGAGCACGCCACCAGTTAAGCGGTGCTCGCTCACGGTCTAACCGTTCAAATGATATTGATTTTCAAAACAGCACGGAGCATACCCTGCCGCATGCGTCCTTCTTTCCGATGGTCTTCCAGCGCGCTGCTGTCCCTGTCGCTTGGCCTCAGCGCCTGCGGCTCGGATGACACCTCCGCCAACGACGACGGAGGCGGTTCCGACACCGAAACCTCCGCCACGACGGAGAACGAAACCGACGACTCGGTCGACACCACCGCCACCGAGGGCGGCTCCGAAACCGAGGGTGGTTCCGAGACCGGTGCCGAGGTCGAGCACGACCTCGAGCTCATGCGCCAGGTCCTCAACACCAACGCCGACATCGCCTTCGCGGCCTACTCCGACTCGGTCACCACCGCGCAGGCGCTCTCCGACGCCATCGACGCGCTCATCGCCGACCCCACGCAGGCCAACCTCGACGCCGCGCGTGCAGCATGGCTCGTCTCCCGCGAGCCCTACGGCCAGACCGAGGTCTACCGCTTCCGCGCCAGCCCGATCGACGACTCCGACTACGACGCCAGCAACGGCGAAGATGGCCCCGAGGGTGACATCAACGCATGGCCGCTCGGCGAAGGTCTCATCGACTACGTCGTGACCGGATCCGACTTCGGCGACGACCAAGTCAACGTCACCGAGCACAGCACCGGCGTCGAGGGCCCGATCCCCGAGAACAACATCATCAACTCGGTCAACCTCGTCATCGACGAAGCCCTGCTTTCGAACACGGCGACCGCCGAGGACGAGCACGACGTCATCGCGGGATACCACGCGATCGAGTTCCTGCTCTGGGGCCAAGACGTCAACGCCGACGGCAGCGCCGACACGCTCGGCAGCCGGGACAACAGCCCCGGTCAGCGCCCCGTGTCGGACTTCGTCGCGGACGCGACCTGCACCAGCGGCGAGACGGTCAACACCGACCCGTCGATCTGCGAGCGTCGCGGCACGTACCTTCAGGTCGCCGTCGCCAAGCTGATCGCCGACCTCGAAGGCGTACGTGACGGCTGGGCCGAAGGTGCCGACTACCGCACCGCGTTCACCACGGTCGACGACGTCGACGCCGCCAAGGGCAAGTTCCTCGAGATCCTCGTGGGCATGGGCACCCTCTCCGAGGGTGAGCTCGGCGGTGAGCGGATGCAGATCTCGCTCTCGGCCAACTCGCAAGAGGACGAGCACTCCTGCTTCGCCGACAACACCCACCGCGACATCGTGCTGAATGCCGAAGGCATCTCGAACTCGTACGCCGGTGAGTACGGCGGCTACGACAGCACGCTCGACGGCAGCGACGACCAGACCGGCAACGCTGTCAGCGGCTACGGCTTCGACGACTACCTCAACGACTTGGGTCTGACCGACCTCGAGGCGGCTGTGGCGGCGGCGCTCGACAGCACCGCGACCAGCTACAACGCGATCGACAGCGCCGCCCGCGGTGGCACCCCCGTCGACCAGGTCATCGAAGACGCTGCCGGGGACGCCGCCGCTCCGATGCGCGATACCATCGTCAATCTCAATGCGCAGTCGGCTCAAATCGCCAACATCGCCATCGAGCTCGACGTTGGCTCGGCCGACGACGTCGTGGACCCGGGCGCGTCGGACTGCGACACGACCGACCCGACCTCCGAGTGCTGATGTGACGAGACGGGCACCCACGGCGACGCTCGTCGTCCTGGCGCTTCTGGGCTTTGGCTGCACCAAGCCGCCCGAGCCTGCGCCTGCCGACGAGCACGCCGAGCCCAGCCCGTCTCCCACGGAAGCGCCTCGACCACGCGGGCTGCGGCCAGGCGGCGACACCACAGTCGCCCTCGGCCCCAGCCCGTCGTTCGTGGTTCCCGCGGCGAACCTGACCGATACCCAAAAATCGAATTTCTACGCGGGCAAGGCCCTGACGACGCAGCCTTGGATTCGCGCGCCGACGACGACCGACGCCCGCGACGGGCTGGGCCCGCTGTACCACGCGCGCTCGTGTCTGGCCTGCCACGTCAAAGGCGGACGAGGCCAAGCGGCGAACGCCAAGTCATCGCTCGCCACCCTTGTTCGGCTGAGCCTTCCTGGCGCAGGTCCGCACGGCGAGCCGCTTCCCGATCCGACCTACGGCACGCAGTTCCAGCCGCAGTCGACTGCGCTCGCGCATCAGGTCCGCGGGCAAGCGGGCGCCGACGCGTACGAAGATGAAGGTGCGCCGCCCGAAGGCGACGTGCGCATCCAGTGGACGAAGCGTCCGTTCTCGTACCCCGACGGCGCGACGCTGGACCTGCGCATGCCTTCGCTGGAGCTGACGAACGTCCGCTACGGATCCCTCGCAGAAGAGACGCGCGCCTCCCTTCGCCACACGCCCGCGCTGCTCGGCATGGGACTGCTCGAGTTGGTCGAACAATCCTCGATCGATGCGCTCGCAGATCCCGAAGACGAAAACGGCGACGGCGTGTCCGGGCGGGTCAACCAGGTATGGGATCCGGAGTCGAAGTCGCGACGCCCCGGCCGGTTCGGGCTCAAGGCGAACCAGCCAAGCCTGCGCGTTCAGATCGCCGCTGCGCTGGCGGGCGACATGGGACTTTCCAGCCCCGTCTTTCCCGAGCAGCCCTGCACCGAAGCGCAAGCGCGATGCAATGCAGCGCCCAACGGCAACGACGCCGACGGCTTCGAAGTGCCCGACGACCTGCTGCGGCTGATGACGTTTTCGGTGATGTCCGCCGGCGTGCCGGAGCGACGGAAGCCCGACAACCCAACGGTTCTCCGGGGACAGACCCTGTTCGAGGACTCGGGGTGCGCGGCGTGTCACACGCCGCACTTCGTGACGGCGCGGGACCCGGCGTTTCCACATCTCTCTGCGCAGGACATCTGGCCGTACACCGACTTGCTGCTGCACGACATGGGGCCAGACTTGTCAGATGGACGGGAAGACTTCGGCGCGTCGGCGAGCGAGTGGCGCACGCCGCCGCTGTGGGGCGCCGGCCTGGCAAGGGCCATGCACGAGCGCGTCGGCTTCCTCCATGACGGTCGGGCGCAGAGCATCGAAGAAGCGATCGTCTGGCATGATGGGGAAGCGCGACGCAGTCGAGACCACTTCGCAGCGTTGCCCGCCAAGGACCGACGGGCCCTCGTCGCGTTCGTGAGATCCCTGTGACCCCATCCGCGCAAACCTTGCTCCGCCGTCGCGCGCTCATGCTCGGCATGGGTGCGCTGGCGTGTGCGGGGTGCGATGCGGGAGCCGCCGCCATGGGACCGCTGTGGGCCTCGGCCCAAGGTGCCATCGAGGGCACGTTCGAGCTGGTCGTCGCCGGGCCCCAGGGGGTCGTCGCTCGCTTCGCCAGCGACGTCCGCGGGCACGGACTTGCAACCCATCCAGCCGTTCCCACCCGCGTCGTGATGTTCGGCCGCCGCCCCCAGCGGACGGGGCTCGTCGCCGACCTCGAGCGCGGCGTCCTCGGCACGTTTTCCAGCCCCGCCGGTCGCCACCACGTTGGGCACGGATGCTTCGACGCCGATGCCTCGCGACTGCTCGTCGCCGAGGCCGACGACGTCACCGGTCAAGGCACGATCGCCGTCCTCGACGCGCAGAGCCTGGAGCGCATCGATGAGTTCGACACCCACGGCATCGGACCCCACGAGGTCGTCCTGCTGCCCGACGGCGAAACGCTCGCGATTGCGAACGGAGGGCTCGTCACGGCACCCGGTGGCCGCGACCCGATCAACCTTGAGACGATGCAGTCGTCGCTGACGCATGTCGACGTGGCCACGGGTACGCTGCGCGGCACCTTCACCGTGCCCGAATCCAAGGCCAGCATCCGGCACCTCGCGGTTGGGTCCGACGGTGCCATCGTCGCCGTCATGCAAATTCAGCGAGACGCACTCGACGACGTAGACCCTCGTCCGCTCATTGCGGTGCAGCAGCCAGGCGAAGCCCTCGTGCCCTTGGACGACGGTCTCGAGCTCGGCACCGCGATGGTCGACTACGCCGGAGGCGTCGCGCTCGACGAACTCACCCGAACCGCAGCCGTCACCAGTCCGCGCGGCAACCTCGTCGCGTACTGGAACGTCGACAGCGGCCGACTGGTGGGCACCGACCGGTTCGACGATGTTTCGGGCGTCACGGTTTCGTCCGGCCTGGCCCGCTTCGTCCTCACCGGATCGTCCGGCCAGGTTCGCCACACCGACGTCGAAACCCTCGACGAACAACCCGAAGAGCGCCAGCAGCTCGACGCTCTTTGGGACAATCATCTTCGCGCCCTGCCCTTCGAAGGAGCGTGACCACCATGACTCAGCTTCCACGTGCCCCTCTCGCCTCGCTCGTCGCTCTGCTCGCCCTCCCGCTCGCCTGTGGCGAGAGCGGCAGCGACCCCACCGAAGAGGTCGTCACCTTGCCTACCGGCTCCGAGATCATGCGGGACACCGTCGAGACCACGATCGTGCCCGACGTCCAGGCGTTCTCGGCCGAGGTCACCGACATGCAAACCGACATCGACGGATTCTGTGCGGCACCCAGCGAGGCCACGCTCGCCACGGCACAGGACCGCTGGCGCTCGATGGTCGAGGCATGGAACCGCGTCGTGCCCTACAACTTCGGGCCGCTCGACAACGACATCATCTTTCCGAACATGATCTTCATCGAGTCGATGCGGCAGCGCGGCAGCGACTTCACGCAGACCGTCCGCGATGGTCTTCTGCGCGGTCTCGAGGGCACCGACACGCTCGACCTGGCGTACTTCGAGCGGCAGACGTTCGACGAGGTGGGCATCCTCGCGCTCGAGGTGCTGCTGTTCGAGGACAGCCGCGAAGGCAACTCCACCGTGCCAGCCGACGTGGTCGCCGACTACGCCGCCACGCCGCGCAAGTGCGAGTACCTGCAGGGCGTGGCCGCGCGGCTCGCCGTCAACGCCAACGACGTGGAACAAGGGTGGACCACGGCGTTCGGCGACAGCGGTGAGCCGTTTCGCGAGACGATGACGGGCGACATGCTGGAGGATGGCACCGAGCCCGTGGCCGCCCTGCTCATCGCGATGCAGCAGCACCTGGACTACGTGAAGGTGCGCAAGCTGGAGGCCATCCTGGATGCCCAGCTGTCGGGCAACTTCTACCCGAACGTGCTGTCCATGCTCGACGCGATGGAGGAGCTGCTCAGCCAACCCAGCGAAGACAGCTTCGGCTTGTTCGAGCGCATGGAGGCCACCGACAACGACGCCGAGGTCGAGCTGGTGCGAGGCAACTTCGAGGCGGCGCGCGCCGCAGCGCAGGCCCAAGACCGCGAGGCCTTGACGGCCGCCATCGGGCTGATCGACGGCAACCTCAAGCGCGAGATTCCCGATGCGTTGGGGGTCGAACTCGGACTGACGTTCACCGACGGAGACTGAATCGATGCGGAAGGTTGTGGTCTCGGCTCTGGTCGCGCTGCTCGCAGCCTGCCAGCCCCCAGCGGAACAGGAGGAGGAAGACCTCCCGCCGAGCATGTTCGACGACGTCGAGGCGTTCGGAGAGGCGCTGTTCTTCGATGAGAACCTGTCGCTGGAGCGGACGCAGTCGTGCGCAACCTGTCACGACCCGATGCGCGCCTTCACCGACGGTCGAACCGACGCGCTGGGCAACGTTCGCCCCGTCTCGCTCGGGGACGACGGCGTCTCGCTGGGCGACCGCAACGCGCCTACGGTCGCCTACGCACTGCTCACCCCTGGATTCGGCTTCGGCACGCGGGCCCGCCACAACAAGCAGAACAACAATCGCTTGTATGAAGGCCCGCTCGGAGGACTGTTTTGGGATGGACGTGCGCCGGACCTGGAGGGGCAAGCGGGGGGCCCACCGCTCAATCCGATCGAGATGGGCATGCCCGACGCCGCCGCCGTGGCCGAACGACTCGACGAGAACGACGAGTACCGGCGCGCGCTGTTCGAGTTCTTTGGGCCCGAGTCGCTCCAGGACGACGCGCTCGCCTACGAAGCCATGACCGAGGCGATCGGCGCGTATGAGCGGACCGAGACGTTCGCCCCGTTCGACTCCCGCTACGACCGCTCGCTGCGGGGGGAGGTCGCGCTCACGTTCACCGAGCTCACCGGCAAGGCGATCTTCTTCTCGCAGTTCGCGAACTGTGCGGTCTGCCACCAGCTCAACAGCGAGGGCGACCCCATCGGCGAGCGTGAAGAGCCCTTCACGGGCTACGAGTTCCACAACATCGGCGTGCCGGTGAACGAGATGGCGAGGGCAGCAAATGGCGTGAGCGGACCCGACCTCGGCCTCTCCAATCGCGAAGACATCGACGACCCGTCCCTTCGCGGGGCGTTCAAGGTACCGACGCTGCGCAACGTCGCGGTCACGGGTCCCTACATGCACAACGGCGTGTTCGACGATCTACGCACGGTCATCGAGTTCTACGACCACTTCACCAACCCTGAGGTCCGCGAACTCAACCCGGAGACGGGCGAGCCTTGGCGAGCACCCGAGGTCCCCGAAACCGTCGCCACTGACCTGCTGCAGGTCGGCGACCCCATGACCGACGCAGACGTCACCGCCCTCGTCTGCTTCCTCCGCGCACTCACCGACGCCCGCTACGAAGCCATGCTCCCCGACGACAACCTCTGCCCGTAACGCGCATGGGCTCTGCCCCCGTCGCGAGGGAACCGAGAGGTTCCCCATAAACACAAAAGCCGCCCAACCGGGCGGCCTTGGAGGGCGAGCAAAGGGGGCTCTGCCCCCGTCGCGAGGGAACCGAGAGGTTCCCCATGAACACAACAGCCGCCCAACCGGGCGGCCTTGGAGGGCGAGCAAAGGGGGCTCTGCCCCCGTCGCGAGGGAACCGAGAGGTTCCCCATGAACACAAAAGCCGCCCAACCGGGCGGCCTTGGAGGGCGAGCAAAGGGGGCTCTGCCCCCGCCGCGAGGGAACCGAGAGGTTCCCCACAATCAGAACTGATGCTTGAAGCCGCCGATGACGCTGAAGCGCCGGCCTGGTCGAATCCCGAACGGGCGGCGGGAAACGGCGTAGCGTGCCCGAGTGGCGTTGCCGAAGTTGAGATACAGCTGGGCGCGCTTGGTGACGAAAACGTTGCCACCGAAGTCGAGCGTGAAGAAGCGGTCGATGCGCTCCTGCGACGGAATGCGCCCCTGACCGGGGACGTCGCGCATCTGCCCGTTGTAGTTGAGCTGCGCGTGCGTCCCCCACCGCCGCATGCCGCCGGCGAGCTGCAGCGATGCCACGTGCTCCGGCACGTAGGGAACCTCGTCGCCACGCTCGACGTCACCGAGGAACGGGCTCGACGAGGAGAAGGTCGTTCCGAAGCGCGTCCACGTGTACGTGTACGTGGCGGTGGTATCGAGCCAGCCGGCGCCCTTGAGGTCGGCGCGGTAACCCGCGAGCGACTCGGCGCCAGCGACCAGGACTTCGCCGCCGCTGAACTGAGACCCGACCTCGGTTGCGTCGCACCCCTGCGAGAAGGTGCAGTTGCTGACCAGGTTCGAGTAGTCGTTGACGAAGCCGATCCCCTCGGCACGAAAGCCCTTCCAGGCCGCGCGCGCGCCCGCCTCGTAGTTGATGCTTCGCTCGGCCTCGACCGACCCGCCGCGCCCCGGAGCCTTCGGCGAGAAGCCCGAGTGCACGCCACCGAGCACCCCGAGCCACGGGGTGGCCTGCACATGCACGCCCACCCCGGGCAGGAACACCGTGTCCAGGGAGCGGCTGGTGACCTGCTCATCCCCGAGGTTGTCCTCGAACTCGGTGCGAATCACCTCGACACGCGCGCCGGGGCTGATGGTGATGCGGTCGATGAACCGCAGCTCATCCGCAACGTGGAACGACCCGACGAGGGCCTCTCCGCGGTTGAACGTGATCAGCTCCCGCGTGCCCGCCACCAACGCCGGGCGGCCCGAGATCATGGCGAACTCGTCCTCGTCCTCGACGCGAGACACCCGGTCGTAGTGCAGCCGGGCCCCGACCTCGATCGTCTGGTCGACGACGCGCGTCTGCGGAGAGATGCGAACCACGTTCTGCCAGCCTTGGGAGACGAAGTCCCGCTGGTTGGTGCCGATGAGGATGTTTTCGTCTGGCCCGAGTGAGTCGGATTCCCCGCGCAGAATCGCCAAGAAGACCGCGTTCGTGCCCTCGTTGGGATTCTCGAAGAACGTGTACGGATCGGGGGCCGCGTCGCTGGCGAAGGCGTTGAACTTGGTCCACCCCCGCGAGAAATCGTGGCGATACACCGTGCTCTGAAACTCGACGATCCCCGAGGCGAGGAAGTAGGCCGCCTGGTTCTGTAGGCGCCACCACTCCATCCGATCGAGCGCCGAGGCCCGGTACCGCCGATACGGATTTTCGTCGAAGTCCTCTTGCGTGAGCCCGAGGTAGGTCTCGTCCGAGACCTCGGTCGAGAGGCCGACCTTGACGTCGAACTGCTGGTAGACACGAGCACCCGGATCGCCGTGAACCCGCGCCTTGAGCATGAACTCGTTCTTGCGAAATCCCGTGTCTCCGCCGCCGTCGAGTTCCTTGAATCCGTTCGTTCGCACGCGCACGCCTTCGGCAAGCACACCGAAGCGCTTCCAGCTCTTGCCGGCGTAGCCGTGAAACTTGCCGTAGCCCCACGTGCCCGCGGCGACGTCAATCCCGCTCTGGAACTCCTGAGGGATCTCGCGCGTCTTGAGGTTGATCGCACCGCCGACCGTGTTCGGACCGAAGCGCACCGCCGCGGGCCCCTTGAACACCTCCACACCCGTCAGCCGCGTCGTCATCGGGAAGTAGTAGGCAGCGGGCGCCGAGTACGGCGCGGGTCCAAACAGGATCCCGTCCTCCATCAACGTGACCTTGGCACTGCGGTTCGGGTCGGCACCCCGCAGGCCGATGTTCGGGCGCAGGCCGTAGCCGTCCTCTCCCCGCACGTAGACCCCGGGCACGCTTCGTAGCACGCGATGAATGTCGTCATGCTCTTCCCGCTCGAGCGTCTCCTCATCGACCGAGTGCGCCGAGCCCACCACGCGGGGAAGCTCCTCGGCCTCGCCGATGATCGAGACGGTCGGCGTCGCGGCATCGAACTCGCCGGGGACGTCGTCATCGCTTTCGTCCTCGGGTTCCCGTTCTTCGGACGGCCCCTCGGCGTCGGCGGGAAGTTCCGCGTCCGCTTCGAAGTCCATGTCCGTCAGTTCGACATCGACGTCTTCTTCGGGTGGCTCCGCAGCCGAGGCGACCATCGGCGCGAACCCGGTCACCACGAGAGCGGCCAGGCTCCAACGCTGGGGCAGGAGACGCGCGCCGAGGCCGAAAACGAAGCGAGGCGTAGCCATGCGGAAGCGTCGGTGTAGCAACGTTCTGGACCCGGTACGAAGCAAAAAGTGTCCGCCGAGGAGGCCTGCCAATCCGTCATGACATCCCGCACGACGGCGGGCGGAGTCGTTGCCCATCGCTCACCTCAACGGGGCCCCGGCAACCCAGCGTGAACGCCCGAACCGGGGGTGTGCCCCTGATACGCTGCGGCAATGCAGGAGCCCGCGGACGCGATCGCACGCGTCGAAGCGATCATGGCCGCGCTGGAGGACCGGCGCGAGGACCTCCTCACCCCGGCGCTCGTCATCGACCTCGACGTCGTCGAGCACAACGTCGCCGCGATGGCGACACTCGCCGGTCCGGGCCGCTGGCGGCCCCACATCAAGACCATCAAGCAGCCCGCGCTCGTGCAGATGCTGCTTGAGGCCGAGATCCCGCACCTCAAGTGCGCGACCCTCGACGAGCTGGCCCTCGCGCTCGACGCCGCGAACGCAACGGGAATCCACGCCGACGTCCTGCTCGCGTACCCGCAGTCCACGGCGGGAGCCCGCGCGGCAGCTCGGCTGGCCTCGATGAACCAGAACGCAACGGTTCGTCTCCTTGCCGACAACCCGAATCACCTGGCGCAGCTCGACGACGCGCTCGCGGACGCGCCGACGCGCCTGTCGGTGCTGCTCGACGTCGACGTCGGCATGACGCGGACCGGGACGCCGCCGAAGCGCTGGTCCGACCTCGCGGCGCCGCGCTACATCGACCTCGTCGGGCTGCACGGGTACGAAGGACACCTGTCGTGGCACGAGCGGGACGCCGCGTACGCCGCCTACGACGGGCTGGTCGAGCTCGCCGCCACGGTGCCCGCCACGGTGCAGTCGATCGTGACCTCGGGGTCGCACGCGTTCCACCACGCGCTCGCCCACCCCGGACTCGCGGCGGGTCCGTGGACACATCAAGTCTCGCCCGGCACCCTGGTGCTCGGCGACCTCCGCACGGAGCCGGCGGCCGCACTGCTCGGACTCGAACAAGCCGCGTTCGTGCTCAGCCGCGTGGTCGCAACGCCCCGTCCGGGCCGCGTCACCCTCGACGCCGGGAGCAAGGCGCTCAACCCTGACTGCCCAGCGCCCGCCTGCGTCGCGGTGGGGTACCCGTCGATGCACGGCCTGCCCGCGAGCGAAGAGCACCGCCCTTTCCAGATCGTGAGCCAGATCGTCGGCGAGCTCGTCGGCAAGAGTCCCGCCTTCGGAGACATCGTCGCCCTCGTCCCCGAACACGTCTGCACGACGGTGAACCTGTTCCGCGAAGTCCACTACACGCGCGGCACGACGCTGCTCGAGCCGGGCGTCGTCGCCGGCGGCCTGCGAACGACGCTCGCGTCGCGCGTCGGGTCGTAACCGCGATCATCGTGCGGGCCTGCATACAGTCCGAACGCGGGGGACCTACATTGCCCTTCAATTGGTCACCCGATCGAAAAACGCCAACGATCTAGCCAGCATCGGCTCTCCGCACATTTTCGGCAGAGGGCGGGAACCTTCGCACCCGCAGTTCTCACAGCCAATGCAACCCCATGCTGGCAACGCCCATCACCGCCCTGCTGCTGCTCCTCGGATCGACGGACGCGATCACGACCGAGCCCATCGAACCGCCCGAAGACGCCCAAATGGGTGACGGCCTCCGGCTCAGCGAGCCGACGCCCAGCGCCGACGCGGCACCGTCGCCCGACGTGACGTGTGCCGACGGCGAGACGATCAAGGGCATCGACATCTCGAAGTGGCAGGGAGACGTCGACTGGGACGCCGTGGCTGCCGACGGCGTGAAGTTCTCGTTCGTGCGCGTCTCCGACGGCATCAACACGCAGGACCAGTACTTCGACAAGAACTGGGAAGAGTCCCGCGCCGCCGGCATCTACACCGGCGTCTATCAGTTCTTCCGACCCAACCAGTCGGTGCTCGGCCAGGCCGACTACCTGCTCGAGCAGATGGGCTGCGACATGAACGCGCGCACCTGCCCGATCACCGACATGGACCTTCCGCCCGTCATCGACGTGGAGCACCGACCGTCGGGGTGGAGCAAGAACCAGATGCGCAATGCGGTCCGCACGTGGATCGAGCGCGTCGAGGACTTCGGCCTCGAGCCGGTCATCTACACGGGCAGGTACTTCTGGCGCGACTACGTGGACTCCGACGAATGGCGGGACCATCCGCTGTGGCTCGCCCACTATACGAACAACTGCCCCAACATCCCCAACGACTGGTCGGACTGGGACTTCTGGCAGTTCACCGACAGCGGCTCGATCTCCGGCGTGAACGGGCCCACGGATACCAACCAGTTCAACGGCACCATCGCGATGCTCGAAGCCCTCCGTCCGGCGGGCGGCGGTGACGACACCTCGGCAGAGCCCTGCGGCACCGTCGTCGCCGACAACGCGACCATCATCGACAACGTGGACGCCTGCTTCGAGCTGCACGGCCCCGACCAGTACTGGCGCGACGAAGACGCGGGCCACGGCGGCGACCTGTACTGGACACGCACCACGACCGGCTCCGAGTACAACTACGCGGTCTGGGACCTGGTCTTCGAAAAGGCGGGCGCGTACACGCTGCAAGCCCACATCGACCCGGACCACACCTCCGCGTCGCAGGCCAAGTACCAGGTCACCAGCGCCGACGGCACGGAGACGAAGACGGTCGACCAGCGCCCCGGTGGATGGGTCACGATCGGCACCTTCGAGTTCGACGAGGGCGACGAAGGCCAGCAGGTGCGCCTGTCGGACAAGGCCGGCGTCTCCAGCCAGCAGCTTCAGTTCGACGCGATTCGCCTCGTCCCCGACGGGCTCGACGTAGACGGAGAGGACTGCGGAGAAGCGGTCCACGACGGCACGTCCCGCATCACCGACGATGGCGACCGCCACGCCGAGGGCTGCAGCGTCGGAACCCAAGGCCGCAGCAACACCGTGTTCACCGCGAGCCTGCTGCTCCTCGGCCTGTGGGGGCGTCGCCGCCGCAGCTAGTCGCGCTCACCAGCATGGAACGACGCGTCGACCGCTCTTGCGGCCGGCGCGTTTTCAATTGGGGCACGCCGTCGGCGAGACGTTTTCGAAGATGTAGTTGTCTGCCAGCTCGAACGCTCGGGCCTGGTCGGCCTCGGTTCGGACCGTCCACGCGAGCAATGGCATGCCGAGTCTGCGCAGCAGGGTCGCCGGCTGTATCGGCAGCGCGCGCAGGTCGTATCCGATGTACGCGGGCCGAGCGTGCGGGGTGAGCAGCAGTCGCTCGAGCGCGAACTGCTTGAGCGGGTTCATGTCGAGTTCGTCCATGTCGCCGGCAAGCAGCCCCCGGGGAAGGTCCGGCATCTCGCGGCGGAACCATGCGAGCGTCAGCGGGTTGAACGACTGCACCGCGACGTCCCCCCGATAGCCGCTGAGCACCCGCTCCACGGCGCGTTCCACCAGCCCGACGCGGCCCTCGTTCTTGACCTCCACCACGATCGGCACGCGGCCCCGCACGCGCGCGAGCACGTCGGCCAGCGTCGGGATGTGCTCCTGCGACGACCCCAGGCGAAACCTCGCGAGCTGCTTTGCCGTGTGCGCACCGACGCGGCCCTCGGCCCCGGTCATGCGCGCGAGCGTGTCGTCGTGAAAGACGATCGCGTGACCGTCCGCGCTGGCGTGAACGTCGAGCTCCAGCGGAACCCCGGCCTCGCACGCCGCCTCGAACGCAGCGAGCGAGTTCTCGGGAACGCGGTCGTCATGCAGACCGCGATGCGCGACCGGACACGCAGTCACCCAGGCTGGTGCGCGAAGCATCGGCAGGGGTGTACGCCCGCACCTTCTGGCGGGCAAGTCGGGACCGCGGTCAGCCGGGTGAGGACACCAGCAGGTCGGGCTTTGCCCAGGCTCGGACGGCGAGGCATTCTCTGGTCGAGCGTGCAGAGATCCCCACTGAACCTCGTCCCTGCTGCGGCGTATGCGTTGGGAGCATCGCTGCTGCTCGGCGGTTGTGATTGGAACCGTTTCATTCGCGGAGGGTCGAAAGAAGCACCGGGCACGAGCACCGCGTCTCGGCATGCGCCGGCAGGTTCATTCTCGAATGCGGACCGCGACGGCCTCTTCGAGCGAGAGAGCCAGCTCCTCTCGGACCGTATCGTGCTGTTGGGCACCCCGCTGTCCGATGACGTCGCAACGGACGTGATCAGCAAGTTGCTCTACCTGGAGTCCCAGGATCGGGCGGCCCCCATCCTGCTGTACATCAACTCTCCGGGAGGCATTGCGACCGCGGGGCTGGCAATCATCGATACGATGGCGAAGCTCGAGCCGGCGGTGTCCACGGTCGTCATGAAGCAGGCGTCTGGAATCGCCGTGAACATCGCTGCAGCCGGAGAGCGGGGGCATCGCAAGGCCCTTGCGGGAGCGTTCTGCGAGCTCACTCCGTTACGCGGTGGGGCCGACGCGCTCGGAGCCGCGGAGCGGGAACGGCTGACCCATGTCTGCGTGACGCAGCTGTGCTCCGCCACGGGGCGCACCGAAGACGAAGTTCACACGGCGATGGAAGAAGCGCGAGCGTTCAGCGGAGCCGACGCCGTTGCATGGGGCCTGCTCGATGTACTCCTCCACCAAACGGACGCTTGAGGTCACCGAAACATCGCAGGTGCGCTTGCGGAGCACAAAGCCCCAAGGCCGCGTCCCCCCTCGACTTGCCCGCGCCTACGGACGGGCAAGTCGGGACCGCGGTCAGCCGGGTGAGAACACCAGCGGGTAGCGGATTTTGACGGTTCCGCCCCCGGGGGGCTTGGGAAACTTCATCGAGTCCGCGGCTTGGTCGACGCACGCGTAGAACGTGGCCTCGAGGTCGTCGGGCGCCTCTTGCTCGATACTCGCGGTGACCGTGCCATCGGCGGCCACGAGGAGCGTGAGCACCACGCGAACGCTGCGCTTGCTGTCCGAGGCGAGCATCGTCTCGTAGCAGGCCCGGTACTTGTTGATGTGTGCCCGGACGATGCGCCGGATGATGTCCTTGTCCAGCGAGCCGGTCACCGTGGCCTTGGCCTGCCGTACGCGGGGCACTCGCTTTCCGCGCCCGCCGAAGCCTCGGCCCGAACCGCGCCCATAGCCGCTGCCGGTGCCACCGCCACCGCCCTTCCCAATGAGCCCGGTGTTCCCCAGACCGATTGTGCCGGAGCCCGTCCCGCCGCCACCGCGGCCGGTGCCGACGAGGCCGAGCCCACCCACACCGTACGATTCGCCGACTTCGGTGCCGCGCACCGACTCGACCGGAACCGCCACCCGCTTCGACGCGCCATCGACGGTCTCGCTGTCGTCGACCGCGACGAACGCCGTGGTGTGCATCAAGACGGAGTGCTCGAGCGCGAGCTTGGTCGCTTGCTCCACACGAGCCTCCGCCGTGTCCTCGTCGAGGCCGTAGACGATGGGGCTACGCACGAGTTCTTCGATCGTGGTGCGTGCCCACATCGAATCGAGCCCCGTGCCCTCGACCCCCCGTCCGAAGTCGACCTCGACCGGGATCTCCACCGCCGCTCCACCCCGCGTGCCGCGGATGGTGACGGTGCCCTTCGCCGGGCGATCGAAATGTCCGTACAGCACGAGAGGCTCGCCGACGAACAGGTCGGGCAACCGCTGCGGCACGACGCCTTGCACGGGCAGCGTGCCCCAATCCACCGTGACGTCCTGCAGCGCAGGCGTGGCGATACGGTCGTAGAAGCGATCGACCTGCTCGCGACCCGAATCACCGATCCCGACGTAGGTCGTGCTGCCCCGACCCACCGTCGACATGCCGTCGAGCAGGAAGCGGTTGGGTGCATCGCCAACGCCAAGCCCGAAAATTCGCGCGCTTCCGAGGTCCTCGTGGACCGCCTCGAAGATCTGGCGGTCATTGCCGATCCAGCCGTCGGTCAGGAACAACACCATGGGAATGCGGTCGCTGGACTGCGCGAGCGAGAGCGCCGCCCGAATGCCCTCGAGCATGCGCGTGCCACCCATGCCGTGCATGTCGTCGACGTAGGCCAGGCCGCGCTTGCGGGTCGCGGCCGTGTTCTCGAGCAGACCTGGCGCGAGGGCGCTGGCGCTCTCCGAGAACCGAAGCACCGAAAACCGGTCGTTGGGCCCCATCTCCCGAATCGCCCGCCGCATCACCGACTTCGCGGCCTTCATCGGCTGGCCCGACATCGAGCCGGAGTTGTCGACCACGAAGATGAGATCGCGCGCGACCGCGTCCTCGGCGTCCAGGGTCACGGGCGGGGCGATGGTGAGTGTGAACGTCCCGCCACCGTCCTCGCGAGGCTGCACGGAGACGTCGGCAGCGGCCTCGTCCTGATGAAAGCTCCAGCTGAGTTCGAAGTCACGGTTAGGGACGGTGCGACCATTCGCAAGCTCGACCGTCGTGACGCCGTGCGCGGCGTTCTGCTCGACCGCGTGGTTGGCCGACCGCAGGGCGCGAACGCCCAGGCCGGACTCGATGTCGACCGAGATCGCCAGTCGTGCGCAGCCTTGGTCTTCGGCCGCCATGATCGGCGGCGTGATGCGAGAGGCATCGGGGACCTGATCGGTGTCCGGCGAGGTCCCAACGCCTGCGTGCCCCGTGGGGCTGCCCGGGATGAAGCGCGGCCCCACCACCGTCGGCAGCGTCAGCGTGGCTCGACCGTCGTCGATGCCCAGCGGCTGCACGACGTGCATCTTCACTTCGATGGATTCACCGGGCTGAATGTTGGCGACGCTCTGCGTGAAGAGGTTCGGCCGCTCCTGCTCGAGCAGCCCCGCACGATGACCGTCGGCCTTGGCCTGCTCATAGATCTCCTTCGCCTCGGCACGACGATGCAGCTCCCCATGAATGCTGCGATCGCCGATGTGAATCCAGTAGTCGTCCACGGCCGCGCGCTCGTGCAGTGGGAAGGCATAAACCGCCTCGATCGGCTCTTCGAGCGGGTTGGCAAAGACCTGCGTCACCACCGTTTCGGCGACCGTGCCCACGACCAGCGTCTCGTAGGTGGTCTCCTGCAGCGGAAGCTCGCGCAGGCCGTCGGCCGTCTCCGCGCGCAGGCTCGGACGATCCCAGCCGGCGTCTGCATCGATCGGCATCGCGTCTCCGTGCTGCGCGTCTTGGCAGCGCCGCGCCGACCGGGCGCCATCGGGCTCGGCCTCGAACGCGTCGTAGACGAAGGTGTCCTCCGTATCCTCCGGCGCGTCGAACTCGTACTCCAGCGGTGTCGCGTGCTGAGCACAGCCCGCCAAAACCAGCGCGGCCATGCACAGCACGCCCCTCCAACGGGCGTGAACCAGCATCGACCCCCAAGACAGTCGCGAGGGGAGGAGGTTCCCGACCCGTGCGATTTTCTTCGGCTCAGCGCTCGTCGTCGCGCTCGCGCGCGGCCTTCTTGCGCTTGCGCTTCTGGTTCCAGCGGAACACCGACAGCGCGCCCTTGCCCGCCATGCCGCGGATGCGGGCGCCCCAGGGCACGCTCTCGCGGCTCCGCGACTTCACCTCGCGGTTCGCCCGACCACCCGCCCACAAGCCGACGAGCACGGCGACGACGATGAGCACGATCAACAGCGGGAGGGGCAGCGCGTCCACGGTTCTGGAACAAGCGTAGCAGTTCAGGCACGCCCGGCTGCTACTGTGCCGGCCGGTGTCGTTTCAAACCCGCGCGCTGCTGCTCACGCTGGCGATCGAGCTGCCCTGCGTCCTCGCGCTGGGCCATGCGCGCGGGTGGATGAAGTCGCCGCAGCGACTCGCGTGGCTGCTGGCTGCGTGCGCCGCGACGCTGTGCACCCACCCGTTTGCCTGGGAAGCGGCGATCACACACAACCCCGACCTCACGCCCGAAGGCAAGGTCGCGCGCATCGAAGGCGCGGTCGTGCTGGCCGAGGCGGTGCTCTACGCGCTCGCCCTGCGCCTTCACCCGCTGCGCGCCCTGGCCCTGAGTTTCCTCGCCAACACGACGTCATTCCTCGTCGGGCTGCTGTGGCTTCGCTGAGGTGAGCGCGAGCAGCAAAATCGGCAGCTCGAGCCACGCGTGAATGGCCGCGAGTGCGCCGTACCCGTTGCGCGCCGTCGCAAAGCCCAGGCCGACGAAGGCCACCACCGACACCACGCTCAGCGCGACGAGCCCGAGCTTCCATCGGGCTGACCCAGCCCCCCCGACGCGCGCCGGCAGGACGTCGACCACGTAGAGATAGTGCATGCACTGCAGGTAGGCGCAGGCGGAGAAGGCATGAAGCGCCGCGGTCGTGCCGATCCACGCGCTGGGAAGGTACGCCCGCATGTGCGTGACCAGTCCCCCCGTGGTGAGCGGGCTCAGCTCGGGGTGCACCACGCCCAGCGGGTGCAGCATCGCGTACGGCATCCCAGAGGCGATCAGCACGGGCGCCGCGACGAACAACAGCAGCGCGCGTCGAAGCGGAGCGCGATCCGCCGCCCGCCCCTCGGCCACAAACAGCACCGGGGTGAGGTTGTGCAGCACGGCAACGAGCAGGAGCGTATGGACTGCAGAAACCCACAACCCCACCGCCACCAAGCATGCCGAGCCCACCGCGGTCACCCGCCCGAAGCTCGACGCCGCCGGCACGACCGCCAGCGCCAGCGCGACGCCGAAGCCAAGCTCGATCAGACGACCCACTGCCGGAGGCAGCACGCCCGCCACCATCAACGCGCGCGTACACCCAATCGCGAGCACGCCCCCGAGCATCGCCCCCGCGGTTCGCCGACCGACGCGGGCGCCGAATCGACGCACCACGTAGCGCAGCTCCGCGAGCACGTGGGCCGCACCAAACACGGCAAGGGTCACCGCGTAGGTTGCAAGCGGGAGCGTGACGGCCCCGAGCAGCGCCACGCCGACCAGGACGCGCTGATGCGGAAGAAGAGCCTCCTTCGATGCCACGGCGCCCCCGAGCCTCAGTGGGAACTCAGCAACGCTCAGTCACGACGGCGGCGCAACACGGCGGCTGCACCCAACAACAAGAGGCCCAGGGTCGAACCGCCTCCGACGGCGCAGCCCGATGCCTTCGTTTCGGCCTTGGCGTCGTCCGACTTGCTCTCCCCGGCCTTGCCCGCCTCGGCCTTGCCCGCCTCGGCCTTGTCGGCCTCGGCCGGAGCCTTGGCCTCCGCGTCGGGCGAGGGTGCAGGCGTGTCGTCGCCCGATGGCGCGGCGTCGGCCAGCGCCGGCGCGTCACCGTCCTGGGGTGCGGGGTCGGTCGGCGGCGGATCGTTCGGCCCGATGGGCTTGCCGTCGGGCGCAATCTGACACACCACGCAGTCGTAGCTCTTGGGCTTGGGCGGCGTGCCGTTGCTGTAGTCGAGCTTGGAGCAGGTGCTCTTGGCGCAGGTCCCGGGCTGGTCGAACATCGAACACTTCGCCCCCTCTTTCTTGCCGCTGCACGCCTCGACCTCGAACGGGATCACGTCGGCGGACGCGACCGAAGGCGCGGCGAAAATGGACACGAGCAGCGCGGAGAAGATCGCGATTCGCACGGCCGTACGATACCGGACTTTCGGCTCACGAACGGTCGGCAAGCCAGCGTGCCACCGACGCGGCGTCGGCCGGGCGAGCAAGCTCCACGTAGCCCCGCTCGGCAGCGGCCCCCAACGCCGAGATTTCCTCGGCTGCGGCCCCTTCGGCGTGCAGCATCTTCGCGAGCTTGAACTGCGCGTCGGGCAGCATCTGCACCGCGTTGGCGCCTTCCATGGCGGGAATGAGCGCCCGCAGCTCTGCAATGCCCTTGGCGCGTTCTCCCGCGATCTCGAGGTTTTCCGCCCATGCGACCTTCGTCCCCCACACGTTGGGGTGGTCATCACCGAAGGCCTTGGCGTACAGCGTCGCGGCCTGGTCGGACGCCGCTTTGGCAGCCAGAAGATCCTTGCGGTACGCAGCCAACGACGCCTCGAGCGCGTAGAACGTCGCAAGGTGCGGGTGCCCTTCTTCGACCACGGCCCGCGCCTCTGCAAACGCCAGGGTGAGCTCCGCCTGCCCCTGCTCCAAGTCCCCCTTCGTTGCGATCCACTCCGCGATGTCGAGGTGATTCTCTGCGGCCGTGAGGGGCTCGGTGCCGTGGCGGTTGCGGAGGGCCATCGCCTGACGCGCAAGCCGAATCGCCTCGTCGTAGTTGCCCAGCCCGCCTTCGAGTCGCGACAGATCCGTCAGAGGGTTCGCATACGTAGGGTGCTCGGTGCCCGTGGTCTTCTCGTGAATGAACAGGCAGGTCTGCAGCGCCTCCCGAGCGGCCTCGGTGCGCCCCATCTGACGCAGCGCATACGAGAGCGTGTGGTAGCCGACCGCGACCTCCGGGTGAATACGGCCCACCTCCGACTCGAACACCTCGAGGTACTGCTCGAGCCCGCTGACGCCGTCGGCAAGGGCCCCGCGCGTGACCTGAATCGCCGCCAGGTTGTAGACGGCGTCCGCCCATCGCAGCGGGTTCTCCTCCCGGTCGCGCAGCGCGAGCGCCTCCTTGGACAGGCGCTCCGCAGCCTCGTAGTCCGACGCGTGGAACTCCACTGTCGAGGCGTTCATCAGCAGCGCCGTCCGGAACGCGTCGCCGAGGCCACCGGCCTCGCCCTCAGCCCGGGCGCGGGCGACCAGCCGCCTCGCGACTTCGGTGTGCTCCAAGAACGCGCCGTGAAGATAGACCTGGTGCGTGAGCGCCTCGGCCGTGACGCGGTGGTGCCTCGACGCGGTGCCGTCGAGCTCGGCCGCCTCGAACAGCGCGAGCGCCTCCTCGACCTTGCCCGCGCGGTCGAGCAGCTCTCCCAGCGCGACCCGCGTCTCTGCGCGCAGCGGCGCATGGTCGAGCGCGGCGGCCTTGGCATCGAGGTCTCGGGCCAGCGCCGTCCCCTGCTCGTACTGCGCCGCGAGCAGGTGACCTTCGACCTTGGCCAGACCGCGGCGGACCGCCTCGACCTGCTCCTCGATCGCCTCCGGTGCCGGCGGTGGGACATCGGACAGGAGCGCCTGCTCGTCCAGGCACGCCGCGGCCGGCGGCAGGGACGACACCATGTTCATCGAGCTGGCGACGCGCTCGGGCGCGACCGACTCCAAGCTGCCCAGGACGACCTCCAGCGCGATGCGACGGTCCTGCAGGCAGCGCTCCTGAAGGGCCGCGAGCGCGACCCGTCCGTCGGCTTGCCGCGCCTCGCACCCCGAGACGCTCGCCGACGTCCAGCTGTCGGCGTAGGCGTCGAGCGTCTCGAGCACGCGAGGCGCCAGGGCGTCGGCGTAGGCGAGCTCGGTCTTTGCGAACGCAGCCGCGATCGCGCTGCGCTGCGACGAGCCCCACACCTCGGAGAGTCCGTCGGCGCTGCACGTCGGCTCGGCCTCCGCTGGCGTCCCCTTCTGATAGGCCATCACGCCCGCGCCCAGGAGCGCGGCGGGCAAGACGCCCGCAGCAACGAGCTGCCATCGCCGGGCGCTTCGGTGCTGGAGCACGGCGAGTAGCTCCTGCATCGAGCCGAAGCGCTCCGACCGGATCCGGCTGAGACCCCGCCGCAGCGCCGTCCGAACGTGCCGCGGCACGGAGACGTTCGAGGGGAACTCGACCTTGCCCGCGCTGACCACGTTGGTGGCGAGCTCGGCCAGCGTCTCGCCCTTGAAGGGGCGCCGCCCGTACAGGGCCTCGTACAGCACGACGCAGAACGAGTACTGGTCACTCGCGGCGTCGGCCAGCTTCTGCTCGTACTGCTCGGGAGCCATGTAGGCGGGCGTCCCCACGAGCGTGCCGGTGCGCGTGAGCGAGACCTCGGGGCTGACGAACATGGCGGGGTCCGTCTTGAGCGCCTCGACGCTGTCCCGGGACGCCCCGCTGATGAGCTGCTCCCCCGTCGACACCGCGCCGTCTTCCCACCGCGCCAACCCGAAGTCGGTCACGCGCACCCGCCCGTCACTGCCGAGCAGGACGTTGTCGGGCTTGAAGTCGCGATGCACCAGCCCAGCGGCGTGGGCCGCCACCAGCCCCCGGCCTGCGGCGAGCATCTTGAGGCGCACCGCGGGCCAGTCGTGCGGCCCCTCGCGCATCCAGGTCTTGAGCGTGCCGCCCTCGACGAACTCCATCGCCACGAAGACCTGGTCCCGCCACGTGCCCACGTCGTGGACCGTAATCACGTTGGCGTGGGTGAGCTTTGCGAGCGACTGCGCCTCGCGGACCAACCGAGCGCGCCGGCCCGACTCGCCCGTGGCCGCGTTGCGGAGCAGCAGCTTCAGCGCGACGCGCCGATCCAGCTCGGGATCGTAGGCGGCATAGACGACGCCCATCCCGCCCACGCCCACGCACTCGAGCGTCCGGTAGCGACCGATCGAAGAGCCGGGCGGCAGAAAGTCCGAGTCGTGGATCGTGGCTGCGCCCGCGCCCTCGGTCACCGACAACTCGTCAGACGGCTGGCTGACGTGCTCGAACGACCGCGGCGCGTCGACCGAGAAGATCCGGACAAGGTCGGCGACGACCTTCGAGCACGCCTCACAGTCGTCGAGGTGCGCTTCGATATCGCGCCGGTCGGCGGAGTCGAGCTGGCCCTGGACGAATGCCGAGACGAGCTCTTCGTCCGGGCAAGGCGTCGAGGGGCCGCTCACCGACCGACCATCGCACGTGCCACTGGGGGAAGGAAGGCAGCACGGGCGATCTCAGCGAGCCCTGCAGCGCCGCCATCCGTCACAAAACCGCGATTCCCGGCGGTCCGGTGGTGGCTTTCGAAGCCTTCAGTTCGCGCAAACCTCGAGCTGACCGGCGCGCGCCGTGTGCGTCGAGCCAACGCCCATCCAGTTGCCCGCCACGACGTTCATGTTCGCACCGTCCAAGAAGCCCGGCCGGGTAATCGAACGAATCGTCGTCCAGTTCACGCCGTCGGAGGAGGTCTCATAGTGCAGCTGGCCGCCGCTGGCGCGCAGCTGGACGAAGAACGGGAGCGCGGGCGCGGCCACGATGGTGGGCGCGGGGGTCTGCCCCGGCACCGTGTGGTGCGCCTCGACGCCGCCCGCTTGCACCTGAATCGCGACCGACTCCGTGTTCGGACCCGAGTCGAAGTTGAGGCCGAAGATCGTGCCGCCGGCCGCCGCCGTGAACGACTCGACCTGCATGCGCACGAACATCTCGTCGAAGTCGACCGCGCCGCCGTACTGCAGCAGGCCGAAGCCGACCGACGTGGGAATGTCGAACTGCAGCGCGCCACCTGCGACCGCCTGCGGAACCTCCCCGAACTGGTTCCAGGTGCCCGGCGGCGGGGCGTCGAAGTGCAGCAGCTCGCACGGCTGGGGGACGATCGCGTTTCCACTGTCGGAGCTCTCGTCCGAGTCCGACTCGGCGTCGGAGTCCGACTCGGCATCGGAGTCGGAGAGGTCGCCGGTGCTGCTCTCATCGAAGCCGCCGGTGCTGTCCTCGCCCGCGGCGGTCGTGGTCATGGTCGCCGCCGTCGACGACGCGGTCGGGTCGCCGCTGGTGAAGCTGGTCATCCCGTTGCCGCCGGTGAAGCTTGCGCCGGTGCTCGGCTCCTGCGGCGGGATCGGATCGAAGACGCCGGTCGAGCCTTCGGGGTCCCCCACCCAGCCTCCCGGCACCGGATCATCATCTGCGCCCCCGGCGCAGCCTACGGCCACAAGCAGCGACAGCGCCGCGCTGGTTCTCGAAATTCCCATCTCGATCCCCAAGCTGCCGGCGCTGCCGGTTTGGTTGCGTGCCGAGCAGCCCGTGGTGCAACCCATCACGACGCCGCGCTGGGTTGCACCGCAGGCTGCTATCGAACCGTGCGGACGACGCGGCCGTCGGCGTCGAGCACCGTCACGGTGCCGCCCCCGAGGTTCTCGTCCTGCGCGAGCTTGAGCAGCGTGGGCAGCACGCTCTCCCCGTCGCCGACGACGAGGATCGACAGGTCCGAAGCCTGCAGGTTGTTACGGGCCGAGGTCCTCAGGTTCGCGATGCCCTGGTCGGAGATCCGGCCGACGAACGCGTCGTAGTAGTCGAGCGGCAAGCCGTAGAACACCAGGTTCGAATACGTGCTGAGCAGGCGGCGCGAGGTAGAGAACATCGCGGGCAGGCTCGCCACCGCCGCGTCCTGTTCGCGCTGAAGCTCGTCGAGCGTGACCGGCTCGGTCCGCATCCGCTCGAGTTCCTTGAGCAGCTCACCGATGGACGCCGCGGTTGCATCGCTGCGCACCGAGGAGCTCATCGCGAACACCCCGGCGTGCTTGTAGTAGGAGAACCGCGCGCGGGCGCCGTAGGCAAAGCCCTTGTCCTCGCGCAGGTTCATGTTCACGCGGCCGCTGAAGCTGCCGCCGAGGATCGCGGCGACCAGGCGGTTCGCTTCGTAGTCCTTCGCGCCCCGCTGCGGGCCGGGATGCCCCACGTAGATCTGCGACTGCGCGGCACCGGGGATGTCGGCGAAGAAGATGCCGCCGCTGCGTGGTGCAGGCTCGGGAGGGACGTCCGGCGTGGACGTGCTGCCCTTCCAGTCCTCGAGGCGCCCGCCGATCATCGACTCGACCTCGGCCTTCGTCATCGCGCCCGCGACGAACAGCTGCGCGTTCTGAGGGCCCAGCGTCTTGAGGAACTTCTCGCAGTCGCGCTTGGTGATCGACGAATAGTCCTTCTCGGTGGTCACGCGCCCGTACGGGTGCTCGGGACCCATCACGACGGAGCTCCACAAGCGGCGCCCCAGGCTGCCGGGCGCCGACTTGTTCTGCGCGAGCGAGGCTTTGCGCGCCGCTTTGATGCGGTCGAGGTCGCCCTGACGCATGCCGGGCTCACGCAGCATCTCCACCCACAGGTCGAGCGTGGGCTCGAGCGTGCGCTTGAGCGACGAGACGCCGGTGCTCAAGCTCTCGGAGCCCGAGTTGGCCCACACCGAGCTGGCGAGGTCGGCCTGCTTCTCTTCGAAGGCGACCTTGTCGAGCGTCTTGGTGCCCTGGCTGACCAAGCTCATGCACACGCTGGTACGACCGCGCTTGCCCGCGGGGTCGGTCATCGACCCGGTCGGAAAGCTCATCCACAGCGAGACCGTCGGCAGCTCGGGGCGCGACGCCAGGTAGACGTCGATGCCCGGCTCGATCGTGAAGCGCTCGACGGGCGGGATGTCGAGCTCGGCGGGCTGGCGGGCGGACGGCTGGGTGTAGCGAAACTCTTCGTCGGGCCAGACCACGGCGGATCCTTCGGCAGGCGAGGCGGTGATGGCGATGGTGCCGTTGGAGGCGGGTGCCGAGGTGGTCGGCGAGGAGGCGCAGCCGAGAAGCAGCGCGAGCGGCAGGAGCAGACGCTTCATCCCTCACCTCCTTTCTTGGCGGCAGCGGGCCGCGTGACGACCTCGGCGCGCGGGGCCTGCAGCGTGGCTTGGGCCTGCGCCTGAATCTTCGCGGGTGTCAGCGCGCGGAACGCTTCGAGGTACTCCTGCGTGTACCCGGGCTTGCCCGCGTAGTGGTTGAAGAACTGCAGCCGCTCGGCGCGGCCGATGACCTCTTCGAGACCCCACACGAAGCTGCTCTCGACGCCGTTGACGACGCGCTCGAGCTCCTCCGGGGTGATGGGCTCCGCGATTGCGGTCTTCAGCTCTTCGGCCACGACGGCCTCGACCGCGGCGAGGTCGTTGCCCGGCTTCACGTCGACCATCACGTGGAACTCGCCCGAGAAGCCGTTGCCGGACTGGTACACGCGCACGCGCTGTGCGGCCTGCGAGCCCAGGACCAGCCGCTTGTAGAGCCGTCCCCAGCCGCTCGCGCCGAGCACACGGCCGAGCACGGTCAGCTCGGCGTCTCCGGGCGCCAGCTTGGCCGGGCTATGCCACGCGAAGTGCAGCCGCGTGTACTTGGCGAAGCCGTCGTCGAGCTCGGTGCGCGTCGTCTTGGTCAACGCGGGCAGCTCGGGCGCGGTGTGGCCTGGCTTGTCGAAGGCGGGGAAGCTGCCGAACCACTTGTCGACCAGCGCCTTGCCGTCCTCCATCTCGAAGTCCCCCGCGAGCACGAGCGTGGCGTTGCTGGGCACGTACCACTTCTTGAAGAAGTCGCGAACGTCGGAGAGCTTCGCGTTCTCGAGGTCCTCGTGCTTGCCGATGGTCAGGTAGCGGTACGGGTGCCCCTCGGGGTAGAGCGCGGCCGCGATGGCGAAGCGGTCCTTGCCGAACGGCACGTTGTCGTAGCGCTGGCGTCGCTCGTTGCGGACCACGTCGATTTGGTTGTCGAGGCTCTCCTGGTTGAGCAGGTCGAGCAGGTATCCCATCCGGTCGCTCTCGAGCCACAGCGCGGTCTCGATCTGGTGGCTGGGCACGACCTCGAAGTAGTTCGTGCGGTCCTTGTTGGTGGTGCCGTTGACCCCGGTGCCGCCGATCTTGCGCAGCGTGTCGAAGTGAACGTCGGCGCCGATGTGCTTCGCGCCCTGGAACATCATGTGCTCGAACAGGTGCGCGAAGCCGCTGAGGCCCGGCTCTTCATCGCCGCTGCCGACGTGGTACCAGACGTCGACGGCGACCAGCGGAACCCGGCGGTCGCTGTGCAAGATGACCTGGAGACCGTTGTCGAGCGTGTACGCTTCGAACGGCAGCTCGACGACGAGCTCGGAGGATTCGGTGGCTGGCGCGGCGGACGTGGTGCTGGGGGAGATCATCGACGAGCCCATCAGCATCGCGACCGCGACCGCGCCCCATCGGCTTCGACGGGGGGTCATGACGCCCGCAGGCTAGCAGCACCGAAAATGCTCGCACCCTCGCGACATGGCCCTGCGTGCCTGAACACGGTGTGATTCCCGCAGGCCGGATTACACTGACGTACACGTGGGATTTTGTGGTACGGAAGTCGAATGATGCGTGCACATGGCTCTTTGGGACTCGTCTCGATGCTCGTCTGCCTCGCGGTGGGCTGCAGCGACGACGGCGTGGTGGCCGGCGATGGCACGGCCACGGCCTCGAACACCTCTGGCGATGACGCCGACAGCGGCATTGGCGACAGCTCGGGCATCTCGGCCTCGACCGATCCCACGGTCGATCCCGGCGACGGATCCGACGGCACCTCGGGCGACACCAGCCCCGGCAGCAGTGGCGTCACCGCCGGCGATAGCGGGGATGGAAGCGACGAAACCACCGGTGCCGACACGGGCCTCGAGCCGGGCACGCTGCCCGAGCCCGTCGCCAAGTCCGGCGTGGTGTACGTCGCGCACTTCCTCGACAACGATCTCCGCTGGTACCGCGTCGACGGTGAGACCCCGACCGCGGGCGACTCGATCGACATGGGCGCCGTGACGCACGACATGGCGCTCGACGACGTGAACGACCGCCTCTACGTCGCGCAGGACGTGGCGGGCGTCGTCGCCATCTACGGCCTCGGCCGCCCCGACGGGCCGGCGGATCCCGTGGTTGCCCCGACCCTGCTCGGCACGTTCGACGTCCCGACAGCGCCGCGCTTCGTTCGCGTGGACCCGTACCACCAGCGGCTGTACGTCGTGGCCGACGACAACGAGGCCGGGACCGGACAGATGCGGCTGCACACCGTGGACGTGTCCGACCCCGCCGCGCCCGCGCTGCTTTCGGAGATCGCGATCCCCTCGACCACCTCGCTCGACGTCGACGGCCCGCGCAACCTGCTGGCGCTCTTCCACGGGCTCACCGACGAAATCTTCGCCTACGACGTCTCGGGCGACACGCCGACCGAGGTCGCGGGCAGTCCGATCGACCTTCGCGAGCCCTACCCCGAGGAGAACAACACCGCCTTCTCGGCGCGCAAGCTGACCTTCGACCCGTGGCACAACCGGCTCTACGCCGCCCGCCCGCAGAGCGCCTTCTCCGAGCTGATCGTCATGGAGTACCCCGAGGCAATCCCGGGGGCAGGCCAGGCGTACGACGACGTCGCGGACTTCTCGCTGACCGCCATCGCCGACCCGTTCGACCTGTCCGTAGACATCGGCGATCGCCAGGGCATTCTCGATGCGTTCACCCCCATGCCCAGCCCGCTGGACATGCTCGTGTTCATGACCGCGAGCGCGTGGAACGGGACGCAGGCCACCGCAACCGTCGTCACCTTCAGCGGCGACGATCCGCTCGCCCTCGAGCCCGGCTGCGGCGACCACGAAGACTTCGGCTGCTTCCTTCGCGACTACGTCGGCGGCAACCCGGTCGGATTCCTGCGCACCGACGGCGCCGCCTGCCGCGACTGGACCCACAACGTCGTCGTGGCCACCGGACTCGGTAACCCCGAGGATGGCCCGGGGCAGATGCAGTTCTATCGAAACACCGACGACGGCGGCACCTCGCCGTGGCTCAATGACGGCAACATCAACCTGCTCACGGGCGCGCTGCCCGTGGCGACGGCCTGTCATTAGGCCTCGCGGGAGGGCGGAGACGGGTCTTCTTCAGAACCCCCCCTTCGGGTGAGGGGGGTTCTTCCGAAGACCCTTTCGAGCCTGCCTCTACGCTCGGCCTTTTCCTTTTTCCCGCTCCGCACCCCTTCGGGGGTGCTCGCTCTCTTGCTTTGGGGGACTTGGGAAAGGGGTGAGCGGGGCGCATCCGCTTGCGCTCGGCCGTGCTTGCGCTCGGCCTTTTCCTTTTTCCTGCTCCGCACCCCTCCGGGGTTTCGGGGATACGGGTCGCGGGATGCGCGTGGGTACGTTGGCGGCGGGTGGTGTGGCGAGTAGGGGCTCGGCTGCCCGGGTCCGGTGGGGAAAGGTCTTTGCGGTGCGTCGTTTGGCGGTGGCGGGGGGGGGCGTCGGGCTGCGGACGAAGTGCACAGGTTCGCGACAGCTCTGTGGGGGTGGCGGACGGCGTCGGGCGGGTGGCTGCGCGTTCGGGGCGCGTGCGTAGGCTTTGGGTGGAGCGCTCGGTGCAGACGCAGAGTTTTCAGACGCGGTTCGGCACGATCGAAGACTTCGTGCAGGTGCTCGTGGCGCGGGACGACACGTGCGTGACCGATGACCCGTGTCCGTATCCTCCCGATCACCGGTTCCTGCTCAACGTCCACGACCTCGACCGCGGGACGATTCGCGTCCGTCACTACACGCGCGACTCCGAGGCGGCATCGCCGGTGCTGCACATCGAGGGCCGACCGAGCCCGACGGGCACCGTGCTGGCGTGTCGCTTCCTCGACCCGAGCGCGCCGTTCGTTCCGCAGCGACAGATCGACGAAGCGCGCGCGCAAGAGCAGCGGGACGATGAAGAGTTCCTGCAGCTCGACGACTAAGAGCTCGCCGGCGACCTGGCCATCGTGCTCCTCGACTCGAAGTGGTTCACAGTCATCGGTCTCGCGCGCTGTCTGTTCCACCGTGGCCTGTGGCGCCTGCTGTGGCTCTTCATCGAAG
>JBCCQM010000095.1:0-30060 GCA_039024335.1 Myxococcota bacterium
CGACGGGCGGGGCCACGGATTGAAGCGCGAGAAGCAGAAGGGCGGCGAGGGAGGACATGGTGCGATGCCTTCGCGAGTGGCCGCGTCCTCGCGGCATTCCTCCTTGTAGCGCTTCAATCCGTGGCCCCGCCCGTCGACGACCTCGAGTGGGAAGAGCTCGAGGACCCGGATGCACCCGCCGAGACGGCGCCAGCGCCGGCGCCCAGCGACGCGACGGCTCCCGATGCACCCGCACAGCCCGACGCGCCATCGCCCGCGGGCCCCGCCGAGGCCGCCCCGACGATGCATCGCGAGCAGCCGACGACGCCACCGCCGGTCGAGGCCGAACCAGAGCGAGAGATCGTCGAGCTTCAGCCTCCCGCACCCGCGCAGTACCGGCCCAAGCGGCGCCCCTCACTGTACGGTCGCACGTGGGTGGGGCCGCTAATCCTCGCGGGCAACCGCGTGTTCGGCTTCGGCGTCGCCGCGACCCAGTTCGTCGTGCCCTGGTTCGGGATCGGCGCCGAGGTCCTCAACGTCTTCCACTTCGACCCCCTGGGCGACTTCTTCGAGTTCCGCTTCACCCCCATCGCCACGCTGCTCATGCTGCCGCGTCGGCGCTTCTCACCGCTGGCGTGGGCAGGCTTCGGCGTGGACGCCTTCAACAAGGAACTTGGAACGTACGGCCGGTGGGCGGCTGGCACCGGCGTGGTGATGCTGCTGGGCCAGCGCGCGATGCTGCAGCTGGGCGTCGAGTTCGACGGGCGCGTCCCCGAGTCGCGCTGGAACGAGAACTTCGTGTGTGGGCCGTTCCGCAGCAATTGCAGCATGTCCGTCGCCCCGCAGATCGGCTTCACGCTCGCGCTTTGACATCGCTCGCGGCGCTTGACCCTCTCGTTGCGTGAGACCCTACGGTTCGGAGCATGGCTCGAAAGAACCGATCGGTGAAGGCGGTCGCCGAACTCACCGGCATTACCGTCCGCACGCTGCACCACTACGACGAGATTGGGCTGCTTTCGCCCGCTCGCAGCTCCAACGGCTACCGCACGTACACCGACGGCGACCTGCTCCGTCTCCAGCAGATCTTGGTCTACCGCGAGCTGGGGCTGCCGCTCGAGCGGGTCAAGGCGGTTCTCGACGACCCCGGGTTCGACCTCGCCAAAGCCCTCGCGGACCAGCGGAGCCAGCTGCTCGCCCGCGCGGAGACCACCGCCAAGCTGCTCGACGCCATCGATGCCGCGTTGCGTTCGCTGCAGGGCAAATCCGTCGAGCCCAAAGCGCTGTTCGAAGGCTTCGACCCCGCACGCTATGAGGCCGAGGCCGAAGCACGCTGGGGCTCCACCGACGCGTACCAAGAGAGCAAGCGACGCACCGCCGTCTACGACGAAGCCACGTGGACTTCGATCCGCGCAGCCGAAGCCCGAATCACGGCCCGGATCGCCGACGCCCTCGCGGCCGGACACACGCCGGACAGCGACGAAGGTCTCGCCCTCGCCGAAGCCTACCGACTCCACATCGACCGCTATTTCTACCCGTGCAGTCGCGCCATGTACGGCCAAATCGCGGCCATGTACGAGACTGACCCGCGCTTTACAGCAAACCTCGACCGCGCCGGCGACGGCGTCGCGGTGTTCCTCGCCGCAGCCGCCCGCGCCAACGCCGATCGCTAGCGGGTCCGGCTCAGCCGCCCGGGGTGAACACGACGGTGCACCAGCCCTTGTCCTTCACGGCGCGACTGCACGAGACCTTGAGCTCGTGGCCGTCGCGGTCGAAGGACTCCGCGACGAAGGCGTCGTCATCGAGGGAGACGGACCCCTTGGCCCATCCGTTCGCGACGAGGTGCTTCGTCCACTGGCGCTTGCCGTCGTCGGCGTCCTTTCCGATCTCGTAGCTCCGAGAGAACTCTTGATCGGTGATGCCCGTCTCGTCACGACACGCGACCGCTCCGGGCAACGCCGGCATCACCTCGGACCATGCGGCGGGCAACGGACGGCCATCGGCGGCCATTCCGCCGCCTGAGCAGGGCTTGCTGTCGCACGCGGGAAGGAGCGCAGCCGAGCTGCAGAGGGCGATGATGGCTGTGAACTTGTACATGACGTCGTCTCCGTTCCGGTTCGCAAGGCCAGCCGAGCGATGCTCGCGCTGGCACTCCAGCGAGAAAGAGACGATCGGGTGCCCCGCGGATCACGGGAAATCGAGTGTTTCCCGTTTTTCTTCCGGCGGCGCCAGACTGCAGCAGGCCCCTACGCCGACGCGAGTGCGCGACGCGGTGGCACGCCTTCGAGGGCGACGCGCTCCTTGAGCGCAAGCAGCTCGTCATCGACGCTGCTCGCTTCGAGCGCCTTGAACTGCGCGTCGAGGGAGGGCTCGAAGCCCTCCGTGAGCTCGAGCGTGGCGTCGGCCTCGGCTTCGAGCTGCGTGACGCGGTGCTCCATCCGGGCCATTGCGCCTTCGTGCTGAGACGTATTGATTCCGGCCAAGACGGCGTTGACCGTTTTCTGCGCCTCGGCGCGACGCATGCGGGCCTGCAGCACGCGCCGGGTTCGATGCGCCTCGGCGATCTTCTGGCTCAGCCCCAGCAGGGCGGAGCGAAGCGCGTCGCAGGAGTTCTTCTGCGCGGCCCATTGCTCCTGGTACATCGTGGCCAGCTCGTCATGCTCTTTCTTGCGCAGGAGCGCCGCCCGGGCCAGGTCGTCGGCGCCCGAGCGAACCGCGAGCATCGCCTTGTCCTCCCAGGTCTTGGCTTGATTCGCAGCGTCTTGCGCCTGCCGATGCAGCCGACGCTCGTCGGCGATGACCACCGCCACCTGCTTCTTCGCCTCGACCAGCTGCGTCTGCATGTCGACGATGACCAAGTCGAGCACCTTCTGGGGGTCCTCGGCTCGACTGAGCATCTGGTCGAGGTTGGCGCGGATCATGGTCATCATGCGGTCGAACATCGGTTCGGCCGCAACACCCTGATCCACGCCGTTATTTCGGGCGACCTGGAGAAAAGTTCACCTACGGCGTCGCCAGGTAGATGTCGAGGCGGCCGTCGGCTGCCATCGGTGCGGAGACGAGCACCACGTCCATGGCTCCATCGTCGTTCAGGTCGGCCGGGGCCGCACCGAAGACTGCGCCCGGAGCCATGAACTGCACCTCGGAGAGCTCGAAGGCTCCGATTCCGTCGTTGACGAAGATGACCGCCCGGTCGAGCGTGCGGCTGGTGACCAGGACGTCGAGGTCGCCGTCGCCGTCCATGTCGGCCGCATAGGGCTTCCAGGCGCCCGAGAGCGGCAGCACGATCGGGTCCGTGAAACCTGAATCCGTGCCGAGCACGATGACCGCATCACCATCGACACAGGTCGCGAGGATATCGGTGACACCGTCATCATTGAAATCCGCGAGTTCGCCGTAGCGAACCCCGTCGATGTCGGCCGGGCAGAGCTGGACTTCGGGGCCCATGTTGAACATGCCGCTGCCGTTGTTCGCGAGGATGAACGCGCTCGAGTAATACTGGTTGAAAAGGACCACGTCCACATCGTCGTCGTCGTCCTGCGACATCGCGCCCGCAGCCATCCCCGACGAACCTTCACCGGGGCCCGGGAGGTTCACCGTGTTGCCTGCCGACCAGTTGCCGTTGTTGATCGTGCCGAGCACGACCTCGCGCGAGTACGCCTGCGTCATGCCGACGTCGACCACCTCATCCCCGTCGACATCCGCGATCCACACGTCCGAGACTTCCCAAAACGCGGAGAGGGGCGATGCGGAGACCATCGTACTCGAGAAGAACGAGCCCGCGTTGCGGAGCATTACGGTCCCGTTCCCATGGACGAAGATGTCGAGGTCGTCGTCACCATCGGCGTCGGCGAGACGCACGCGCGCGGGTCGACTCGGCACGTTGAGCGTCTGCTCGATGATGTAGCCACCGACACCGTCGGCCTCGAGCACGGCAAGCTGTCCATCTTCGCTGGTGTCTTGCCCGTGGCTGACCATGACGATGTCGAGCAGGCCGTTGGACGAGATGTCACCGACAACAACGTCGGTCGGAAGCGGCGGCGTGGTGAAGGTGTTCGGCGGGTCGTCGAAGCACAGCTCGGTCGCGACCGGCGTACCGTCGCCGCACAGGACGGGCACTTCGTCGGTGTCGCTCGGGTCCGTCGGGTCGTCGGTGTCGCCCTGCGTCGGGTCGTCCGTATCGCCCTGCGTCGGGTCGCTCGGGTCTTCGGTGTCGCTTTCGGTAACGCCGCTGGGATCGCTCGGGTCCTCGGTGTCGCTCTCGGTGACGCCGCTGGGATCGCTCGAGTCCTCGGTTGGGTCGCTCGGCTGCGTTCCGGCGCTCGGGTCGCTCGCAGCGGTCGACGAGCCGCTGTCGGTGGCACCGCTCGCGGGCGGTGAGTCGTTGGGGTCGAAGCAGCCACAGACCAGCATCCCCGCAACCGCGGCGGCCGAAAGCCGCGGCCATCCTGCGCTCGTCAACAAATCCATGGGACCGAGTATAGGGGCGACGGCGGCGCTGCGCAGGCCCGACAGACCCGCGAGAACGCGACGCCACGGGGGGCTCGGATGCCCACCGTCCCGGCAGCCTGCTATCGTGAGCGGGTGCGGATGTTGGTCGTGCATCCCCCCGTCAGCGTGGCGCGGGACTTCATCGACTACCCGTACTTCAGCGACCTAGGGGCCGTTTCGCTCGCCACGACGCTCGCCGACCGCGGGCACGACGTGACGCTGCTCGACGCGTTTGCACTGCCCGGTGCGACGCTGCGCGAGCGCGACGACGGGCGCCTGCACATGGGGGCTGCGGTCGACGAGGTCCTCGCGGCACTCGGGGGCGCAGACTTCGAGGGTGCGGCGGTCGCCTACACTCCGTTCCATCGCCCACCGCACCGCGACGATGTGCTCGCGCCGTTGCTCGACCAGCTGCGCGCGCGCTTGGGCGACGTTCCGCTCCTGCTCGCGGATCTCTATCAGTCGGGCCAGCACTACGTCGAGGTCCCCGGCGACGCGGTGCTTCGCGCGTACCCCAGCGTCGACGGCTACGTGAAGTACGAGGGCGAGGCCAGCGTGCCGGCCCTACTCGAGGCGGGTACGCGCTCGGTCGGCGTAGTACGCGGGACGCAGCCGAACCTGCACACGCTCGCACCGCCCGACTGGACCCGCGTCGACGTGGAAGCGCTGTGGGCATTTCACGATCGCGTCGTCGCCAACCTCGGTCGTGCCGACTGGGCCTTTCCCATCCACGCACGCGCGCTTCCGGTCGTCACCAGCCGCGGCTGCCCGTTCACCTGCATCCACTGCTCGTCCAACCCCGACCGACAGCCCGGCGACGCCAAGACGCAGCGTCGCGTGCCCGCGCCTCGCATCGCCGACGCGCTCGCGTCGATGCGCGCGCTTGGGGCCGGACGCGTCGCGGTGCTCGACGAGATGGTCAACGTGCATCGCACCCACTTCGAAGCGGTGCTCGACGCGGTCGAGGGCGCGTCACTGAAGCTGGAGGTCCCCAACGGCATGCGGGCCGACTACCTGCGCGCCGAGGACTTCACGCGCCTGAAGGGCCGCATCACCACGGTCAGCGTCAGCGCGGAGAGTGGCAGCCCCGACGTCGTGCGCGACGTGGTGCAGAAGAAGCTCAACCTCGGCGCGATCGAAGCCGCCGCCCAACATGCTTCTGCAGCGGGAGTCTCCCTGCTGGTGCACTACATGATCGGACTGCCCGGCGAGACCGCGGCGCAGATCAACGACACGCTGGCCCTCGCGCTGCGGCTTTGGGACGAGCACGGGGCGTATCCCGCAGTGCAGTACGCAACGCCGCTGCCCGGCACCGAGCTGGCGGCGCACACCTCGTTGCCCGTGGTCGAGGACTGGGGCCCGCGCTTTCAAAAGGCCGCGTCGATCACGGGGTGCGAGGTCCCGCCCGAGACCCTCACCGCGTTCATGGACACCTTCACCGCGCGCCTCGACGCCTCGCGCGGGCCGAAGAAGCTGATCATGAACGTCACCTACGCGTGCAACAACCACTGCACGTTCTGCGCCGTGGGCACGCGGACCCAGATCGACGGGCACCCGCCGCGCCAGCGAGAGCAGCTCGACCGCTACCGTGCGCAAGGCGTGCAGATGGTCGACTTCGACGGTGGCGAGCCCACGCTCAACCCCGAGCTGGTCGGACTGATTCGGTACGCGCGGCGCATCGGCTATCGCACCGCCAACGTGACCACCAACGGTCGGCTTTGCGCGTACGAGGGCTTTGCGGCCAAGCTTGTCCACAGCGGACTCACCACCCTGCTCTTCTCGGTCCACGGTCCCAACGCCCGCATTCATGCGCAGCAGGTCGGCGTGGCCGAGGCGTTCGAGCAGACCACCGCTGGCATTCGCAACTGCGTGCGGCTGCGCCCCGCCGGCGTGGAGCTGGGCATGAACATCACCGTGACCAAGGGCAACCACGCCCTTCAACACGAGATGGCCGAGCTCGCGTGGTCGCTGGGCCTGCGGTGGCTCAACATTCAGTTCCTCACCCCGTTCGGACGCGCGACCCACTACGTCGCGCCCGACACCCAAGCCGCCGCCGACCAGACCAAGGCCGTCATCGACCGCTGGGGCGACCGCATGAAGATCCAGGTGATCAACCTGCCGTATTGCTTCATGCCCGGCTACGAGCAGCACCTGCAGGGCGACCTGCTCAAGCTTCAGCGCCACATGGTCTTCGTCAACAACGAGACCGTGAACCTGGCCGGCTACCTCGCCGAGCGCCGCACCCGAAAGCCGCAGTGCAGCACGTGTCCGCACGCCTGCTTCTGCGGCGGATTCTACGAGCTTGACGACGTCCCCGAGCCACCGTGGCTCATCGACGCTTCCGACCTCGTGCGGCCGCTCGACGACCCTCGCCGCCACGAGTCGGTCCCCGCCGGCTTCCGCGGCCGCATCGCCCAACGCCTCGCGTCCGAAGACCCGGAGAACAGCCCGTGAACGCGCCCCAACGCACCTTCGACGATCTCTCGGTGGCCATCACAGTGCCCGCCGCCAGCCACCCGCCGCACGTCGTGCAGGGCGCCGCGATCGGCTTCATCGATCGATGCTTCGTGCTGGTCGACCGCCCCGACCCGGACAGCATTCGCGTCACGCTGTCGGCCAAGGAGAGCGTCGACGACCCGGCCACGCTGCAGCACATCGCGGACGCCTTCGAGGCCAAGCTCCGCAGCAGCGACCTGTATCACCGCGTCGAGGAAGACACCCGGGTGCTCAACGACGCAGTCATCGCGCAGGCCTTCGGTGGCGGACAGACCGGACCGAGCCTCGACGACCTGGACGCGTTCGACTTCTCGGACGATGCCTTCGACGACCCGCTGGGCATCGCCCAAACCTGGGAAGAGAAGCACGGTCGCCCCGCACCGACCGCGCCCAAAACGGAGGAGCCCAAATGAACGCACCACTGCGCCCCAAAGTGGGCTTTCCCGCCTATTTCCGCCACCGCGAAGTCGCCGGCCAGATGGTGCTGACCAACTTCGAGGGCAACCACGTCATCCTCGCGCCCGAGGATTACCGCAGCTTCGTCGAGGGCACGGTCGAACGCGGCAGCTCGCTGTGGGATCGGCTCGATCAGCGCAACTTCCTGCGCGAGACCTACCGGGTCCACGAAGCCGCCGCGACGCTGCGCGAGCGAAAGCACTTCCTCGATCACGGCCCCATCCTGCACATGCTGGTGGTCACGCTGCGATGCAACGAGACATGCATCTACTGCCATGCCTCGCGCGCCAACATGGATCAGGTCCACACGGACATGACCAAGGAAACCGCCGAGAAGGCGGTCGACATCATCCTCAGCAGCACCAACCCGTTCGTCACCATCGAGTTCCAAGGCGGCGAGCCGCTCGTGAACTTCGAGGTTGTCAAACACGTCGTCGAGTACGCGCTGAAGAAGAACGAGACCGTCGGCAAGCGGCTCGAGTTCACGATGGTCTCGAACTTCTCGCTCATGACCGAGGAGAAGCTCGACTTCCTGCTCGCGCACAAGGTCCAGCTTTGTACGAGCATCGACGGCCCCGAAAAGCTGCACAACGGCCAGCGCAAGCTGCGAACGTTCGACGCGTTCCAGAAGGCCAAGTTCTGGATGAAGCGCGTCAACGAGCGCTACGAGGAAATGGGCCTGGACCCCACGCTCTATCACGTGGAGGCGCTGCTCACCCTCACCAAGGCGTCGCTCGCCATGCACAAGGAGATCATCGACACCTACGTGGGGCTGGGCTGCAAGACGATCTTCTTGCGCCCCGTCGATCCGTTCGGATTCGCCGAGCGCACCCGCTTGAAGATCGAGTACCCGCGCAGCGCCTACCTCGACTTCTACCGCGAGGCGGTCGACTACATCCTCGAGCTCAACGAGCAGGGCGTGGAGATTCTCGAGCGCTACGCGGGCATCTTCCTGACGAAGATCCTGCAGGGCACCGATCCCAACTTTCTCGACCTGCGCAGCCCGTCGGGCACCGGCCTGGGCGCGCTGGCTTACAACTACGACGGCCGCATCTTCACCTGCGACGAGGGCCGCATGCTGCACGCCATGGGCGACGACTCGCTGCAGCTTGGGCACGTCGACACCCATCGCTACCGCGAGCTGATGGGGCACGAGACGGTCCGCGCCGTCGCGCTCGCCTCCAACCTGGACGGCCAGCCCGACTGCGAGCAATGCGCCTACAGCCCCTACTGTGGCACCGTGCCCGCGCACAACCTCAAGACCCAGGGCACCATCTACGGCCGCATGCCCGACAACAACATCTGCATGGTCCACAAGGGCATTCAGGACTACTTGTTCGAGAAGCTGGCCGAAGCCAAGCCCAGCACGATGAAGGCGTTCGAGCGCTGGACCACCATCCGGCCCCGCGAGCACTTCGTCCACGACGAAGACGAAGGCTGAGTTCAGCCCTGGCGGCGTTCAACCGTCACGTGCTGCTGCTCCCGGTCGACGAAGAGCCTCCGAGCATGCCGGTCTCATCGGGCCCGGGCGATGAGATCGAGCGACTGCTGCTCGTGGTCGTGCTCGGCTCCGTATCCCCGCCTGGTCGGCTCGCTGAGGAACACCCACCCGCGAGCGCAATCAGCAGAGCCTTCGAGCAACTGACGCGCACCGCGCCGATTGGCGTGCCATGAGACGCCGCCGCTTGAGAAAGCCGAGCATCGCGAGCCACATCCAGGCGTGGGTTGGACGTCCCTGACGGCAACCGCCGTCCCCAACCGTCGCCGGGCCGTCATCCTCGATCTCCGAACCCTCCGGCAAAATCGTGAACCGGACCATGTCCTCGTTTTCGTTGCCGGCTTCGTCGCGAATGACGACCCGCAGCGCGTAGTCGCCCGGCGGCGGACGCTCGACCAGAAACTCGAGCTGGTCTTCGACGCCCAAGTCGTTGCGGGTGCCTACCGGCGTGTCCCCATTGAACAGCTCGACGTCATAGAACTGAGGGTGCAGGTCGTCGACCACGTCGGCGCGCAGCGAGAAGGAGATGGGGGCCACGAAGGTCGCGCCGTCGGGCGGAAACACGATCTCGAGCTCGGGAGACTCCACGTCCGGGATGGTCGGTCCGAACAGGTCCAGAAGCGTCTGGCGCGAGTTCTGGAACGTGGGCTCGCAGTACCGGGTGTGGATCTCGTTGCACGTGCCCGCGGTGCGGCCCAGGCCTGTATCGGCAACGATACCGAAGCACGAGTCGACGAACTGCTGCGTCAGGTTGGAGACCACCGATGGATGCATGATGTCCGTCTCCGCGTCGACGTGCTCCAGGCCCCACGTGTGGCCAGCTTCGTGCAGGATGAGCGTGGCCCCGGTATTCGATCCGGTTGCGCCCTGGGAGAATGCCGTGTCGCCGCGGCGCTCATCCCCGCAATCGAGGTACGGAGCCACGCCCGCAAAGCTCTGCTCACCAAGGTCACCGTAGACGATCATCGTGTAGGGGACGTCATCGGGCGGCCGCTCGGTGACGATCCGGATGCCGAAGTCCGCTGCACCACGCCGCGCCGCCTGGATGATGGAGAGGCGCTGGCTCGCGTTGCCGCGAAACGGGCCCACGTAGCCGTCGAACTGACCCGCGAGCGTGCTGCAGTCCAGGCGCGCGTCGTTGCCACAGCCCTCCTGAAGGACCGCACCGCCGAAGTTCACGTAGACCAGCTCGGGAACCCCTTCGACGCGCGCATTTCGGGGGGCTACGGTTGCCGCCGCTGGCGCCGGCGCGCTGGGGCAGAACAAGTCGGCGGTCGCTGCAAACCACGCGAAAGCTGGGGCCAGCGCCACCTGTGGAGCCTAGCGACCCAAGGGCGACGCGCCGCTGCCTGCGACAATCGGACTCGTCTCCAGCAACGTCTGCGCACCTGGCCATGCGATCGAGAGCGCCACCTCGGCGCGTTCGGCCGTGGTGACCCGAACCCCGGGCCACCGAGGATCCGGGCGATGCGACGCGCCCGCACCCAGGCGGCGAAGCTCTGCCCGGATCGCGTTGCGGCCCGACTGCACGTGGTCCGAGCCCATCAGCGCGGCGATCCAGACCGAGCGCGGCGCGACCTGTCCAGAGCAGGCACCGCGAAGCGTATCGACCACGCGCTCCGCAGACTCGCGCGCCACGACCTCCGTACAGTCGAGTGCCAGCTCGACCCCCGCCGCCTTGACGACGACCGCTCCTGCGCGGCCGGGGCGTGCGATCCGGATCCGGACGCCATTCGACTGTAGGACGAGCGCGTCATCCTCGACTCGCAGCGACTCCGCGCCCTGCCCCAGCGCGTCCGCGACGGACCGCGCCATCACCAGAAGTTGTGCTCGCGCCTCGTCCAGCCCCGCCCATGCCGCGGCGGTGACCGGACGCAGGTCGTCCAGTCCGTGAATGCGTGCGTACGCATCGAACACGCCCGAGCACTGTCGTTCGAACGCGCACGCCCGACACCGCGGACCATGCAGCTTGTCGCTGTGCTGTGCCTCGTACTTGTTCTTGCCCGACAGATCGTTCTCGAGGTCGCTGGCGAACGTGAGCGTGTCCAGCCCGCCGTGATGGATTCGATGCGACCACTGCGGCAGCACGCAGTACGGCAGGTTGCCCACGTTGACGTCGAACTGTGGATCCCACGCCTCGAACGCCGAGAGCATCGCGTCGAAGTACGGCGCCATCGCGACATGCCGCGGCATGATCTCGCCGAGATATCCGTCGGTCCGGTCCCCCGCCGACGAGGGCCGCACCACGTCGATGTGCAGCTGCTCGATCCCGTAGCGCTGCACGAGTTCGACGTAGTCCGGAAGCGACCGATAGCTCTCCTCGTTGATGCACGCGTTGGCCGTGATGCGATGGCCATGCGCACGCACGTTCTCCATGGCTCGGCAGATGCGAACGAACGCGCCGGGCTTGACCACCGCACGGTCGTGAGCGTCTTCGTTGCCGCCTTGGATCGAGAAGCGCCACGAGAACGGCCCGATCGCTGCGACTTCATCCACGAAGCTGCGGCGCGCGGCCTTTACCCCGTTGGTGAAGATCTCGATCTCTTCGAAGCCCAGGTCCGTCGCGCGTCGCAGCGCCGGGAGAAAGGCGCGCTGCAGCGTTGGTTCACCGCCCAGAAAGGTGACCTTGCGCGCTCGCTGGTGCTTGGCGCGCTCCAACGCACGCAGCACGGGCGCGAGCTCCATCGGCAGCGCCTGCCCGCGCTCGGTCGCCTGACCACTGCTGCAGAAGACGCAGCGGTTGTTGCACATGTGCCCCAGCTGGATCTCGACCAGGTCCGCCGCGGGGGCGACCGGGTCCGAGAGCACGGGCAGCTTGCGCATGCCGTAAGTGTAACGCGACCGGTGCGGTCCACGCGTCAAGCCCGGCTCCTCAGCTCAAAAGCGCGACAACGCGGTGCCACCCGCTCGCATCGGCGAGTTCCACGGCCGTCCGCGCGTCGGCGTCCGCCGTCGGCACCGCCGTATCCACGCCGGCTTCAAGCAGCGCCCGAACAAGCTCGAGGTGCCCGTTGTGGGCGGCGTGATGCAGCGCGTTCCAACCCTTATGGTCCACGCGCGCCGCGTCGGAGCCGGCGTCGAGCAGAGCGATGGACGCCTGCGCATTGAGCTCTCGAAACGCGCCCGATGCGTTCCACGACACCTTCGCAAGCAGAGCCCCCTCGATTCCCTCGGTAGCCCCGGCCTCGAGCAGGCGACGAATGACGCCGTACTCTCGCGCCAGCGGGAGCAGCGGGACATCGAGCCCGTCGTCGGCGCCGCGCTTCAGCAGGCTTTCGACATCGGCCGGCTGCCCATGCCGAACCGCAGCCTGCAGCGCTTCGCGTGGCCCTTGCTCCGTCAATGCGCGGTAGACCGAAAGCGCGGTCACGCCATCCCACGGCCCGCGCGAGGCGCCGAGCTTGGCCTCCGCGGCGCTCAGACGCTTCTCGACGTCCTTCGCTGCGGCAGCGTCGGTCTTGTGCAGCTTGGCGCTCGCGCGGCCGAGCTTGCGGAACGTGCCCGACATCGCCACGACGATCCGCCCCGTCCGCAGCACGATCGTCCGCGATCCCGTCGATGCATCGACCATCGAAACCTCGGGCTCCGTGAAGTCGAGCATCCACGGGATGCCCCACGTCCGCACCGCCTTGCACGGCGCGGCCAGCACGCTCCCGAGCAGCTCGGGGCGATGCTTCCACACGAGCTCCAGCATGGGCTTGAATCCGTGCAGCACCACGTCCTCACGACAAACACCGCCAATCGAGAACGACACCGGGAACGCGGCCAACTCCACTCCGAGCGCGGCGGCCATTCGCTCGGCGGCCAGCGCAACGAACGGAGACTTGGCCGTCTCGAGAATGGCGGTGGCCTGCTCCTCGAAGGTCTCCGCAAGCTTGGGCTCGAGGAGTCGCCACAACCGCTCGAACGAAGGCCGATGGGGCGTCGCGAAGTCAGCAAGGTGCGTGAGCTTCAGTGGGGCCACCTGGCGCTCGAGAAACTCGAGGTGCGCTTCGTCGCCATGCTCGAACCACTCGACGAGCGGTCGCGCCAGCGCCGCTCGCTGGGCGTCATCGAGATCATTCATCCGCGCGAGGGTCTTGAGCGACTGAACGAAGACGCGACCCGGCGTCTCGAGCAGACGGCGGTCTCCCGTCAGCACCCGAGACAGCGCCTCGTACTTGGGCGACTGCAGGATCGTGACCGCGAGGTCGAGCGCCCGCTGCGGATCCGTCGCGCGGACGTATTCTGCGGCCTCACCGAGCCGCTGCTTGCGCAGCAGCGCCTGGCAGTCCTTCGCGCTGTATCGGTCGGACGCAAGCTGGAGGACGAGTTCCTTCTGATTCATGACCTCTACAGCGGGCGCGACCGCGATGTGATCCGAGATTTTCTCGTGTGCCAGGTCACTGGCCGCTGGACGCCTGCTACGATCGTCGGACATGGGCGCGGACGACGAGCTGCTCTTCGCGTGGCGCGAGGGAGACCTCGAGGCCGGCGATGCGCTCGTGCAGCGCTACTTCGCACGCCTGTATCGCTTCTTCTCGATGCGCCTCGGCGATGAGGTCGAAGATCTCATCCAGCGGACGTTTCTCGACTGCGTCGAGAGCCGGAACCGGATTCGAGACGGCGCCTTTCGAGCCTATCTGTTTCGGATCGCGCGGAACCGGCTCATCGATCGGATTCGTCAGCGGAGCGGCCAGCCCCACTTCGACCCCCACAGCTCCGCCATTCCCGACAGCGCCGCCACCACCCCGAGTCGAGCCGTCGTTCGAAAGCAAGAGGTCCTGCTCCTCCAGCGCGCGCTGCATCGCCTCTCGCTGGACCATCAGATCGCGCTGGGCCTGTACTACTGGGACAGCCTGACGACGCCCGAGATCGCGACCGTGCTCGACGTCTCGCCCCACACCGTACGCAGCCGACTCGCGCGAGCGCGAGAACAACTCCGCACCGAGGTTCGGACGCTGGCCGAAACCCCTGCGCTCTGCACGTCCACGCTCGAGAGTCTCGAAGACTGGGCGGCACGCGTCGGTTCGCTTGGTGCCCCGCGTCAGTGAAGACGTAGCCACTCGGTGAGAGCACGCGTCGCGTCCGCATCGTCGGTGCTTCGGTAGAGTTCCAGCGCTCGCTCGGCCTGCTGCCGGGCTCCCTGAGCCTCACCCGTTGCCGACAGCGCCTGCGCATAGAGCCACGCAATCCCCGCCCGGGTCGGCGCGCCGAAGAGCTCGGAACTCGGCGATCCCACGAACCGCTCGGCGTGCTGCACGGTCGCCTCCGCGTTCCCGAGCTCCCACGCAGCCCGCGTGGCAATGGACAGGGGGCCAAGCGTGGGGATGTCGACCTTGCCGTAGACCGCGTCGCAGATCTCGATCGCCCGGACCGATGCCCGGTACGCCTCGTCCGCGGCTCCGCGACGCAACAAGGTCTCGGCCTGGACTTCGAGGGTTCCTGCGAGCTCGGGGTGGTCGTCGCCGAGACCGACGGCGTCCCAGATCTCGAGCGCTTCCGTCACGAACGCCTCCGCCTGCTGCCAGTCCTCTTTCGTCGCGGCGGCCTTGGCAAGGTTCGTCAGAGTGCCGTGCGCCGAACGGTCGGGTCCGGGCTGTGCGGCGGCTCTGATCGCGAGCGCGCGCTTCCAATACTCGATCGCGTCGTCGATCCGCCCCAGCTGGAACTGCACCGCCCCCAGGTTATTGTCGATCACCGCGAGGTTGGGATGCGCTGCACCCAGCGCAGCTTCGTAGATCGTGCGGGCGGTCTCGAGTTCGACGAGCGCCCGATCGAAATCCCCGAGCGACAGATGTGCGTTGCCGATCTCGAGGTGCGTCGCCGCGACGAGCGGGTGCTCTTCACCAAGTACGCCTCGCCGTCGCTCGAGCGCCCCCTCGAGCAGCGGAAGCGCACCCGTGGGGCGTTCGAGCATCAGGAGAACCGTGGCCTCGGCTTGATCGATCCGGCTGTGTGCCAACGGACCCGGTGCGCGCCCTTTCGCCGCACGCGCGTGCCGAACCCACGCTTGGGCGTCGTCGAATCGGCCCAGCTTCGCGAGGGCTCCGATGACCGCCGTCGCCAGCTCGAAGCTCTGCGTCGGCATGCCCTGCTGCCGCGCGGAAAAGTACACGCCTTCCCACATTTCGAGCGCTCCTTGCGGATCCCCGGCCGTATCGCGCGCGTTACCCAACGCCGTCTGCGCACGAATCGAGAGGGGCCGATGACCCAGGGCCTGCGCGCGGGCCACCGCCTCCTCCGCCTTGGCGATGCGCGCCTGCAGTGAAGCGAAGTCGTCTCCGTCTCGAAGCGCATCGAGCTCGCGCTCGACGGCGTCGTACTCCGCCTGCATCGTCTTCGGTATGGAAGGTGCCTTCGGAGCGGTTCGACACGACTCGATCCGTCGCAGGCTGTAGCTCTGGGAAATCGCGCCCTTCCGGGCCTTGGCGTCGCGCATCGAGTCGACGAAGCGCTCCAGTTCGCGCTCGCGCTGCTCCAAGCACTGCACGCGCCCCTCAGCGACCGACGCCGCGAGAGTTCGGCGCCCGACGGCTTCACACACGGCCACGCGCGCCGCCGCGAGTTCGTCGACGTACGCGTCGAGATTGGAGACCACGCGAGACCCGCCCTCGATCACGAAGGCTTCGGGACCGGCCACGAACGCGGCATCGATCTCCGCCCGTCGAGGCTCCCACGCGCTACGAACCTCGGCGCCCGCTCCATCGCAGTTGACGGGGTCTCCTCCGCTGCCCGCAACAGCCATCGCAATCGCGACCGCGCCCCCAATGCCCAAGGCAAGATACACACGACAGGAGCGACGAAGGCCCAGCGCTTGCGCGAGCTCCCGCATGGACGCGAAGCGCTCGTCGGGCTCGAGCCGAAGCCCACGCGCGAGTGCGCCCCGAACGGACTTGGGCATCGAAGTGCCGGAAAGCGCGGCGTCGGGACCCTGACGAATCGCCTCGAAGCGCGCGGCCGAGGCGTCGGCTGCGAACGGACGGCGACCCTCAAGTGCCTCGAACAGGGCGACGCAGAACGAAAACTGATCCGACGCGGGACCGACCTCGGCACCCTCAATCTGCTCCGGAGACATATAGGCCGGAGTGCCGCCCGCGCCTGCGTCGGCTGTCATCGGTCCCACCGTCGCGACGCCGAAGTCCGTGAGCATGACCCTCCCTTCGGCATCGACGAGGATGTTCTCGGGCTTCACGTCCCGATGCACAATCCCCTGGCGGTGGACCTCGTGAAGCGCCTCCGCGATCGGCAGGAACACGGGGGCAAGCGTCTGCCAACGCGACTCCGTGCCGGGAAGGAACTCGCGCAGCGTCTGCCCTTCGACGCGCTCCATCGCCACCCAGATCCGCCCGCCCGTCACGCCGACGTCGAGTACGGTCACGATGTTGGGATGGCTGAACGTCGCGGCCAGTCGCGCCTCTCGCTGCACGCGGGCTGCCGTGCCGGCATCGAGATTGGGTGCGAAGACCTTCAGCGCAACCACCCGCCGAAGCCGAGGATCGAAGGCCGTGTGAACGGTCGCGGTGGCCCCCCGACCGATCACCTGCCTCAACTCGAAGCGCCCCAACCGCGTTGGCTCGGTCGAGACGTCGAACAACCGCTGCCGCATGCGCGCCAGCGCGAGCCGCATCGGGAGAGACTCCGCATCTCCTGCTGCTCGCAGCGCTCCCTCGAGCTCGGCCGACGCTGGTGGCGTCAGGAACTCGGACGAACCGCTCTCGGTCTGCTCCGACGCTGAGTCTCGGGATGACACGCTAGCAGCCTGTGGCGTAACCCGGCGCGGCGATTCGCGACGGATTTTTCGCTCCTGGGTAGGAGCCAAAACGCCGCTGTACCGGGCGTACTGGAGGTTTTGGCGACACCGCCAGGAGCGAAAAAGACGAGCGAGGCGTGGTGATGGGTTGCGCCACGGGCTGCTAGAACGCGGTGCCCTTCACGAGGTCTTCGATCGCGTAGGGGCTCTTCTTGCCACCGAGGTAGCGGTGGAACCAGTCGAGGTGGGCCGCGTAGTACAGCGGCATCGAGCGGACGTGGTTGGGCCAGTGACCGTCGTTGGGGAAGACGACGAGACGGGCCGGGACGTCCTGACGACGCAGGGCGGTGAAGAGCTGCAGGCTCTGCGTGTAGGGGACGCGATAGTCGAGCTCTCCGGTGACGACGAGCGTGGGCGTCTTGAAGTTTTTTGCGTAGGTCGAGGGCGACCACTTCGCGTAAGCCTCGGGGCTTTTCCAGGCCGGTCCGCCCAGGTCCTTCTCGGGGAACCACAGCTCTTCGGTTGCGCCGTAGAACGAGTCGAGCTCGTACAGACCCATCATCGAGGCAATGGCTGCAAAGCGGTCGGTGTGCCCGAGCAGCCAGTTCATCATGTAGCCCCCGTACGACCAGCCCATGGCGCCGATGCGCTTGGGATCCACGTACGGCTCTTTCTCCAAGAAGTCCGCGACCGCCATGACGTCCTCATAGACCTTGCCGCCCCAGTCTTCGGAGATGGCGCGGGTGAACGCCTGCCCGTAGCCGGTCGAACCGGTCGGGTTGGGAAACGCGACGACGTATCCGGCGCCCGGGTAGACCTGCCAGTCACCGCGGAGGCTGTCTTGCCACTGCGACTGCGGACCGCCGTGGACGTTGAGCACGGTGGGGTACCGCTTGCCCTTGCGGAAGCCGTGCGGCTTCACGATGAAGGTGTGGATCTTGCGACCGCCCGGTCCATCGACCCAAACCTCTTCGGCGGGACGGATGTCGTAGGTGGACGCGACCGCGTCGTTGACCGCGGTCAGGCGCTTGGCGTCGTCGCCGTCCTTGTCGGCGCCGAACAACTCGACGGGCTTGCCGATGCTGGTGAACGTGAAGCCGAGACCGCCGTCAGGCGCGACCGCCCAGCCGCGCACCGAGGGAAGTGACAGCTTGGTGATGGCGCCGCCGTCCACGCCAACCCGGAAGAGCGGCGTCCGCCCTTTCTCGGCAGCCTTGAAGAGCAGCGTGGAGCCTTGATCGGCCCACGCCATGTCGGTGACCCAGTTGTCGAACGTCTCGGTCAGCACGCTGACGTCGCCGCTCTTTCGGTCGTACAGCGCGAGGCGGAAGCGATCCGACTCGTAGCCGGGCTCGGTCTGGCGGCGGAACGCGATGTAGCGGCCATCGGGCGAGTAGATCGGATCGCCGTCGTACGCCTCGTTCGCGTCGGTGAGGTTGAGCGCCTTCCCGCCGGTGGCGGGCACGACGAAGAGATCCTTGTTGGTGGTCCAGGCACGCGCGCTCGGTGCGTCGCGGTTGCTGACGAAGCAGATCTCCTTACCGTCGGGCGACCACGCGAAGCCGTGCGCGCCCGCGCCGAACGCCGGGCTGTGGAAGTCTCCGGGCGTCACGTCGACGACGTCTTCGCTCTGCAGATCCATCACGAAGACGTGGCTGCGGCGACCGTCGTCGTAGGACGTCCAGTGCCGGTACAGCAGCTCATCGGCGACGTGCGCGACGATGGGGTTGTCGTCGCGTGCCTCCATCGCGGCCACGTTCGCGTCGTCATCGGCCCCGTGCTCGGGAAAAACGCTGGAAACGAACGCGACCTTGGTGCCGTCGGGCGAGAGCTTCGGATTGCCGACGCCGGTGGAAATGCTGGTCAGCCGCTCGGGCTCGCCACCCCCCACCGACATGCGCCAAAGCTGGGCGCCGTCCTCGCGGGAGGACACGAACACGAACGATTTCCCGTCCGGCAGCCATGCCGGTGACCCGTCGCTGGCGGGGTTTCGGGTCAGCTGGCGGTGCCCTGAACCGTCTCGCTCCACGACATGGATGTCGGTGTTCGATTTGCCCTTGGCCAGGTCGAACGACGTGACCGTGAACAGCATCGTCGCGCCGTCGGGCGAGAACACGGGCGCCCCAACCGACTTGAGCTTGTAGAGCGCCTCGATGGAGAACGGCTTCTTCTTCGCGTCTTCGCGAGCCGCCGGGTCTCGCGTGTCGGCGAACGTCCAGCCGCCGCGGTTGCGCGGGTCTGCGTTCGGGTCATAGGTGGATGCCGTCACGGCGACGGCGTTGCCGCTGGGACCGGCCGTCGACAGCGACGCGGATGTCGTGTCTTCCGCGTCGGCGCCGATCGGCGTGTCCGTGGGCGGCGGAGGTTCTTCGGGAGGCATCGGAGCGGTCGCGGGCCGGCAGGCAGCCACGAACAACGACATCGGAATCACGGCGCGACGCATGGGGCGGACCGTACCAGGCGCGCGACGAAACTGTGAACGCCATCCTGGCGCGCCCCGTATTCGGCACTACGCTCGATTTCATGGCTTCGATGAAGAGCTTGTTCCTTGCGACGGCGGCCCTGCTCGCCGTCGGTTCGACTCCCTTGACCGCACACGCCCTCGAGGTGGAGTGCTCCCTCGAAGACGGCAGCATCTGCACCGTCAGCAACGATCCCTTCGACTCCATCGAGTGCACGTGCGCGGACGAGTCGGGCGGAGGCACCAGCGGCGGCGAAGACTGGGCCGACTTCGACGAGGCCGCGCTGCTCGAGGTCTGCGAGGCCGAGCTGGCCTTCTGCGCTGCAGGCGAGAGCGAGAGCGAGAGCGAAAGCGAAGGCACGACCGACCCGAGCGAGTCCGGCGGCGACTCCGAGGGTGACTCCGAAGGCGAATCCGACAGCACGACGACCGGATCCGACACCGAAGGCGACGCCGATACGGATACCGAAGGCGACGCCGATACGGATACCGAGGGCGACACCGACACGGATACCGAAGGCGATACGGATGCGACGACCGGGGACGCATCCTCCTCTTCCTCCGGGGGCGCAGGCGGCTCCTCCACCGGCTCCGATTCCCAGGGCACGGACTCAGCAGGGTCCGAATCGGCCGGTGAAAGCAGCTCCGGGGAGGACAGCGCGGGCGCCGACGACGACTCGTCCGGCGGATGCAGCGTCGACACGAAGGGCCGCACCGGCGGCGCCATGATGGCGCTGTTCGGACTCGTGCTCGGCCTTCGCCAGCGACGCCGGCGATAGCAGCCTGTGGTGCAACCCGTCATGACGCCTCGCTCGTCTTTTTCGCTCCTGGCGGTGTCGCCAAAACTTGCAGTACGCCCGGTACAGCGGCGTTTCGGCTCCTACCCAGGAGCAAAAATCCTTCACGATCCGCCGCGCCGGATTACACCACAGGCTGCTAGCGCGAACGCTTGGCGGGGCCGTCCGCGTCGATCGCATCGGCGGACGGCCCCGCTTCGCTCGTTCTCCACGCCTGCAGCCGCCGCGCGGCACCGTGGATCGAGCCCTGCTATGGTGCGGGGCCTCGGCGATGATCAAGTACCTCGGCTCCAAGCGGACGCTCGTGCCCACGCTCCTGGGACTGCTCCGCGAGTTCCCCGAGCTGCACAGCATCGCCGACGTGTTCTCGGGCACCGCACGCGTGGGCCATGCCTGCAAGGGCGCCGGCTGGCGCGTCGAGAGCAACGATCACAACGCCTACGCCCATACGCTCGCAACCTGCTACGTGCAGGCGGATCGGGAGTCCTGGCTCGAGTCCGCCACCGCCCTCGTCGACGAGTTCAACACGCTCGACGGCAAGCCGGGATACGTGACCGAGACGTTCTGCGAGCGATCGCGATTCTTCCAGCCCCACAACGGCGCGCGCGTGGACGCCATCCGCCAGGCCATCGCGGACAAGGACCTTCCGCCAGAGCTCGAGGCCGTCATGCTGACATCGCTGATGGAAGCTGCCGACCGCGTCGACTCCACGTGCGGCCTGCAGATGGCCTACGTCAAGAAGTGGGCGCCGCGGTCCTACAACGACCTCACGCTGCGGGTCCCCGACATGCAGCCCCGCTCACCGCACGGGGACTGCCGCGCGCATCGCCTCGATGCCGCAGAGTTCGCGGGCACCGTTCAGGCCGACATCGCGTATCTCGACCCGCCGTACAACCAGCACAGCTACTTGTCGAACTACCACATCTGGGAAAGCCTGGTCCTGTGGGACAAGCCCGAGGTGTACGGCGTCGCGTGCAAGCGCGTCGACTGCAAGGAACGCAAGAGCGACTTCAACTCGAAGCGCCGCCACGACGACGCGTTTCGCGACACCGTCGCCGCCGTACAGGCACCGCTCATCGTGGTGTCGTTCAACAACGAGGGCTACCAGAGCCGCGCCCAGATCGAAGCGACGCTGTCGCAGCTCGGCGACGTGTTCGTGGTGACCAAAGACTTCAAGCGCTACGTCGGCGCGCAGATCGGTGTGTACAACCCCGACGGGGCGAAGGTGGGCGCAGTGAGCCACCTGCGTAACGAGGAGTATCTGTACCTCGTCGCACGGCCGGGCCTGGCCGACCGCGTACCCGATCCTCTCAATCGACTCAGCCGCTTTGCGGCACGCGTCGACGACCCCGGCACACTCGATCCCGAAGGCCGCGTGAGCCGCGTGCAGCGTCTTCTCGAAGACGGCACAGCGCTCTCGCTCGCCGACGTGCGAACAAAGACCGGGTTGAGCGAATACCAGGCGCGCATGGCTCTCGAAGCCCTGGTTGGCCAAGGCCGCGTGCAGGCCAACCCCGGACGGACCAAGCGCTACAGCTGGGTCTCGGAGGCCTGAGCCCGCGCGCTCAGGCGCCAGCGTCGGCGGCCGGCTTCGACATCTGCGCGAGGTAGTTCTCTTCGCCGACCTGTTCGATCAAGGTGAGCTGCTGCTCGATCCACAGGATGTGGTCCGTCTCGGTTTCCTCGAGCAGCTTCTGGGCGAGCAGGTACGTCCCCTCGTCCTCCCCCTTGGCGGCGCGGCAGAGCTCGCCGAGCTTGGCCGCGACGGTGAGCTCCATCTGCAGCGAAGCCTCCATGAAGCTCTTCGCCGTCTTGCCCAGCGGCACGTGCTGCGGCCGCTTCGACAGGTCGATCGGCACCTCGAGGAACGTGAGCCGCTCGAGCTGCATGTCGGCGTGCTGTCGCTCGTGAAGCGACTCGTGCTCGAAGTGGTCGGCCAAACGCATCAGCCCCATGTCGCGCAGCAGGACCGCCTGCACGTGATAGACCTCGGACGCGAGCAGGTCGCGAAGCATCAGGTCGTGCAGGAGATCGGCCACCGCGGGGGTCGTCTTCATCGCCCCGCTTCTAGCGCCTCCGGCTCGCCGACGCCAGGTTCGCCCGCCTGCAACCGCGTCAACAGGGCACGAGCGCGCTCGATTTCGGGGTGACCGGGCGCGAGCACGGCCTCCTGGACCGCCAGGGCTTTCGTGACCAGCGCCAGCGCCTCGTCCTCGCGCGAGAGCAACGCCATCGCCTCGGCCTGTCTGCTCATCATGCTCCCGATGTGCGGGTGCTCGGACCCGACCGCGTCGACCCACACGCGATAGGCCCGATCGAGCATCACCAGCGCGTCCTCAGCCCGCCCCAGTTCGAGGTAGGCAAGGCCCAGGTTGCGATGCGCGGCAGCGGTGATCGGGTGCGCGTCGCCAAGCGTTCGAGTGCGCTGCTCGATGGCGAGCTCTCCGTGCTGGATGGCCTCGTCGGGGTTGCCCAAGCCGAGGTCGACCGCGATCGAAAGGTAGTGCCCCTCGGCCTCGTCGAGACCGCCTCGGTCGACCTTGCCGGCCGACACGGCATCGGCATGGCGCCCCCACGCCTGCGCCGGTCGGTAGCGCTCCAACGATGTGTTCACCCGCATGAGGGTGCGAGCCGCTCGAAAGGCGACCTCGACCGACCCCGCGTCGATGGCATCGAAGTAGGCGTCGGTGAGCACGGCGTCCGCCTCATCGTTGCGGCCGTTTTCGTGCAGGCAGCGGCCCTCGATCATGCGGGCTGAGGCGTACAGCGGGGGCCATCCCAGCGCTGCGGCATCGGCCCGGACCACCTCCGCAGCGGAGAGTGCGTCCACGTACTCGCCGCGATGCCGTAGCCGGTCGATGTCAACGAGCGCGACGCGGATCGACCGAATGCGATCGCGAAGTTCGAACGGCGGGGCCGGCAGGCGCTCGAGCAGAATCGGATCGAGGCACGCGTCGGCGGGGTCGAGATAGGACACCAGCCGCACGGCGCGTCGGGCTGCCTTGGCATCTCCGGTCGAGATTTGGTCGACGGTGGCCTCGAGCTGCAGCTGCCGATCTTCGAAGCACCACATCGACCGATCCGAACGCTCGGACGACCAATCTTCGTCGACCGTGGCGTGCAAGCAGGCCTGCGTCCGACCGCGCGCCCAGACATCGGCGTAGTCGTCGAGCCACGGCTCGAACACGTCCGCACTCGGCTCCGCGAAGCTTGCCCCGGTCGCCCGCAACCCGGCCCGTACGCGCTGTCGTGCATCCTCATTCCACACCGAACGAATCGCTGCCCCCTGGGCCTCACACGCGGCCACCGCCTCTCGACGGGTCTTGTCGGCCCGATGGCGCCGCTGCTGCGAAACGCCCAGAGGGATCGCAACCAGGGCCGCGACTGCAATGCCGGCCTGCCAGCGCCAGCGCTTTCGTCCTCGCTCGAGGGCCTCCATCAAGGCCGCCATCGAGGGCCAGCGCGCCGACGGCTCGGGCCGCAGGCCGCGACGGAGTGCCCGCTCCAGCCATCGCGGCGGCCGACGGTTCGCGGGAGGCTTTCGAATGCGCCCTTCGGAGAGACTGCGCAGCAGCTCGGGGTAGCTCGGCCCGTCGTAGGGCCGCTCTCCGCACAGCCCTTCCCACAGCGTCACGCAGAACGCGAACTGGTCCGCTGCCGAACTCAACTCCTCGGCAAGCGTCTGCTCCGGCGCCATGTAGGCTGGAGTTCCAGCAACCCGGCCCGGCAACGTTTCGTCGAGCCGCGAACTAGAGACCCCCTCGCCCGGCTCGAACGCCTCCGTCGGCTCACTCGTCGGCCTTGCGAGCCCGAAATCCATCACGCGCGCCCGACCGTCCGCAGACACCATCACGTTGTCCGGCTTGAAGTCGCGATGAACGAGCCCTCGGCGATGGGCTGCTTCCAGTCCCCGGCCAGCATCCAGGAAGACGTCGACGATGTCGCGCCAGTGCCGTCGCTCCGAAGCGAGCCAGGCCCGAAGGGTGACGCCCTCGACGAACTCCATTGCCAAGTAAACGGCGCCCTCGTGCTCCCCCACGTCGTGCACGCCGACCACGTTCGGGTGCGACAGCTTGGCCATCGCCTGGGCCTCGCGCAGCAGCGCACGAGCCCGACGAGGGCTGGTCTCCCCGTGCAGCAGCTTCAGTGCGACCTTGCGATCCAGCTCGGGGTCGAAGGCCAGGTAGACCGTGCCCATCGCCCCTTGCCCGAGCGTGCGCAGCACGACGTAGCGTCCCAACGCCTCGCGCGCGGGCGTCCGCGCGGGCTTCTTGACGCCCCACGGGTCGAGCGTCAGTTCCGCATCCAGCGTCGGTGCGGCTCCCTCGCTGGAGGACTGAAGCTGTTCGCGATTCGCCAGGAAGTGGAGGGTACCGCGCCGCCCGAGCTGACGAGACCCCTGCGTCGAACTTGCGAAATCCATCCCACCATGTCGCTTCCTGACGCCCGCTCCGCGGTGTGGCCGTGGCACAGTCATCCGCATGCGCTACGTCGTCCTTTGCCTCCCGCTGCTCGCCGCCTGCAAATCCAGCGGCGCGGAACGAGAGACGACGGCCCCTGAAGCCGAGACGACCGCCCCCGCTTCGGAGGACGGCGAGGACAGCAGCTCGGCCGACGTACCCGCAACCGAGGGCGCCGTCGCCAACGTTACAGCCGTGACCGTCAGCGGCGACGCGGGCGCGTACACCCTGTCGGTCACCCTCGAGAGCCCAGACACGGGCTGCGACCAGTACGCCAACTGGTGGGAGGTCCTCGACGCGGACGGTCAGCTGCTCTACCGCCGCATCCTCGGCCACAGTCACGTCGACGAGCAGCCCTTCACGCGCAGCGGCGGTCCGGTCGCGGTCGAAGCCGATCAGCCCGTGTTCGTCCGCGCCCACATGGACCCTGGCGGCTACGGAGGCGTCGTGTTCACCGGCACTGCCCAAGATGGGTTCACAGCGGCCGAGTCCGCCCCCGAGATCGCCGACGCTGTCGAGTCGGCCGATCCCCAGCCCACCGGTTGCGCGTTTTAGCAGCCCCGCTGGGTAGTTCTACGTATTTTGCGGTCACGGCCGAATCGGGCGCCACGAACGGGTGTCCGATGCCTGCCATGCATCGCCCGTTGCTCCGCGTTTCGCTGCTGCTTGTCTCCTCCACGCTCGCGTGTGCATCGCCAGAGGAAGGCGCTGCGGACGACACCGAAGCGGGCGGCTCCAGCTCTGACGTCGACGGCTCTTCGACGGCGGGTCCCACGGGTGACGACGACGGCGCGGACGACGACGGACCGGCCTCCGACGGAAGCTCCACGGGCGCGACCAGCCAGTGCGGCGACGGTGTCATCGACGACCCCGAAGAGTGTGAGCCCGGCGATCCGGACGTGCTCTGCGCGAGCGACTGCCGCCTTCGCGTCCAGGAGCGTTGGGCCACCACGCAGGAGGGTCGCCTTTACAACGCGGTCGGGGTCGACGCCGCCGGCAACGTCTACGCCGCGGGGCTCATTCAGGGCCGCGGCAACGAGGACCTGCTCGTCGACGCCTACAGCCCTGGCGGCGAGCTGGTGTGGTCCTACACCCGAGACAGCGGCGAGTACGACGACGAGGTGGCGACCGACCTCGCCGTGATGCCGAGCGGTGAGGTCGCCGTCGTCGGTATCGGTCACCTTCACCGCTTCGCATTCAGCGAGACGATCGAGCTGCTCAAGCTGGACGGAGCGAAGGGAACCATCACAGACGTCCGCACGCTGCCCAAACTCGCCAGCCATTCCGTCCCCGAGCGCGGTCGAGTGGCGGTCGCGGCGGACGGGGCCATGGTGGTGACGTACAACGAGAGCGGACAGGGCTCGCTGGCGGGGCTCAACTACGTGTTTTACGACGACGCCGGCAACTGGCTGCGGCACGAGGTGCGCGAGAACGATCGTTCGGTCGTCACCGACGTCGCCGCGGGTCCCAATGGTGACTACGCGATGCTGCATTGGTACGCCGAGCCGCCGCCGGGCGGCGTCATCCCGCAAGTCGAGCTGTTCGACAGCACCGGCGCAGCGTTGACGGTCGCCCCACTGCTCGCTGAAGGAGGCTATGCGCTGGGCGATGCCAGCGGTGTCGCCATCGCGCCCGACGGGACGCTCCGGATTCCCGCACGCACCAACGTCATCGCCCTCGATGACGACCTCACGAACGCGTGGTCGGTCCGATTCGACGAGGCGAACGCGTATCGGGCCTCATACGCCCGCGTGGCGGAGCGCGGCGCCATGGTGTTTGCGGGCGCTGAGAACATGGCGAACGCATCGTTCATCGCGTCGGTCTCCGAAAGCGGAGAAGTCGAGTGGTTGCTCCCACTGCCCGACCCGGGCCTGAGCGCCATGGACCTCTCTGGCGAACAGGCCGCGCTCGTCGGCCACAGCGTCAGCGGCGACTCCGTTCAGACCTGGGTTCGCGCCTTCGACGTTCGCTAGCAGCTCCGCAAGACGGTCTCACGAACGAAACGACCGAGCGAGGTACTCGACGAACGCGCGCGCCGAGGCCTTTGCGTGCCGTCGTCCGGGCAACACGGCGCTCACCGGCACGCTGCCCAAGCTCCACCCGGGGAGCAGCTGCACCAGCGCGCCCTGCTCCACCTCGGCTCTGCAGCCCAGCCACGATGTCGACACGATCCCCAAGCCCGCGAGCGCGGCCGCCGTGGTGCCTTCGTTCACCGAGAAGGTGATGCGCCCCTCGACGCGGATCGACGTCGTCTTGCCATCTTTGACGAAGGTCCAGCCCGCTGACGTGGCGCTCGACGGGCCCACGATGATGTCGTGCTGCGCCAAGTCTGCCGGCGTCGTTGGGGTGCCGCGCCGCGTCAGGTAGTCGGGTGACGCCACGAGAAGCCGCGGCGAGTCGGCGAGCTTCTTCGCCACCATCGTGGAGTCCCGCAAGGTCCCGAAACGCAGCGCCACGTCGATCGCATCGCCCACCAGGCTCTGTCGCGTGTCGGTCGTCACCAGCTCGACGCGCAGGTTCGGGTGGGGCTCGAGGAACGCGGGGAGCAGCGGCACCACCTCTCGCATCGCAAAGCTCAGCGCCGTCCCGATCCGCAGCTGGCCACGAAGCTCTCCCGTCCCGCGGACGGCGTGGTTGGCTTCGTCGAGCGCCGAGAGGATCGGGTCGACGCGGGCCAGGTAGTCCACGCCGGACTCGGTCAGGCGCAGCGCGTGGGTGCTTCGCACGAACAACGCCGCGCCCAGGTCCCGCTCCAGCGTCGAGATGATCCGGGACACCGAGGGCTGGGACAGCCCGGCCTCTTTTCCCGCGGCCGTGAAGCTGCCGAGCCTCGCCACCCGCGTGAACAGCCGAAGCGATGAGATGCGGTCGGTCATCCACTTTTCAAATAACAGATAGGTGACCGCGGCTCCTACCACGCATCAGGTGGATGCCTCATGTTCGTCGTGCCGGGGGACGCCAGCGCAAATCGCTCCGAGGCCGCCCCGCGAGAAAGGCAATGAAATTATGACACTGCAAGACAATCTCGACGCGTTCAAAGCAGACTTCGAAGCCAACGTGGCGCCGGCGGAAGCCGTGCAGGCGTTTCACCGCTCCAATCGCGAGCTCATCGACGCGGGTCACGCCGAACGAGCCCTGAAGGCCGGCGACGTCGCGCCCGACTTTTCACTCCGCAATGCGGAGGGCGCCACGGTCACGTCCGACGCCCTGCTCGCACGCGGACCGCTCGTGCTGTCGTTTTACCGAGGCGTGTGGTGCCCGTACTGCAACCTCGAGTTGAAGGCGCTCGAGGACGTGCGGCCCGAGCTCGAGGCCCGCGGTGCGTCGGTCGTCGCGGTGTCGCTTCAGAACGCAGCGAGCAGCCGCAAGTCCAAGCGAGACAACGGCCTCGCGTTTCCGATCCTGACCGACGCGGGCGGTGAACTGTCGCGTCAGTTTGGCCTGCTGTGGCAGCTGCCCGAATACCTCGTGAAGGTCTTCCAAGGCTTCAAGGTCGAGCTGCCAGCCCTCCACGACGAGGACGCGTGGCGGCTTCCGATGCCCGCCCGCTACGTCATCGATCGCGACGGCTCGATCGCCTACGGCGAGGTCAACCCCGACTACACGCGCCGCCCCGAACCCTCCGACCTGTTCCCCGTGCTCGACCGGCTGCAAGGCAAGGCCGCCTGAGCACGAACGAAACCACCACCCCCAACACGAAACGAGACGAAACGATGGACCATCAATTCACGATCAAGGTTTTCTTCCGCGGCGACTGGTGCCCGTGGTGCAACGCGTACCTGCGCGACTTCAACGACAAAGCGCTCGACGAGGTCACCGCGCTTGGCGGCCGCATCGTCGGCATCACCTCGCAGGTCGGCAACCGCTCGAAGGAGAACAACGGCCTGAAGTTCGAGGTCGTCGAAGACCCCAGCAACGTCGAGGCCAAGCGCTACGACATCTTCATCACGCCCAAAGACGCCACGCCTCTGCGGGATGTCGACGGAGCCTACGAGCACGGCATGGCGCAGCCCGGCGTGGTCGTCGAAGACCGCAACGGCACCGTGCTGTACCGCTGGGCGATCGACCCGAACGAGATGAACCTCGGGGGCGCCAGTGATCGGCCGCTGGTCGCCGACATCGTCGCCAACCTCAAGCAGATCCTGGCGGGCGGCAGCGTCGGCCCGCTCGGCAAAACCGACATGAACTACCTCGAGGCCCAGCACCCTGCGCAGTTCAAGGTCGTCCAGGATTACATCGCGTCCCTGGGTGGCTAGCAGCCTGTCGCGATCCGCCGCGCCGGGTCACACCACAGGCTGCGAGGCGGGATCCGGCAGCAGGAGCGCGACAGACCCCTTGACGCGGGCGATCGGCTTCGGCAACCTGCCGGCTCTGCACCCGTAGCTCAGCTGGATAGAGCATCTGGCTTCGAACCAGAGGGCCGGAGGTTCGAATCCTTCCGGGTGCGCTCTCTCAGTAGAAAATAGCCCCGCCGGCCCGTACCTCGGCGTCGGCGGGGCACTCCATCCGCTCCTCATCTGTCGAGCGCGAGACTTGACCGCCGCCGGCCTGCCGGATGGCTTCGTCGTCGGCGTCTCGCGCGGGGCAATCCAAGTCGCGGCGACGGACGACGGGATCCGGTGGCGTCGGTTTGTCCCGACCGACCAGGTGCACGAAGCGCTCGTGTCCAGAATCGCGGACGCTTTCCGGGCGTCGCCCGCATGGTCGAGCCTCCGTCCCAACGAACGCAGAGAACTCAAGGTTCTTCTCGTCGCCGATGGCCCGCGCGTAACCGTGTTCGCTGCGCGGTGCTCGACTCCAGTGGGACAAGCTGTCCCAACGACTCGCGGAACGGCGCGGGTTCTATGCGAGGTGACTCGTGCGTAGGACTCCGCGCAGTGTTCACACTCCACCCTGTCCCTAGGAGCCGCGTGCCCTCTCGGTGCACCCACGGCCAGCACACGCTGGTCCGATGGCAGTCGACCGAATCGATAGGATATCGCGGGAGATCGCAAATCTTGCGCAAGAGCTAGCGACTCCCCCTCGACAGGAAAGCGTCACTGGCGCAGTCGAGATCTACCTCCACAACATCAACGGCCGCGACGCGGTGGTCGCCGTCTCGATGCGACTCCCGGTGTCCGTCTCACGCAACCTGGGGCGTCGTCGGGACTATGGTCCCGTCGTGGCGCGGCGGGTCCTAGGGGGCGTTGCCGCGAAGCGCAAGATCCGAGCGCGAAGCCTCGGCGCGGTGCTCGACCGCGAACGCTCTGCCGCACAGCACATCATCTCGACGGGCAGGCTCGCCGCGCAGGCCGACTCACAGCTTCGCGATCTGCTCTTGGACGTGCTGCGGCTGGTCCGAACGATCGAGAGGGACTCGTGCGCTGGCCGGCCGGCGGGAGGCCCCGTCGGCCGGCCTTGGGAGCGACTCGTGCCGGCGATGAAGTTGCATACGACGGCGCTGGGCATGGCGCAGTGAAGGCGGAAGCCCACGAGAGCCGCCGCAAACTCTAGACCTGGTAAGTTCACCGGGCCATGGAACCAACTCCGAAGCAGCTTGAGCACCTAGTTCTTGGGGTCGAAGAAGGGTCCCTTCAGCTTCCAGAGTTCCAGCGCGACTACGAGTGGCGCGGGAAACAGATGCGCGAGCTACTTGAATCAATCCTTCAAGGCCACCCGATCGGTACGTTCTTGCTCCTGAGCCTCGACAAGCG
>JBCCQM010000096.1:0-29770 GCA_039024335.1 Myxococcota bacterium
CCGCCGGAGCCGCCCGAGCCCCCAGAGCCGCCCGAGCCTCCGGATGCGCGCAGGACGAACGACTCGCGCGAGTCGAACATCACGATGCCGGACGCATCGCCGTCGTAGGTGAGCAGCACGAGGTGCTCATGGTGCGGAGTGCGAACGACCGTCGCGTGGGCGGTCAGGCGGGGCCCCGGCGCACCGTCGGTCCCATCGCGCCCCTGCCCGCCCTGGCCACCTTCGCCTCCGCGCCCGCCGTCGCTGTCGGACGACCCGCCCTCACCCGCTTCGCCATCCGAGCCCGTCGGTCCGGCGCTGCCCATCGACCCGGCCGCACCCATCGCGCCGCCGTCGGTCACACAGTCGTACGCGGGCCGAAGCCCGAGGTCGGCGTTGAAGCTGGGATCGGGGGTGTGCTCCACGTGGACCGTGAAGCCGTCGACCGTGTTCAGCGGGTTCGGGTCTGGATAGAACCACCCGGCTTCGTCGAATCGTCCCTGCGGTGAGGTCATCGCGAACGTCTCGAACCCCAGCGTGCCGCGCTTGCGCGCCGTACCCGGGTGGCCTCGAAACGTCTCGACGGTCTTCTCTTTGTCGCGCTCCTTGTGCTGCAGCGCCGCGATGATCGACAGCTGCACCGGCTGCGTCACGCACAGCGACGCGGGCTCGTCGACGAACGAGACCTTCATATCCGTCAGCGTCCACCGGTTCATGTCGATGCTCTGGCCCCCGCCGACCAGCGGGATCCCCAAGGCAGCGCAGCCACCCAGGAGCGAGACCAAGAGCAGGGCCAGGGCACACGTCGAACGCCGTCGATGCATCGCCCGGAGGCTATCAGCCGTCCGCTTGCTCCAGCCGGCGCTACCGCGTGCGGCCTTTTTGCGGTCGCGCGATGCCGTACGCATCCATCTTCACGCCCAGCGTCTTGCGCGAGATCCCGAGCAGCTTCGCCGCCCGCGTCTGATTGCCCGCGCATTCCTGCAGCGCCGCGACGATCCGCCCCCGCTCGTCGGTCGGGGCTCCGCCGGCGTTGCCCGAGATGCCTCCGACGAGGTCTTCGGGAAACAGATGCTCCGCCTCGATCGGGCCGTCGCCGCACAGCACCACGGCGCGCTCGACCACGTTGCGCAGCTCCCGAATGTTGCCCGGCCACGGATGCGCCTCGAGCCGCGAGAGCGCGGCCGCACTCAGCGACGGCGCATCCATGCCGGAGCGCGCGGCGGCCTCGTCGATGAACGTGCTCGCCAGCTTGGGCACTTCGGCCAGCCGCTCGCGCAGCGGCGGGATTGCGAGCGTGATCCCGTTGAGTCGGTAGTAGAGGTCTTCGCGGAAGCGACCGGCGGCGACCTCCTGCTGGAGGTCGCGGTTGGTCGCCGAGACGAAGCGGACGTCGATCGGCCGCGGCTGCAGGCCACCGACGCGCAGCACCCGACGCTCCTCCAGCACGCGAAGCAGCCGTACCTGGGCGTCGAGCGGCATCTCGCCGACCTCGTCGAGAAAGACGGTGCCGCCCTCTCCGGTCTCGAGCAGGCCGGGCTTGGTCTGCTTGGCCCCGGTGAACGCGCCCGCCTCGTGCCCGAACAGCTCGGACTCGAGCAGCTGCTGGGACAGCGCACCGCAGTTGAGCGCCACGAAGGGGCCGCTGCGCGGCGAGAGGTCGTGAATCTTGCGCGCGAACACCTCCTTGCCGACGCCGGTCTCGCCGGTGAGCAGGACGCTGATCTCGCTGCGAGCCACCCGCTCGGCGACGTCGCTCAGGCGGCGCATCGCGCTCTTCTTGCCCTGGCGCACACCTTCGACGAGGGCACCTTGAACCACCACGCTCACGCCGCCGAACTCGATGAGGTCCCCGGCCTCCACCGCGACCCGGACGCCGCGTTCGAGCTTCTGGCCACCGACCTTCGTGCCGTTGCTACTGCCGACATCTTCCACCTCGACGGCCTCGCCGATGTGGATGACCGCGTGGCGCCGCGAGATCGAGTCCTGGTCGATGCGAACGTCGGCGTCGTCCGCCCGCCCGATCGACAAGCTGCCGCCGGCGGGCAGCGCCACGGCGCGGACGTCACCTTGCTCGAGGATCAGCAGCCGGGGACCCAGGTCCCCCTCGGGCGACGCCAGGGGCATCGTCGTCATTTGGCCGGGAGCCTGGCCGTGGTGTGGATCAGAGGGCGTCACGCGTCGGCAGTGGGCGAGAGTGTGCCACGGGTCATCGCATCACGCGTCGTCATCCGACGCCTCATCGACCGTTCGCTTCGCGCCGTCGAGACGACGCTCCTCGATCGCATCAAGGGCCTTGGCCGCCTCGCGCTCGGCCTTCGTGCGGCCGAACCGGACCGCATTTGCGTCGGCCTTGGCCCGCGCTGCCTCGCGCTCCTTGCGCTTGCGCGCGCGGTTCAGGTTCACGACGTCGCCCATGCCTCGACGATACCAGCGCCCGCCCCGGGTGAGCTTCCCCATCTGAGCATCGCACGGCGTTCCGGGATGGAACGATAGGATGGGGTGCGGGGGCGTAGGGAAAGCGCCCACGGGGATGACGAGATGACGCGAATCGACGCATGTGGACGCGCCCTGGCGGCGCTGGGGTTGCTCTTGGGCACCGGCTGCAACGACGACGGAGGCTCGGCGGTCTTCGAGAGCAACAGCGCGAGCGACAGCGCCGCGGACGACACCGGCCCCGGCCCCGCGACCAGCGGGCCCGCGTCGGGCACCGCCACGAGCGCGGGCGAAACGAGCTCGTCGAGCGGCGCGGTCGACGGGAGCAGCGACGACGGCGAGATCAAGCTCGACGTCGGGGCGCCCGAAGGTGGACTCGGGCCCTGCGGCTGCGAACTCGCGTACATCTGGATCGCCAACGCCGACGACGGCACCGTCTCGAAGATCAACGTCCGCACGCTCGAAGAAGAGGGCCGCTACATCACCCGCCCCGACGGCAACGGCAACCCCTCTCGGACGTCGGTCAACCTGGCCGGCGACGTCGCGGTGGCCAACCGCCACGGCGGCCTCACCAAGATCTACGCCGAGGAAGGCGACTGCGAAGACACCAACGGCATGCCGGGCATCCAGACCTCATCCGGCCCGGCCGACGTGCTCCCGTGGGGCGTCGAAGAGTGCGTCGCGTGGCACACCGAGTTCACCACGACGAACCAGCGTCCGGTGGCGTGGATCGCCGGCGCGGTCACGCCGGGCACGTGCGACTCGGTCGACCAGAAGGTCTGGACCGTGACTTCGAACCCGGGCCTGGCACCGGGGCTGGGCGGTGCGGGTGGCGTGGTCGTCTCGCTCGTCAACGGCGACGACGGCGTCGTGGAAGACGAGGTCGTCGTGCCCGCGGAGGACTTCGACGGGGGCAACCTCGGGGCCTACGGCGGCGCGGTCAATGCCGCGGGTGACCTGTACTTCGTCCACATGGGCAGCGTGACGTTCGGACCGCGCCTGGGGCGGGTGTCCATCGACACGTTCGAGGTCAGCTCGTGGCCGCTGCCTGCCGGCGTCGCCTCGTACGGCATCACGGTCGACCACTTCGGCAAGGTCTGGATCTCCAGCACGCTCGGCGCTGGCGTGGCTCGCTTCGACCCCGAGACCGAGGCCTGGGACACCGTCGAAGGCTTCGTGAGTCTGGGCGGCCTCGCCGAAGGACCCAACAACTTGATGTGGGTCGCCACCGCCAACGGAGCGGCGTCGGTCGACATCGAAACGCTGGAGCGCGGCCCGACCTTCGCCACCAACATGGGCGGCGAAGCCAAGGGCGTCAGCGTCGACATCGACGGCTACATCTGGGTGGTCAACGCGATCGCGTGGAAGGTCGACCCCGAGACCGGCGCCGCGGTCGACTTCTACAACGGCCTGACCAGCCCCTATACGTACTCGGACATGACCGGGTACGCGTTGGGCAACGTCACCTGCCCGCCCGAGGGCTGAGCACGCATGGAACGCCTCCGCCGCGTCGCGAGCTTGTGGGGATGGCTGCCGGCCTTCCGCGCCGTGGCCGAAACCCAGCATCTGCCCACGGCGAGCGCACAGCTGCAGGTCAGCGCGAGCGCGCTGTCGCGAACGATCCGGCTGCTCGAGAGCGATCTGGGCATGCCACTGTTCGAGCGGCAGGGGCGACGCATCGTGCTCAACGAGGCGGGTGAGCGGCTGCTCGTCGCGGTGCGAGACGCGATGCGGCGCGTCCACGACGGCATGTCGCTGATGGAGAGCACGACGCTGCACGGTCCGGTGCAGCTCGCCTCGGCGAACCTCATCACCGACACGGTCCTCGCGCGCACGCTCCAGCTGCTGCGCGCGGACCACCCACAGCTCATCCCGCACGTCCGCGAGGCCAAGGATGACGCGCTGTGCGGCGCGCTGCTCCAGGGGCAGCTCGACGTGGGCTTCACGACCGCGCCGCTGTCGGACCCGAACCTCTCGCGGGTGTTCGTCGGGGAGATTCCCGGGTCCGTATACGCGCGACCCGAGCACCCCGCGACGCTTCCGGGCGCTGCTGAAAAAGGACTGCACGAGCACGCGTTCGTCCTCTGGGGGCTGCGGGCGGACGGCAGCACGTCCGATGGCTGGCCCTCGGCGGTGCCTCGCGCGGTGGGTGCCGTCGTGCACCAGCCCCACATGGCGATCTCGATGGCGATTCAAACCGCATCGCTGGTCGTGCTGCCCGACACGGTCGCCAAGGCGAGCGTCGAGGCCGGCGCGCTGGTGCCCATCACCTCGGACGTGGTGCAGCCGGTCCCCGTGTACGCCCACCACCGCCACAGTCTGCTGCCCTACGGCCGCGCGGAGACGGTCGTGGAGCTGGCCCGCTCAGCGGTAGCCCGCGGCCTGTAGCGAGAACAGCCGGGCGTAGCGCCCATCCTGCGCCATCAAGGCCTCGTGCGAGCCCTGCTCGATGACCTCGCCGTGGTCGAGCACGACGATACGGTCGGCCATTCGCACGGTCGAGAAGCGGTGCGAGATCAGGATGGTCATCTTGTCGGCGGACGCCCCGCGGACGTGTTCGAACACGGTGGCCTCGGCTTCGGCATCCATCGCCGCGGTGGGCTCGTCGAGCACCAAGATGTCGGCGTCCTCGCGCATGAACGCCCGGGACAGCGCGACCTTCTGCCACTGGCCGCCGGAGAGTTCGCGGCCGTCCTTGAACCAGCGGCCCAGCTGCGTCTGATAGCCCTCGGCCAGGTCGTCGATGAACGTGTCGGCCATGCCGAGGTTGGCCGCCCGCTTCCACCGGTCCTCGTTGTCGAAGTGCTCGACGTCGCCGGCACCGAGGTTCTCGCCCACCAACATCTGGTAGCGGGCGAAGTCCTGAAAGATGACGCCGACCCGGCGCCGCAGCGCAGCCTCGTCCCAGTCCCGTACGTCGAGCCCGTCAACGAGCACGCGCCCGTCCTGCGGCTCGTACAGACGCGAGAGCAGCTTGATGAGCGTGGTCTTGCCCGAACCGTTCTCGCCGACGAGCGCGAGCGTCTCGCCCGGACGCACGTGCAGGGTGACGTCTCGCAGCGCAGGCGTCTGCGCCCCCGGATAGCGGAACGTGACCCCCTCGAGTCGGACGCCGTCCCCGGGCTTGGGTCCGCGCGCCTCACCGTCGCCTCGCGCGGTGACGTCTTGCTCGAGGTACTCGTAGAGGTTCGACAGGTACAGGTTGTCCTCGTACATGCCCCCAATCGACGACAAGGCGGCCGCGACGGCCGACTGCCCCTGCTTGAACAGCAGCAGGTACATCGTCATCTCCCCCAGCGAGATGTCCCCCGCCACGGCCGCATATGCGATCCAGCCGTAGGCGCCGTAGAAGGCGAGCGTGCTGAGCAAGCCGAGCGCGAAGCCCCACGCGCCTCGTCGAAGCGTGAGCGACCGGTCCTCGCCGAACAGCGTCGCGAAGATTTCGCGGTAGCGCTGCAAAAGCAGGGGTCCGAGCCCGTACAGCTTGACCTCTTTGACGTAGTCCTCGCGAGCGATGACGGTTTCCAGGTAGGTCTGCTGGCGCGTCTGGGGCGAGCGCCAGCGGAACAGCCGGAACGCATCGCCGGAGAACTTCGCCTCGGCAACGAACGCCGGCAGCCCCGCGCCCACCAGCACGAGCACCGCCCAGGGTGAAAACGAAAGCAGCAGCCCCCCAAAGCTGATGAGCGAGATGGCTTGTTGGACGAGCCCGAAGGTGCGACGCACCAGCGACAGCGGCCGCGACGACGCTTGCCGACGCGCGCGGGTGAGCTTGTCGTAGAACTCCGAGTCCTCGAAGTGGGTGAGGTCGAGGGTCAGTGCCTTCTCGAGGATGAGCACGTTGACCCGGTGTCCGAGCATGGCCCGCAGCAGCGACTCGCACACCGAGAGGCCGCGGGCGACGGCCGCGAGCGCGGCGACCAGACCCAGCTCGGCCGCGACGAACTGAATCGTCGGCTGGAGGTCGAGCGTACCGGTCTGCTCGCGGAGCGCGATGCCTTCGACGACGGCGTCGACGATCAGCTTGCCGACGTAGGCCACCCCAGCGGGCAGCACCCCGCCCAAGAGGGTCAGCGCGACGATGACCATCGTCAGCGGACGCGACGTGGTCCACACCAGCTCCAGCGCCCGGCGACTGTAGCGAAACACGGAGAGGTATCCGCGGAGCCCGGGCGGCCCCTCGGGCGTGGAGGCGTGCGTGGCCAAGGCCCCATCTTGCGCACTTGGTGGCCACACGCAACTCCGCCCTTCGGGCAGGGCGGCAACGAATCAGGCGGTGGCTGACGCGGGGGGGTGCGGCTGGCCGCGGCGGGCCACCAGCTGACGGAGGTCGCGCAGCGAGAACGGCTTGACGATCTGCTCGTTCTCGACCGAGTCCAAGAACGAGCGAGCGGTGGGCGTGAACGCGCCGCCGGTCATGAACACGAAGCGCTCGGCGGTCTCGGGCCGCGCGCGACGGACCCGGCGAAACACCTCCATGCCCGAGACCTCCGGCATCATGACGTCGCACAGCACGAGGTCGTAGTCGTCTTGAGTACAGCGCTCGATCGCGTCTGCGCCACCGCTGGCAATGACGACGTCATGGGCGCCCAATGCACGCTTGATGCCCTCACACACCAGGGGCTCGTCGTCCACGAGCAGGATCCGCAGCGAGCGACCCGCGACCGCGGCCGGCGTGCGACGAGGCGCGGTGGTCGGGCGCGCGGCCACAGCCGGCTTCAACGTGATCGTGAACGTCGTGCCCTTGCCCACCACCGACTGCACGCTGATGCTGCCGCCGATCCGGGTGACGATGCCGTGGCAGATCGAAAGACCCAGGCCCGTCCCCACCCCCTGCGGCTTGGTGGTGAAGAACGGGTCGAAGATGCGGTCGAGGATCTCGGCTGGAATGCCGATGCCCGAGTCCTCGATCGTCAGCTCCACGTCGCCTGAGTTCGCGACCCCGGTGCGCACGACGATTTCCTTGCGGGCGCCCGAGGACTCGTACACGGCATGCGCGGCGTTGACGAGCAGGTTCACGAGGACCTGCGTCAGCCGTCCTTCGGGACCACGCACCGCAGGGATGTCGCCATGTTCACGCCGCAGGCGGGCGCGATGCTTGATCTCGTTGTCGGCGATGTCGATCGCCGAGTCCAAGGCGGCGTGCAGGTCCACCGCCTCGTCGACGTCGTCCTCGTCCTCGTCCTCGGTCCGCGCAAAGCGACGGAGATCGCCGACGATGTGCCGCACGCGTTGGCTGCCCTCGACCGCGTCGGCCAAGGTCGACTCGAGGCGGCGGCGTAGCGCAGCGTCGAGCCCCGACGCCGTGCCGACGGCCTCCTGCAGCAGCTCGAGGTTGGTCACCACGTACGCGAGCGGGTTGTTGATCTCGTGCGCGACCCCGGCGGCCATCGACCCGACGGAGGCGAGGCGGTCCGCCTGCTGAAGACTCGCCTGCAGCTGCCGCTGCTCGGTGATGTCCTCGAGCATCGTGAACATCGCTCGCTCGCCCTCGAACACCGCGGTGGTCGCCGGAATGCACCGCACCACGCAAACGCCCCCATCAACCTTGCGAAGGTCCATCTCCATGGGCGGCGGGGGAACGTTGGAGCGCGCGAACCGGGCAGATCGGCGCTCGAGCACGTGCCGATACTCGGGCTGCGCGAGGTCGGCGAACACGGTCCCCACCAGCTCTCGGGCGGCCACGCCAAACGTTCGTCCTGCGGCCGCGTTGGCGTAGACGATCCGGCCGTGACGCTCGGCCACCACCCCAAGCGGGGAGCGTTCGACGACGCGACCGAAGTCGGCTTCGGAGCGGGCGAGCGCTTCGCGGGCCGCCCGGTGCCGGGCCTCGCTCGCAAGCCGACGCTCCGCGATGCGGACCCGCGTCTGCAGCAGGGCAAAGCGGGCCGGCTTCGCGACGTAGTCGTCGGCGCCGGCGTCGAGCACGGCTGCGAGGTCATCGGGGCGGTCGCGCCCGGTGACGACCAGGACGTACGGACGGTCTCCCCCCTGAAGGCTGCGGACGCGCCGGCACAGCTGCAGCCCGTCCATCTCGGGCATCACCCAGTCGATGACCATCAGCTCGCAGGGCCGCCGCAGGTGTTCCATCAGCGCCCGCGAGGCGTCCTCGAACGCGGTCACCTCGAGCCCCAACTCGACGAGCCAGGTTTCGAGCTGAGCCCGCTGTACGGGATCATCTTCAACGAGCAGGGTTCGCATGGCCAAGCGCCGCACCCCCATCCTCGAGCGCAGCCGCATCGAGCATAGATCAGAGATCCGACGTCGACACCACGTCGAGGCGTCCGGACCTGGACCGCACGAGGCCCAAGAGTTCAGCGACGCATGCGGCGGTATGCGTGCAGGTGCCTCAGTGCGCACCATCGGTCGCCGAGCCGCTCGCAAACGCGTGCCGCGTTGAAGTGCGCATCCGCGAGCGTGGCGTCGCGTTCGAGCGCCGATTCATAGGCAGCACGCGCATCCGCGTCGTCGCCGGCGTCCTCCAAAACGACGCCGAGACTGAACCACGCGGCGGCACACGTCGTTCCGGTCGCATGGCGCACCGCGGCGCGGTAACACGCCTGCGCTTCGGCCAGCGCGTTACGAAGATGATGAAGCCGGCCGCACGCCAGCCAGCCTTCTCCGTCGTCTTCGTACTCGGCCAGGTGGGTCTGCCAGTGCTCGAGCGCCTCGGCCATCTCGCCGCGCGCGGTGGCATCGCGAGCGGCCTGCTTTGCGCGCGGCGCGGGCGTGCGAAGCGCCAGCGCTGGGGCGGCCTCCTCTTCGAAGCACAGCACCTGCTGTCCGGACCACGGCTCGTACACCCCGGCGCGGTCCTGCACCGCAAGGCGGCCGTGAGCCGGACGCACGTGCGCGCCGTCGCGCCGTCGAACGTGGTCGAGCGCGGCTGCGACCCGGGCCGGAGACCCATCGCGCAGCTTCGTCCAGCTTCGCAGCGCGGCCACGTCCTGCCAGCCGAACCGATGGGCACGATGCACCCGAGCGGGCTGCACCGCACCACGGGCCACGAAGCGCTGCACCGTCGCCACCGACACGCCGGCGAGCCGCGCGACCTCGGCCGTACTGAAGTGACCGCCGTCGCTCATCGTCTCAGCCGCCTTCGGCCTTGGCTTCGGGCTCGTGCGCCGCCTCGGCCTCGTCGATCGGGCCCTTGCGCTGCGTCTCGTCGCCCATGCCCAGGCTCTCCTTGAGGGCCGCCATCAGGTCGATGACCTGCGACGTGGGGTTTTGCGCCGGCTCCTGGGTGATGTCCTCACCGTCGACCTTCCGATCGATGAGCGACTGAACCCGCGCGCGCACCTCGTCGGTGTACTTCTCGGGGTTGAACGTCTTGTGGGCGCTCTGCTCGATCAGGCGCATCGCAAGCTCGAGCTCGCCCTCGTCGACGTCGGCGTCGGGGATCCCCACGGCGTCCAGCGGTCGAACCTCGGCCGGGTAGTGAAGCTGCTGCAGGATCAGCCCCTTGTCGATCGGCCGCAGCAGCACCAGGTACTGCTTGCCGCGGGCTGCATATTTGGCCAGGGCGACGAGCCCGGTCTTGCGCAGGGCGGCCGCGAGCAGGTGGTACGCCCGGCCGGCGCCCTCGTCGGGTGCGAGGTAGTACGACTTGGCGTAGTACAGCGGGTCGACCCGCTCGATCGGCACGAACTCGGTGATGTCGATGCCGCCGGTCGACTGCTCTTCGACCGCCTTGAGCTCCTCGGGCGTGAACGTCACGTACTTGCCCTTGGCGAACTCGTAGCCCTTGACGGTGTCGCTGCGGGGCACGACGACCTCTTCCTTGGAGCAGAAGAACTGCTGCTTGATCCGGGTGCCACACGCGGCGTGCAGCGTGTTGAACCGGATGGCGTCCGACGGGGACACCGACGGAAACAGCTTGACCGGGATGGAAACGAGGCCGAACGCCACCGTTCCCGACGCGATGGCACGAGCGGGCATGGTCGCCATAGTATCGAAGGGCAGCCCGTGGCCGAAAACTCCGACAGCGACGCGTCCGCGCCCGAAGCCGGGGAGCTTCAAACGTACCGTGCCAAGCGCAGCGCGGACCGGACGAACGAGCCGTTCGGGCCGGTCGAGACCGCGGCGGCCACCGGCGCGGTGGGCGAGCCTCGTCACTTCGTCATTCAGAAGCACGCCGCGCGTCGCATGCACTACGACCTGCGGCTGCAGTTTGGTGGCGTCCTGCGCTCGTGGGCCGTGCCACGCGGTCCCTCGCTCGACCCCACGGTCAAGCGGCTCGCGGTCCTCACCGAGGACCATCCGCTGGACTACATCCACTTCGAGGGCATCATCCCCGAGGGCAACTACGGCGCTGGCTCCATGATCGTGTGGGACCGCGGCGTCTGGATTCCGCTCGAGCCGGTCTCCGAAGGCATGGAGAAGGGCAAGCTGCTCTTCGAGCTGCGCGGACACAAGCTGCGCGGGGTGTGGACCCTGGTCAAGACCAAGGGCAAAGGGCGCGCGCCGAACGAGTGGCTGCTGATCAAGAAGCCGGATGGCGCCGCGCGACATGAAGCCGCGAACTTCGACGAGAGCTCGGTGCTGTCGGGGCTCACCGTCGAAGAGCTGCGTACGGGTGAAGACCGGGCGCGGGCCATTCGCGACGACATCATCGGCAACGTTCCGCGACGCACGGTCGACGTCCGTGCGGTGCCACCGATGCTCGCCGAGCCGCACGACGACGCGTTCGACGACCCGCGCTGGGTGTACGAGCTCAAGTACGACGGCTACCGCCTGCTGGCGGGCAAGACCGACGACGGCGTGGTGCTCCGCTACCGCAGCGGAAAGGATGCGAGCGCGGCGTATCCCGAGATTCGCCGCACGCTCGAGGCCCTGCCCTTCGGGCGCTTCGTGATCGATGGGGAGGTGGTCGTGCTGGACGACGACGCGCGACCCAACTTCAACCGGCTGCAGAAGCGCGCCATGCTGCAGCGCGCCCACGACATCGACGGCGCCACGCGCGAGCACCCCGTCACCCTGTACGCGTTCGACCTGCTCGGGTTCGACGACTACGACGTACGCGGCCTGCCGCTGATCGAGCGCAAGGCCTTGCTTCGACGCCTGCTGCCGGCCTCGGGCGTGGTTCGCTACACCGACCACATTCCCGAGCGCGGGCGCCTGCTGATGGATCAGGTTCGCCGGCTCGACGTCGAGGGCATCGTGGCCAAGCGGGCCGACGCACCCTATCGCGAAGGTCGCCACGACACCTGGCTGAAGATTCGCATCGAGCACACCGACGACTTCGTCGTCGCCGGCTACACCAAGCCCAAGGGCGGGCGGACGGGCATCGGCGCGCTCATCCTGGGCGCCTACGATGGAGAAACGCTGCGCAGCGTCGGCCGGGTCGGCACGGGGTTCTCCGAAGCCGACCTGCGCTCGATTCACGCCCTGCTGTCCACCCGCGAATGCGATGCCCCGGCTGTGGTCGGTGATGACCTGCCCAGCCCTGCGCGCGCGGTTTGGGTCGCGCCGGTGTTCGTCGCCGAGGTCCGCTACAAGCAGCTCTCGGCCAGCGGCAACCTGCGGCAGCCCGTCTTCGTCCGGATGCGCGACGACAAGGCACCGCAGGCCTGTACATTCCCCGGTGCGCTCGGGGAGGCCGAGCCACAGGCCGCTCCCGCTCTCGCCGTGCACGCGCCCACCACGAACGCCCGGGTCACGCTGACCAACCCGCAAAAGCTCTTCTGGCCGGCGGAGGGCTACACCAAGCGCGACCTCTTCGAGTTCTATCGGGACATCTCCCCCTGGCTGCTGCCCTACCTGCGCGACCGCCCGCTGGTGCTGACGCGCTACCCCGACGGCATCGACGGCAAGTCGTTTTTTCAAAAGAACGCCCCCGCGCACGTGCCCGACTGGGTCCGCACGCGGATGATGTGGAGCGAGCACGCCGAGCGCGAGATTCACTACTTCGTCGTCGACGACCTCGACGCGCTGCTGTACGTGGCCAACCTCGCCACGATCCCGCTGCACGTCTGGGTGTCGCGCCTGGCCAGCCTGCAGCACCCCGACTGGGCGATCCTCGACCTCGACCCCAAAGAAGCGCCGTTCTCCGACGTCATCCGCATCGCGGCCTTCTTGCACGAGCTGTGCGACGACCTCGGACTGCCCCACGTGCTCAAGACGAGCGGCTCCACCGGGCTGCACGTGCTGGTGCCGCTGGGAGGAACGTGCACGTACGAGCAGTGCAGGCTACTCGCTCAGCTGCTTGCCCAGGTCACCGTTGCCGCCCTGCCCGACATCGCCACCATCGAGCGCGCGACCCGGTCCCGCGGTGGCCGCGTCTACATCGACTACCTTCAGAACGGACACGGTCGTCTGCTCGTGTCGCCGCTGTGCTTGCGTCCGCGGCCGGGCGCCACGGTGTCGATGCCGCTGCGCTGGTCCGAGCTGCACGAAGGGCTCGACCCCGCGGCCTACAACATCAAGACGGCCGTCGCCCGGATGGAGCGCCTCGGCGAAGACCCGTTCGCCTCGGTGCTCAGCGGAACGCCCGACCTGAACACCGCGTTGGTGGCCCTCGCGGCCCGCATGCAGTCGCGCTGACGCTGGTTCCCGGCGCCACGGTGCAGGACACTGCGTCCCCCGTGCCCACCACGCCTGCACAGATTTCGTTCCCCGGTGATCCCAGCCGCCCTGACGTCCAGGCGCTGTGGCAGCGGCCGCGCGGTGCGAAGGCGGCCTACGTCTTCGCACACGGAGCCGGCGCGGGGATGGAGCATCGCTTCATGACCGGGCTCGCCGACGCCCTCGCCAAGCACCGCGTGGCGACGCTGCGCTTCCAGTTCTCGTACATGCAGGCGGGTAGCCGCCGCCCCGACGCCGAGCGCATCCTTCGTGCCACCCTGCTCGCCGCCATCGAGGAAGGCCGCAAGCGCGCCAAGGGACTGCCGCTGTTCGCCGGCGGCAAGTCGATGGGCGGACGGATGACCTCGCGAGCGTCCGCCGCCGTGGGGCTGCCCGGCGTCGCCGGCCTGGTGTTCCTGGGATTCCCGCTGCACCCGGCGGGAAAACCGGGCACAGACCGCGCCGACCACCTGCACGACGTCACGCAACCCATGCTGTTCGTTCAGGGGACGCGCGACCGCCTCGCGACCCTCGACCTGCTCCATCCCGTTTTGGACGGCCTCGCCGGTGCCGCGACGCTGTACATCATCGACGGCGGAGACCACTCGTTGGTGACGCCGAAGCGCATGGGCCGGTCCGAGGCCGAGGTCCTCGACGAGGTCGCCGCCACGATCGCGGCCTTCATCGAGCGCATCGTCGGTTCCTGACCGTCCGCGCGGCTCCGCGCACTGCTATAGTTCGGCCCCGTTTGCACCGGGAGAAAAGGACGGACGCAGTGTCTCGAGGTCGTGGGGAGCAGGACGCATCGTCAACATCAACCGACGCGCCGCTGGGGCAGTCGTTCACGGCGGCGCTCGCAGCCGTCGAGACGAACCCGGCAAGCGTCGAGTCATGGGACCACCTCGAAGAGCTCGCCGACACGCTCGACCGACCCGATGAAGTCGGCGCCGCCTACCGTGCGGTGCTCGACGCCGACGTCCCGCGCGACGTATGGAGCACCCTCGCCGAGCGAGCCGCCCGCTTCCATGAGGAGTGGTTCGGCGACAGCCCCGACGAGATGCTCGCGGTCCTGCGGACCGTCATCGAGAAGGACCCGTCGGCCCAGTGGGCCTTCGAGCGCCTGACGATGGTGCTGACGACCGCCGAGCGGTGGGACGACCTCCTCGACCAGTACGACCACGCCCTGCAGCACACCCGCGATCCGGCCGCCCGCAAGCGGCTGCTCGACGACGCAGCGCACACCGCCAAGGACTTCGCGAAGAAGCCCGGTCGCGCCGTCGACTACATGCAGCTGCAGCTCGAGCTCGACGCCGGCAACGAGAAGCTCGCCAAGAACATCGAGCGTCTGCTCGAGCGGCAGAACCGCTGGGAAGATCTCATCGAGCTCTGGCAAAACCGCCTGCCCGAGCTTGCGCCGCCGCAAGCTCGCATCGTTCGGCTCAAGGTTGCCCGCACCTTCCTCGACCACCTCGAGGCCGCGGCCGACGCCCTGCCCGAGCTGCGCGCCCTCGTCGAGGAGTCCCCCGGCCACCCCGAGGCCTGCGCGGAGCTCGAAAAACTGCTGCGCAAGGACGCCTTCTCGGAGGCGACCCGGCTCGAGGCGCTGGGCCTGCTGCGAACCAACTACCGCGTCTCCAACCGGCCCGAGGCGATCGTCGACGCGCTGCTCGTCGCCCTGCAGTTCGCCGACGAGACCCAGCGCGTGGCGCTGCGCCGGGAGACAGCCTCGCGACTGGCGATCCTCGGCCGCGATGCCGACGCCCTTGCGCACTACGGCGACCTGCTGCGCGAGGAGCCCAGCGACGCCGACGCGCGTCGTCAGCTCCGCGAACTCGCCCTGCGCTCGGACCTCCACACCGCCCACGTCGAGGCGCTCGTGGCCGCCGCGGAACAGGGAGACACCGCCCAATCCGCCGCCCTGCTGATGGAAGCGGCGGCGGTTGCCAAAACCCGGTGCGAGGACACCGAGCGCGCCATCGCCCTGTTCTCTCGCGTCGTCGAACTGGACGACGGTGACCCCACGATCAGCCTCTCCGCCGCGCACCAGCTCAATGAGCTGCTCGCCACCGCCGGACGGACCGCGGAGCGACTCGACGTGCTCGAGCGGCTCGCGACGCTGGAGTCCGCGCCGGTGGTGCGACGCGCCGTCCTGGGCGAGGTCGGTCAGCTTGCCGACGAGCTCGGGGACCCCGACCGCGCGCTGGCGGCCTTCGGCGCGCGCCGCGAAGCCGATCCCTCCGATACCGAGGCGCTCGACGCCACGATCGCCCTGCTCGAAAAACACCAGCGCTGGGCTCCACTGTGCGAGGCGCTGTCCAAGCGCGCCACCTCCACGCCGGTGCACCAGCAGCGACGCGCCGACCTGATCCGCCTCGCGCGGGTGCAGGAGACCGAGCTCGAAGCCATCGGGGACGCGATCGACACCTGGCTGCAGGTTCGCGAAGAGTTCGGCGACGAAGCCGAGACCGTCGGCGCGCTCGACTCGCTCATGGCCACCGCGATGCGCTTCGGGGAGCTCGCCGACATCCTCGATGACGCCGCCGCCACGCGGCGTCTCGGCGCGGCCAAGCTGCTCTCTCGCCTCGGCGAGGTCCACCGCGAGCAGCTGGGCAACCCCGGCGACGCGGCGCAGTTCCTCGCGCAGTCGCTGGCGGTCGAAGCCCGGGAGTCCACCGCCCGCAAGGGCCTGGCCGCCCTGCTCGACGATGACGCCACCGACCCAACCGTGTGCGCCGCGACGGCCAACGCCCTCGCGCGGGCCTACCGCGACACCGGGGAGTGGCAAGCGCTGCTCGAACTCGTCGACGCTCGCGTAGCGGCGGCGCCCGATCCGTTCGCCGCGGTCGAGGTGCTTCGGGAGGCCGCACGCCTGCACGAGCAGCAAGCCGGCGAGCCGCGGGCCGCCCTCGACGCCATCGCGCGGGCGCTGGTCGCCGACCCCGACTCGGTCGCGCTCGAGGCCGAGCTGCTGCGCCTCGCCGAGGTCAGCGAAGACTGGGCGCGCGCCGTCTCCGGCCTGGAAGAAGCCGGAGGCCTGGCCTCCTCCCCAGCACGCGCGGCCGCGCTGTTCCGCCGGGAAGCGCAGCTTCGCCAGAACCACCTCGAGGACGCGCCCGGGGCCGTCGAAGCCCTCGGACGCGCTGCGGAGCAGCAGCCCGACGACCTGCCGATCCAGCGCGCGATCATCGAAGCGAGCGCGCGTGCCGGGACGTGGACCGCCGCCGCCGCCGCAGCCATGGGCATCTGCCGGGCTCGCGAGCTGCTCGATGAAGACGTGCTCAACGGACTCGCCCAGGCCGCCGACGTGACCGACGGCTGGGAGCCCCTGCTCGCCGCCCTCGACGAGGCCCTGGCCGACGTCAGCGGCCTGCCCACCGCGGTCGCGCGAGACCTGTACGCCCAGGTCGCGCGCTGGCACCTCGATCAGCGTGACGACCTCGCCGCCGCCGAGACCTCGGCGCGCAACGCCTTGGGCTTCGCCGCCGGTCACCGCCCCACGCTCGAGTTTCTCGCCGAGCTGCAGCGCCGCGTCCCCGAGGCCGCGCAAGGCGACGAGCCGCCGCTGTGCCACACGCTCGTCGAGATCGACGGACTTTCCGACCGTGACCTCGACCCGCTGACCGAAGCGGCCGAAGTCGCCGAGGCTGCCCCCGCTGGCGACGCGTTCCGTCGCACCCTGCTCGCTCGCCTTTACCGAAAGTCCGCGCGCCTGCTCGCTGCGGCCGAAGCCATCGGCGGCAGCCGTGATCCGAAGACGGTCGTGACGTGGGCGCTCGAGCAGCTCGTCGCGCTGGACGTCGCGGGCGAGCGCCACGCGGACGCGATCAAGGCCCTCGTCGCCGCCGCACAGATGCCCTTGCCTCGGGAGGCCGTGAACCAGCTGCGCCTGCGCGCCGCTGCGCTGTGCTCCGAGCACGGAGAGCAGCGCCGTGCGATCGAACTGTTCCGCCAGGTCCTCGACGAGCAGCCCGACGACCTCGCACTCGTCACCGACCTGGCAGCCCTGTGCGAAGCCGAGGGCCGCACGCTGGCCGTCCTCGAGCTGCGCAACCGCGAGCTCGAGCTCACCGAGGACCCTGCCCGCAAGCTCGCGCTGCGCCTGCAGCTGTCGACGCTGGTGGGCGCGGTCGAAGAGAAAAGCGGCCGCGTGCAGAGCCTACAGGCCAACCTCGCCGAGCTGCCCGGTCACCCCGAGACCATCGCGGCAGTCACCCGCGTCCTCGGCGACCGTGGGCGCTACGAGGACCTCGCCACCACGCTCGCCGGCCAGGCCGAGACGCTCGAAGGCCTCGACCAGGGCGCGCGCGCAGCCGAGCTGTGGACCGACCTCGCGCACCTGGTCCAGGACGAGTTCGGTGACGTCGACCGAGCCATCGACGCGCTGACCCGCGTCGTCGAACTCGCGCCGTCCTCGGAAGCCTACGACCACCTCGCCCGGCTCCACCTGCATCGCGACGAGCCCGCCGTGGCCGCGACCGTGCTGCGTCGCCGCCTCGAGGAGACCGACCCGAGCAACCGCGTCCCAATCCTGCTCCGGCTCGCGCGGGCGCAGATCCTTGCGGACGCGTCGGGCGACGCTGCGAAGACGCTGCAGTCGGCGTTCGACGACGCGCCGTCCAGCGTCGAGGTCCGCAAGCTGCTCATCAAGCTCAACCGCGACCTCGAGCGCTGGGAGCCCCTCGCACGCACGCTCACCGTCGCCTCCGAACACGTCTCCGACCCCGACACGCTGCTCGCCTACGCCCGTGAGGCGTCCGAAATTTACAGCGACCGGCTCGGCACCCCCGGCGACGCCGTCCCGGTGCTCGAGCGCGCCCACGCGAAGTTCCCCGACGACCGCGACCTGCGGGCACGGCTCGCCGCGGGCCAGCGCGTCGCTGGGCGCCTCGACGACGCACGCACCATGCTCGAAACGCTCATCGGCGCGTTCGGCCGGCGTCGCTCGGCCCAGCGCGCCGCCGCGCACCTCGAGCTCGCCCGCGTCGCCCAGGCCCAGGGCGACATGGAGACCGCCACCGACCAGCTCGAGCTCGCCTCGGGCATGGACGCCAACAACCCGGCGATCCTCCAGACGCTTGCCGAAGCCGCACGCGACGCAGGTCAGCTCGAGCGTGCAGAGCGGGCGTACCGGACCCTGCTCATCCAGGCCCGCCGCCGTCCCGTCGCGGCCGACGATGCGCCGCGCAGCGACGGCGACGGCCGCATCGGCGCCACCGAGGTGCTCTTCGAGCTCAGCTGCTTGGCGCAGGCCCGCGGCGACGGCGACCAAGCGCACGAGCTGATCGAGTCAGCCATGGAGGCGCTCGCCGAACGCGAAGGCGAAGGCGAGCACCTGGCCCAGCGGCTTCGTGACCGCGACGAGCATGCCCTGCTGCAGCGCGTGCTCGAGGCACGACTCGCGCAAGCCGACACCGCGCGCGCGCGCGCGAAGGTCCTCGGCGAGCTCGCGGACCTGCAGGCCGCACACCTCGACGACCCGGCGGCCGCCCTCGCCTCCCGGCTGCAGGCGCTCCGGGCCGACCCACTCGACGGCGACAACCACGAGAAAGCGCGCGGGCTGGCGGTCGCAACCGGCGACGTCGAGGCCTACGTCGGCGCCGTCGAGACCATGCTCGACAAGGCCCGGCGCACCACCGACGTGTACGTGCGCTGCGAGCTGCTCCTGCGGCTGGCCGAAGCGAGCCAGGTCGACCGCAACGACACCGATGCAGCGAGTCAGCTGCTCGAGACCGCCGAGGGGCTCGGCGTCCGCGAGGTCGACGTGTGGCGAGCTGCGGCTCGCATCGCAGGCGCCCGCGGTGACACGGCCACGCAGATGGCCTATCTTGAGAAACTCGCCGAGCTCGGCGCGGACACGACGGAGACCCGCGCGGACGCCCTGTACCGCATGGCCGAGGTTCACCTCGCCTCGGACGACGTCGACGACGGCATCCGGGTCCTCGAAGAAGCCCTCGAGATGACGCCCCGCTCCGAGCGGGCGTGTCGCATCCTCGCCCGCGCGACCACCACCGCCGACACGCCGCCAGCGCTGCTGGCCCTGTACGAGCGGGTCGCCCGCGCCACCGGCGATCAAGCCACGCTGCTCACGGCCCTCGAGCGCGTCGCGCAGCATCCGGACACCTCCCCCGAAGACGTCCGCGAAGCGGTCGACCTGGCGGAGACGCTCGGAGAGCCCGAGCGCGCCGAAGCCCTGATGATGCGGGCGATCGAGCTGGCCTCGGGCACGCTCGAAGGTGTCGGCCGCGTCTCGTGGGCCCTGGTGTCCTTGGCCCACCGTCGTCGCGCGAGCGGGGACACGGCCGGGGCCGTGAAGTGGCTCTGCGAAGCCATCGAGTCGGGCGCAGACCTGCCGCCGCTGGTCGAGCTGGCCGAAACGATCGCCGCCGAGGGCCGCGAGGCGGGCGACCTGAGCTTCGCGCTCGTCGTGTACGAGGCCCTGCACCAGCGGGACACCACGTCGGCGGCGCTGTGGAAGCCGCTGGCCGACCTGTACCGAGAACTCGGTGACCTGGACAAGCTCGCGCGGCTCGTCGAAGACACGGTCGACACCGTGACCGATCCGCAGGAGCGCAACGCCCTTCGGCTCGAACTCGCCAAGACGCTGCTCTCGGATGGCACCCGGATCGACGACGCCACCGAGGTCTTGCGCAACCTTCTCATGGAGGAGCCCGACCACGCCGAGGCCAACGCCCTGCTCATGGACGCGCTCGAGCGCGGTGGCCGAGACGAGGACGTCATCGAGCTGCTGCGCGAGCGACTGATGAACGCGCAGGGAGCGGGCGACGCCGAAGCCGTCGTCGCGGCGGCGCGCTCGCTTGCGGCGCGGCAGCAGTCCGCGGGCGCCGATACCGACGCTCGCGAGACGCTCTCCAGCGCGCTCGACTGGGCCCCCGAAGACACGGACCTGCTTCGTGAGGTGCTCGACATGATCGGCGAGGACGCGGGCGAGACCGACCGCCGCACGGACCTGCTGCGCCGCCTGCTCGCGCAGCAGCAAGGCGACGAGGCGGCTCAAACCGCGATGACCCTCGCATCCATCGCGGAAGCGCAGGGCGACGAGGACGCGCGGCTGCAGGCGCTCGTCGACGGCTACGGCCGCGCGCCGGGCCATGACGAGCTTCGGAGCAGCCTCGAGCAAGCGTACGAGGCCAGCGGGGACTACCGCGGGCTGTCGGCGCTGGTGGTCAAGAGCGCCGAAGAGGCTGAAGACCCCGCCGATGCGGCCACGCTGTATCGGCAGGCTGCGACCATTCACCGCGAGCTGCTGATGGACGCCGAGGGCTCGGCCGACCTGCTCGCGCGGGCGAAGGCGGCCAACCCCGACGACCCCTCGCTTGCGATCGACCTGGCGAGCACGCTCGCAGGCTCCGGCCAGCTCGAGCAGGCCATCACAGCGCTCAGTGAGCTGCTCGACGGTGGCGCCATCGATGCGGGCACCCGACACCAGCTCCAGGGCACCCGCGCCGATCTTCGGCTGCAGACCGGCGACATCCACGGCGCCGTGCAGGATCTCGAAGCGGCGTACGCCGCGGATCCTGCCGATCTTGCGCCCCGCCTGATCGACGCTCTCGAACGCCTTCTCTCGCAGGCTGCCGGGGCGAGTGATGCCGCGCTCGAGCGCTCGACCACCCTACGGCTGAGCGAGCTGGCGATGCAGACGGGCGACCAAGCGCGCGCCCAGGAGCTGCTGACCGCGTGGGTCGAGCGAGAGCGCAAGGACGCTGAGGCGCTGCGCCTGCTTCGAGACCTCGCGACCCAGCGGGAGAGCTGGGCGATGGCCGCCAAGCTCAACGCGCGCCTGGTCGCCGTGGAGACCGGCGACGCGCAGGCCGACGCCGCGCTGCGACTTGCCGACGCCTGCGCCAAGGTTGGCAAAGCCGCCGAGGCGCGCCCTGGATTGGAGCACGCGCGCCGCAAGCAGCCCGACAACCGGGCCATTCGCGACCGCTTGCGCGACCTGTACGAGGAGATGGGCGCCGAAAAGGAGCTCACCAAGATTCTCGCGCTGGAGGCCGCCGAGGTCGAAGACCCTGCCGAGCGCATCCCGCTGCTGCGTCGGGTGGCAGATCTGTCGCTCGCCCACGGCGAGCACGAGGCGGGGATGGACGCGATCACGCAGATCCTCTCGATCGCCCCTGGTGATCCGGGCGCCTCGGTGCTGCTCGCGGACGCCTACCTCGCCGTCGGAGACGTCGACCAGGCCGAAGCGGTCATCCTTGCCGCGCTCGATACCCTCAAGGGCAAGCGCGGGGCCGAAGTCGCGGTGCTGTATCACCGCCAGGCTCGCGTCGCCGGCGGTCGCGGAGACGCGCCGGGCCAGCTCGAGCTGCTTCAGCAGGCGTTCGCCGCGGACAAGAACAACGGCGAGATCGCGGCCGAGCTTGCCGACCTGGCCGAAGTGCTCGAGTCATGGGACGTCGCGACCCGCGTGCTGCGGACGATCACCTTGCTCGACGGGCCGTGCCCGATCAGCCGGGTGCAGGCGTTCTTGCGCCAAGCGCAGATCTGCCTGCACCGCGGGGACCGTCAGCGCGCGGTGCTGTGGGCTCGCAAGGCCAAGCACGAAGGCCCCGATGACCCGGACGTCGACCAGTTCCTCGCGCAGCTCGAGGGCTGAGGCGAACCATCCCTGCGCCCTGAATCCCCGCGTGCAGCGGCCGTCGAAGCCCTCCGTGCGAGGGTGCTGCATTGCCCTGCTGCTCTGTACCGCGTGCGCGCCGGCCCTCGGCTGGCGCGGCGGTCAGCCCTTGGACGCGCAGGTGTACATCCACAGCGACACCACGACCGTGACGGTTCGCCGACGCGGCGCGGACGTGTCGCCACATCTGTGCTTCGAGGCGTCAGCGCAGCTGCAGGCATCGCTGGACGGACGCCCGATGATGCAGCGTCACGCCGGGGGCTCGACCGCCGATGGCCTGACCTCGAGCGGACTCCCTCGCACCGCTTGTGCCTCGGCCCGCTACGTCCTGCACGGGTCAGTCCCCCCGAACTTTGCGATCGAGTTTCGCGAGGGCCGCACGGTTCGCGCTCGGATCCGCGTGAAGGACCACGAACGGTGGACCTGCGGGGGCTTCGGGCGCTGCAGCGTCCACCACGGGGCCCGCCCGTTCTTTGAGCCCTGAGGGTCCGCCTCAGCCCGCCCGCACGTAGCGTCCGGGCGCGACCTCGGCAACCCAGCCCCCAGCCTCGGCCTCGACAAGCGCGACCGCGGCCGCGAGCGGGTCGTCGAAGTCATCGACGGTGACCGCCGGCCGCTGCGACAACGCCTGCTCGATCCACGACAGCGCGGCGGGCCACGCTCGATGCGTCGGCTCTTCCCGCAGCCACGCCAGCGCGCACGCCTGGACCAGCTCGGGGCGCGGTGGACCCAGCGAGGTCGCGCCTGCGCCCAGCGCCCAGGCAACGCCGGGACTGCCAACGATGCCGGCGGTTCGGCAAGCCGCGCGCAGAGCGAGTCGAAGCGTGCCCCGCGTGCCGGACCGTGCCCCGGCCTGGACCCCCACGACCGCGGCCGACAGCTGGACCACGAGGGCGTTGCGGCTCGCGAACATGCCCCTGGACGTCACCGTCCCGGGTGGATGCGGGCAGAGCACCGCGCCGCCACCGTCGACGATCGCCTCGAACAGCGGCTCGTGGTCCGGCGGATACAAAGCGTCGGGCGGGCCCGGCAAAACCGCCACCTGGGCGACGCCGAGGTCGAGCGCGGCCCGGTGCGCGGCCGCGTCGATGCCCACGGCGCCACCGCTGACCAGCGCGTACCCTGTCTCGGCGGCCGCCCGAACGAGCCCGGGTACGCAGTCCGTGAAGCGCCGGTGCGCGGCTCGGCTGCCGATGATCGCCAGCCGCGGCATCCGAGGGACCTGGCCCGCGAGAAACAGCGGTCCGGGCCACGTGAGACCGTAGGCGGCGGGCGCGACGGGATCGAAGCGGAGCACGCAGACCTCATCGACCGCGCGCGATGAATCGTTGCGGCCCTATCCAGCTGTGGCCGCGCCGTACGCCGAGGCCAGGACGCAGCCTGCCAGCACCACGCCGGCCACGATGCGCTGCCGCTTCGCGGTCATGAAGGCCAAGATACGCAGCCCGATGGCGTTGCCCACCAAGACGCCCACGCCGACGATGGCCGAAAGGGCCAGGGTCTGCGACGACATCAGGCCGGCCCCACCGTACATCGCGATGCGGACCGCGGACACCGAGACGGACGCGATGGCAGCCGTAGCGACGAAGGCCGTGCCGGACAGGCCCGCGCCCAGCATGACCGGCGGCAGGAGGATTCCCCCCACGCCCGCGGCCGCGGCGAGCCAGCCGATCGCCGCGCCACCGGGTGCGAGCATCCGTCGCCCGAGGCGCCGCGGAATCTTGCCGGAGAACTCTGCAACGCCGAGCAGCGTCGCAATGCACAGGATCCACCAGACGGCGCTTGTCGGCAGCGCCACCAGGGTCATCGCCCCCGCGATCGAACCGGGGATGGCCCCTGCGCACAGGGCCCACGCCGCGGGGCGGTCGAAGTCCTTGCGCATCGTGATGGCGCGTTGCGTGTGCCCCAGCATCAGGGCCGGCGCGGCCACGGCAAGTGCGTTCGCCGGGCCCAGCACGAGGGACAGCCCCAGCGTGATGACCAAGCCCCCGCCGAACCCTGCCGCCGAGGTCAGGCCGCCGGCGGCGACGCCGAGCCCGGCACCCACCAGCGACAAACCCAGGGACAGCGGCTCCATGTCCATCGTTATGCGCGCTCCGGCGCCAGCTCGCCAATCGAATCATTTTTCCAATACGATAAAATATATTTATGTTTGACGAGCTTCGGTATTTCGTCGCGATCGTCGAGGCCGGGACCTACCGACGGGCGTCGCAGCGACTCCACCTGACCCAGCCCGCGCTCTCCGCTGCGATGACACGCCTCGAAGCGAACCTGGGCGCACGGCTGCTCGACCGGGGTCGACGCGGCGCGTCGCTCACCGCGGCTGGTCAGGCGCTGCTACCCAAGGCACGGGCTGCGCTCGCGGCGGTCGAAGCCGGCCGGCGTGCGGTGGCCGAAATCGAAGGGCTGCGTGATGGCGAGGTGCGGCTCGCCGCCGGCGCCACCGCATGCACATACCTTCTGCCGTCGGTGCTCGCTCGTTACCGCAACGCACACCCCGGAATCCGGTTTCTGCTGCGCGAGACGTCCACCGACGAGGCCATCGAAAGCCTGCACGCCGGCGACATCGACATCGCCGTCACCACCGTCGATGACGGCGGGGAGCCATGGTTCACCGATCAGCTGATCGTCGTGCGCGCGCCGGGGTTCGAGCTACCCGACGACGTCGCTCGCGCTCGCTTCGTGACGTTCCCGAACCGGAGTACCTCGCGCGCCCTGCTCGACGCGGTGTTCCCCGACGCCGACGTGGTGATGGAGCTCGGCTCGATCGCGGCGGTCAAAGGCAACGTTCGCGCGTGCATCGGCCTCGCGCTCGTCAGCCGACACGCGGTCGTCCGCGACCTCGCCGAGGGCTCGCTGATCCGGGTCCCCTACCCGGGCACGCCGATCAAGCGCCCGCTTTCACTCGTTCACCTCGGCGTGGACCGGCTTCCACCGGCCGCAGCCGCCCTTCGCAACCTGCTGCTGAGCCCGCGCGGCAAGCCCAAGCTTCGGCGGGCGAGCAGGGTTAGTTCCCGAGCTTGAAGCCGGCGTCAGCCTTAACGCTGCCGTCGTCTCGCTCGAGGGAGGCATCGCCCGAGGGACCGTTGCGGTCCGAGCCGCTGCCATTGCCGTCGTCATCGAGGCCTGGCCCACGCAGCTCGACGTGGTCGCCCTGCTCGATCTCCTTGCGCGAGAAGACCGACACCGCGAGGCTCAAGCCTTCTTGCACCTCGACGACGAGTAGCGCTCCGATGACGCGGCGCGGCCAGCCTTCCTCGTACGGAACGTTGAAGACCCGCTTGGAGGTGTACTCGTCGCCCTTGCGAACGACCTCGAGCACGTTACCCACCTTCACGCCGTCGTTCGCCCCCATGTCGACGACGACGAACTGCTCGTCTCCGGCAAGCGTCTCCGAGGGTCGGCTGCGTCGCGTTTTGCGAATCTTGACGTTCATTGGGCCCGTGCCCGTGAGCGTGGCCATGACCAGCCCCGACGCGGACCGATCGGCCTCGGTGGCCTCGATGCGCCGGAACACGCGGCGCAGCGGCCCCACGCGGTACCCACGCTCGACCGGGTTGATCGCCTTCATGATCGTGCCCTCGGCGGCCTTGCGGGCCACCGACTCGACCTCGACCTCACCCATGATCTCGACGAGGTGGCCGACCACCTTGCGGGTCTCGGGATCCTTGACCTCGCGCGTGGGCGAGTACACGACCAGCCGCTCCCCGGGGATCGGCGGGTTGCTCGAGTCGTAGCTCATGTAGACGGTGTCGAGGGTGGCCATCATGACCTTGGCATCGCCACCACCGGTCACCGACATCGACGTCTCGAAGTCCGCCGCGTCGACGAACGCGACCTGGTTGAGCAGGTACGTCCCCACGCCGCGGCCGGGCGGCAGCGAGGTCTTCTTGTAGTCGAGCGAAGGCCCCGGTGCCTTTCGACGACCCTGCAGCGGGTCGTACAGGCGGATCCGGTCGCCGGGGAAAATCCAGTGCGCGTTGGTGACGTGCTCATTCCACGACCACAGCTTCGGCCACAGGTACGGGTCGACGAGGTAGTAACCCGAGATGTCCCACAGCGTGTCACCGCGCTGCACGATGTGATAGTCGGGCGTCTTGTCGGTGTAGCCCGGGTCGTTCGGCGCCAGGTTGGGGTCGTAGATCTGCAGGCCGTTGATCAGGCTGCCGTCGGGAGCCACCGTCGTCGCCGACGAGCCGTACGCCGTATCGGCGGTGGTCGGTCGAGACCCACGGCGCGAGCCCGGGTTGGCCGACGTGCTGGGGTCGAACTGGGCACCGGCCGGCGGTGCGCCGGTGGCCGCTCGGACCGCAGGGCTTCCGACTGCTGCGCCCGAGGGCGCCCCGTCTTGCTGAGTGACCGGTGCGGCGGGCTGGAGCGCGGCCGCAGGCGCCGGGCCGACGAGCAACAGGCTCGGCGTCAGCGCGAACACGAAGATGATGCGGGAGGTGGTCATGGGTCAGCTCCGTTCAGGACGACAGCTCGGCAAGCTTGACGCGGGCGACGTCGCTGGAGGCCGCCCCGGGGTAGGCCTCGATGAGGCGGTTGAGGACATCGCGGGCGTTGTCGCGGTCGCCCAGCTTCGCGTAGCAGAGGCCGATCTTCAGCAGCGCGTCGGAGGCTTTGTTCCCGCCGGCGTATCGCTCGACCACCGCGGTGAACGAGGCGAGCGCGTCGGCGTAGTGGGCTTGGTCGTACGCCGCCTCGCCCTTCCAGTACATCGCGTTGTCGGCGAGGTCGGAGCGCGGATGCGCCGCGATGAAGTCGGCGAACGCCGCTGCGGCTGCGTCGTGCTCACCGCGCTTGAGCAGGGCCATGGCGGCGTCGTACTCGGCCTTCATCGAGCGCCCCTTCTTGCCGCGAATGGGCTTGTCGGCGGGCTTGGGCTTGCCCGGGTCCGTCATCTGGACCAGCTCGTTGCCCACGAGACGGTACGACCCGCCACCGGTGGAGTCTTCGGATTCGGGCTCAGGCTCGGGGGCGCGGGCGAGACCGGTGGGGTCGTTCCACAGGCGCTCGTCCTGGTACTCCGCAGGCTGGAGCTCGCCGATCGTATAGCCGGCGTTCGGATCCGAAGGCGGCACGTCGGATGGGCCCGCCCCGGCCGTCTGCGGCTCGACTTCGTACACCGGCAGACTCTCTTCGGCCCGGGGCCTTGCGGCCGCGACCGGCTCCGAAGGCGCGCCTTCGAGCGCGACCCGCTCCACCCGGAGCATGCGGTCTTCGAGCATCTGCACGCGGCGCTTGAGCGTCGCGTTTTCGCGTCGCAGCGCCGCCGACGAATTTTCAGCGCCGGGCGCCACCGTCTCCGCGGGCGTCTGCGCGTGCGTGCAGCCCCCGGCCAACAGGCCTAGACCGAGTGCAAACATGCCCCAGCGGATCGACGAGCAAACCATGTCCGGGAAAAGGCTAGCAACGGCCACCGAGGCGACGAAAAAAACGGAGCGTGGTCCGGTTGGCCATCAGGGACAGGCGCGCGAGACCCGCGGGCGCGTTTCCGGCACGCTTGAACGCGAACGGGTCTGAATCGCCCGCGGCGCCCCACCGTCCGTCGTTTCAGGCCCGACTTCCGCGAAGGACGCTCGTCATGACTCGCTCCCTCTCCCACCTCGCATGTGCAGTGGCCCTGGCCGCCACCTCCCTGCTTCCCGTTCAGTCCGCCCTCGCCGACGAGGAAGGCACGGGCGGCCGCGCCGTCAGCCTGACGATCAACACCCAGGGCAGCGACAAGTACGCGTCGTTCCACGGCAGCCTGGGCGTGCGCTCCACCAGCGGTCGCCGCGACGTGTACTTCTGGGGTGGCTCCACGTGCCCCGCCCAAAAGCTCGCCGCCTCCGAGGTCGCGCTGCTCGCGGGGGCGCTCAACAACCGCAAGACCACGATCAAGCCCGTGTACCGGACCGGTGAAGGCGCCCGCGGCGCTCGCTGCCTGGTCGCCTTCGAGCTTCAGGCGTCCTGACTCTCCGGCGGCACCAAGCCGCTACACGCGATCAGTCCGTACAGCATCAGCTCCGACAGCTCGTCGAGGCTGGACTCCCACGACGGCGGTGCGCCCAACGAGGCGGCCGCCGTCGCGGCGATCAGGGCGAATGCCACCGCGTCGGCCCGTGCGGGTCGATGCGCGCCGGCACCACGGAGCGCCGACCCGTAGAACAACATCGGCGGCACCGCGAAGATCAGATACGACGCGCCGCCAAGCAGATTGTGCAGGTTGGTGTCCCCCACCCCAGCGCGCAGTCCCGCAGCGATCGTGGACCAGCCCAGGTGCGCGCCCCAGTCCAGCTCTTCGGCAAGCACGACCAGGCAAAAGCCCGCAAGCACCAGCGGCACCCGGCGCGGAGCCTGTCGAGCCCGGGCGAGCCACGCCAGGGTTGCAACGCCCAACAGCGCATGGCTCGACCGCTCGAGCGCTCCTTCCTTGGCTGCCAGCGCGAGCCACCGCGGCGCGTCGACGAGCGCGAGGGCAGCGAACGCGACGACGCACGCGATCACCCAGGCCAGGCCGAGGCTGATGCGCGTGCGCCGGTGCATGCCGTCAGTGTAGACGGCCTGGGCCCGCTACTTGAGGTAGCTGCCGCAGCGAAGGTCCCCGTCGGGGACGTCGTCCTTGCCTTCCATGGGTGGGAAGGCCGTTCGGTCGCAGAGCGCCGCGATGATGTTGAGCGTGACCGCGCCGGCCTCCTCCGCCGAATCGAACTCGATCTCACGATGCATGCCGGTCCCCGGGTGACCGTTGAGCACCTTGATCCACCCTTCGTATGCCTTGCTGCGCATGTAGGCGCCGGCACTGCTTCCGTGAATGTCGATGTCGGTGCCGTCTTCACCGTGGCAGTGACTGCAGCTGTCTTGATAGGCCGTACGACCCGCCTCCACGTCGGCACCGGGGTTGAGCACGTAGTTCTTCGGCGCGTCCTTCGACAAGGTCCAGACCGTCTGCGGCCCCGGCAGCTCGCCCGCCTGCATGCGATGGATGAAGGTGGCCGTTGCGCGGAGCACCTTTTCGTCGAAGACCTCGCCGTACGCGGGGATTTCATCGTCACCCGCGGTCAGCCACGCCATCAGCTCGTCGACGCTCTGGGTCGTGGCCAGCAGGTTGCGCTTCGAGACGTAGGGCTTGTTCTGGTAGTCAGGCCCGTAGATGCCCTCGGCGCCGCGAAGGTCCCACCCAAAGAAGTTCTTGAGGCGATAGCTGTGCCCCTGCGCCGTTCGGGGCGCGCCGTCGGGGCCGAGAAGGCTTCCATCACCCCGCGGTCCTCCGGACTGGCCCGGCTTGAACTGCACCCGAAGCTCGCCGTACCAGCGGTCGAAGATTCGCCCGCCCCAGGCATCGTCTACGGGGCCGGCGTCGGCCTTGGGCGCGGCATCGGCGACCGGCGTCGAAGGTTCAGGCGCGGCGTCCGACGGCGTCGCCGGTCCCGAGGCTGCAGGCTGAGCCTTGCATGCGGCTGCGACCAGGAGTGCGGTGAGCAAGGTCGTGCGTGTGATGGTCATTTCTTCTCCATGGAAAAGTCGATGGGAATCTTGAGCGTCGCCACGTCCTTCTCGAACTGCTCCGGTGGAGCGGTGAACGGTGCCGTACGTCGGACGATTGCGAGTGCTTCTTGGTCGAGGACGTCATGCCCCGAGGACTTGGCGATCGTGGGCGCGCCAACGAGGCTGCCGCGGCGATCGATGCGGAGCTTCACGACGGCCTTGCCTTCCAGACGAAGACGCCGAGCGGCCGCCGGATAGCGCTGGTTCTTCTTGAGGGCCGCATACACGCCGCGGGCGTATCCCCGCATGTCCGCTTTGCCTTTGCTCGTTGTCGGCGCGGGCTTGGCCGGAACCGGAGGTGGCGGCTCGGGGTCTGGCTTGGCGTCGGGCGTCGGCTCCGGCTCGGGCCGAGGGTCGGGCATGGGCTCCGGCGCAGGCGCGGCGTTGGGATCTGGCGCCGACGGCTCGGGTACCGGGTCGAACGCCGGCTGCGGCTTGGGCTGCGGGCGCCGCTTCGGCGGCGGCTCGGGCTCGGGCTCCGGCTCCGGTTCGGGTTCCGGCTCCGGTTCGGGTTCCGGCTCCGGTTCGGGTTCCGGCTCCGGTTCGGGTTCCGGCTCGGGTTCGGGCGCCGGCTTGAAATCGATCGTCACCACCGAGCGCTCACGCGGCGGCGCTTCATCG
>JBCCQM010000097.1:0-29273 GCA_039024335.1 Myxococcota bacterium
CCGCGCCCGACACGGCCGACGGCTGCCCCATCCCCGACTCCGACGGCGACGGCATCCTCGACCCCGACGACGCCTGCCCCAACGAGCCCGCACCCGGCACGGCCGACGGCTGCCCCATCCCCGACTCCGACGGCGACGGCATCCTCGACCCCGACGATGCCTGCCCCAACGAGCCCGGCGGCGGTACGCCCGACGGCTGCCCCATTCGCGACACCGACGGCGACGGGCTCATGGACCCCGACGACAAGTGCGTCGACCAGCCCGAGACCAAGAACGGCTTCGAAGACAACGACGGCTGTCCCGACGAAGTTCCCGAGGCGCTCGAGAAGTTCGAAGGCGCAATCGAGGGGATCACCTTCGCCACCGGCAAGGCCACCATCCGCCCCTCGTCGTTCAAGGTGCTCGACGAAGCTGCCGCCGTCCTCACGGAGTTCGAAGGCGTGCGCATCGAGGTCAGCGGCAACACCGACAACGTCGGCAAAGAAGCCAAGAACATGACGCTGTCGCAGGAGCGCGCGGATTCGGTGAAAGCCTATCTCGTGGGCAAAGGTGTCGCCGCCGAGCGCATCGAGACGCGTGGAGCCGGTCCGAAGGAGCCGGTTGCCGACAACAAGACCAAGAAGGGACGCGCCGCGAACCGGCGCATCGAGTTCCACGTGCTCTCCGACGCCGGCTCCGTGAAGAGCAAGGCGGACGCCCCCGCGCAGTGAAGCCACGGGGCGCACGATGGGCCCCGCTGCTCGCGGGGCTGTTGAGCTTCGGGTGTCGGTCGACCACGCCCGAGGCTCAGCCCGAGGCCGCGACCGCACCGCCGCCGGCGCGTGCGCCCGAGGCCGCGGCCTCGCTCGATGACGCGCTCTCGTCGATCACGGCGGCGCGACTCCGCGGTCACATCGAAGTTCTCGCGGACGACGACATGCGGGGCCGCCCCACGCCCAGCCCCGAGCTCGATGCCGCCGCCGCGTACATCGCCCAGACCTTCGAAGAGGTTGGCGCCTCCCCGCTGGGCGCCAGCGGCTACGAGACGCGCGTCCGCTGCGGCGGCGTGGGCGGGATGGCGGCCAACGTGCTCGCCCTGCTACCCGGCAGCACCAACGACTACGTGATGGTGAGCGCGCACTACGACCACGTCGGCGAGTCCAGCTCGGGCGACGACCGCATCTTCAACGGCGCCAACGACAATGCGTCGGGCGTGGCCGGCGTGCTCGCCATCGCCGAAGCCTTGGCGCGCGCCCCCGGGTCCCGCCGCCGCGGCATCGTGTTTGCGGCGTTCTGCGGCGAAGAGGTCGGACTGCAGGGCTCCTCCGCCTACGTCCGAGCCCCGGCGGTTCCCATCGAGCGCACCATCGCGATGTTCAACCTGGAGATGCTCGGCCACCCCGACCCCGCCGATGCCAAGCGCGCCTGGGTGAGCGGACACCGCTACTCGAATCTCCCGCAGTGGCTCGACCGCGGCGGCGCGCCCGAGGGGGTTACCTTCGTACCCGGCGCGGAGATCGGCCGCACCGAGAGCGACGTGTTCGACCGCTCCGATAACTACCCGCTCGCGCTTCAGGGCGTCGTTGCCCACACGATCGCCGCGGGCCCGCTCGACGAGCACTACCACGCGGTGACGGACGACCTCTCCAACATCGATGCCGACGCGATGGTTCCCATCGTTCGCGCGCTCGCCCGCGCCGTCGACGAGCTTGCCCGCGAGGACGGTCTACCCCGGTGGCTCGCCGCTGCACCGCGCGACCTCCCCCGCCGCGGCCCCCTGCCGCCGGGCTCGTCCACGCCGCCGTAAGACTGAGACCGCGGCCGCGGTGCGTCTCCCTCACTCGGTCCCGGGGGGGCAGCCGCACAGCGCCCCCGTCGGGACATGACACCCATCGGCGCTGATGGTCGTGCACTCGTCGAGCAGATTGCCTGCGTCGTCCATGCAGCTGCGGCGTCGGCATGTCGTGCACGCGACCTCGCGTTGATCGGCCGAGCGCGCGTAGGCGACGGGTTGAAACTCGACGCTGTTGCCGGGCGTCGGACAGCAGTACTCGAGCGAGCCGACGCCGACGGCTTGGGTCATTGCGTCGCAACTCGAGCCGCTGGGGAGCAAGCATCCGGATTGCCCCGGCGCGCATGCAGGGTCGTCGGAAGGCCGGCACTGACCGTCTTCGGCCGCTCGATCCGGGACCGCGGCCTCATCCGGCTCTTCTTGTTGTTCGAGCGTGCGCACGCATACCAGAGCGCCGCAGTCGTCGTCGCCTTCGCAGTCCTCGTTCAGCAATCGATCCCCTGGAGTGCGGCAGCCGCAACGCATCCCGTCCTCCACTTCACAGCGAGCCTCGCCCGCCAGGCACGGCTCCTCGGTTCCCGAAAGCGTGGAGCAGGAAGGACAGTCCGCGCACTCCGCCGTACCGTCTTCGGCGAACCCGACGACCGTCGTGTTCGTACCCCGGCCGCAGCAGTAGCGGTTTCCGTTGGGGCCCTGAACCGGTTGCAGCGAGAGGTCACACGTGTTGTCGGACCGAGCTCGGCATCCGTCCTGCTCGCCAGGGACGCAGGTGCCGTCTTCGCTGCATCGCCCCTGACCGTCCGCGGCGGTCTCGCTTGCCGTACGAGCGCAAATGAGATTCGGGCAGTCCGCATCCCCGTCGCACGGAGCACCGATCAGAAGCTCGTCGATGCCGCAGGCCCAACCGAGGGCCAGGCAGGCGATCGCAACCGTCGGTATGAAACGAGGCAAGCGAGCGACCGCCTCCGCCCCCCGGAGCATCATTCGCCGTCCTCCTCCCAGAGCGCGCCGAGTTCCGACAGCACGGTATCGACGAATTGCGATGAAAACCCCTCTCCGGCCATGGGGTTGACCGGCCAGGTGAAGGCGATGCAAGCGTCTCGACCGCACACGGTTGCCGCGATCTCGAAGCCTTCTCCCTGAGGACGGAACTCGACGTTTTCGAGCTCGTGGAAGGTGTTCTCGAACTCCACCGCGAGCGCCTGTGGTGTACGGGCTCTGGGGGACTCAGCGCGTCGGACGACCAGCGAAACGCGCTCACCCGCGTCGTTCGTTTCGCGGGCCACCGAAATCTGGCGCTGTGCGTCGGCCCAGACCTGAAGCCCCCAGGTTTGATGCTTCGGAGGGCCATGTTCCTGAGCGATGGCGTCGCAGAGGGCCTCGAATGCTCTGCCCGGGATGTCGTACCTCCCGTAGTGAATCTCGATGATCCGCCCCCGTTCGCAGCAGATTCTGACGTCGGGGAGCCTCCGCTTGGGCTTGGGCTCTCCGAGAGCAAGCCCAAAGAATCGGCCATTGGCGAATCGCCCCGCAAACCCTTCTGCTGCGGGCGCACGCAAGAATTCCGCGTGCGACAGCTCGGCGTAGTCGATGAGGTGAAGCCGCATCTGGGAGGAGGTGCTCGAGTCCTCCAGCAGGCGCCGCCGCATCTTCTGCGTGATCTTGGCGCCGCGGCGTTCGAGTTCCTGCACGACACGAACCTTCGAATGCCCCGCGACGACGTCGATCAGCGTGCTGGCCGAGAATCGATCACCAAGTCTGCTCCCGATCTTCTCGCACGCCCCCACGAGCCGGAGAAGTCCCTCTTCATTCATGCGTCCGCGATTGGCGATGTCTCGGGCCGTGATCTTGCCCCGCGCGATCATGGCGTCGGCAAGCGCTTCGGTTTCCAGACCGGAGCCGTTGTAGACGAGGCCCGAGCGCAGCGCCGGCAGCGTTTCGAGGACGAAGATTGCCGTGTCTTCATCCTTGCAGCTCACCGCGGCGGTCGGCGGCGCTTGGAGCCGCGACGCAATCGCCTCGATCTCGGCGCGGTCGCCCCTGCGAGCCGCGGCGCGAAGCAGGGTTTCGAGCTGCTTCGGGGAAAGCCCATCGAACGACAGGAGCTCGACGATCGCAGGGTGCTCCGTGCCGAGCGAAAGTGGATCGAGAGCCCCGGGGACCTCCCGCGGCGCACCTCGATCGAGCAAGGCCTTCGCGACTTCGACGTGCCCCAGTTCTGCGGCGACACAAAGGCAGGTGCGGCGCAGCCACACCGTGGATAGGTCGTCCTTGCGCTGGATGGCCAGGTCGAGCACCTCGACGGAGTCGAGCGCTGCCGCGACGTGCGCGGTGGTGAAGTCGACTCGGCTCGGTTTGCGGTCGATGAACCGCTGCAGGATCGTGCGCCGGTTCTCGGGGATGGCGAGCATGGCGACCCGCAGCCGGGCATTGACCTTGCCCCCCAGCCTCCGCACGTAGCGTGATTTGTCGAACCAGAAGTCGAACATCTCCGCGGAGCGCGGCTGCGCCGCAACGTGTTCGGGCTGCAGCCCTCTGAGGTCGTACTGCTCGTTGGCGGATAGGGTCATCGCCATCCTCAGGCGTCCGCGCGCCCGAAGTGATCCGAGTTTTTTTCCCCTGCCTCTGCGAAGGGCCCGAGAACGCGCGGACTGCTCAGCTGCAGCAGCGAAAGCCGGTGGAGTAGTCGAAGTGCGACGGGCCGTGGGCTTCGGTGTCGTACTCGCAGCCCTCGCCGTTGATCGAGGTGTCCACGTAGAAGCCGCCCCTGAAGACGCCGCCGGGGTCGGCGATCCACTCGTGAACGTTGCCCATCATGTCGAAGACGCCGTCTTCGGACACGCAGCCTGCGTTCTCACCCGTGGTGTCGACGCTTTCGGGGATCTGCGAGATGCAGGCGTTGTCGAGCGCGGACCAGATCCAGTCGGCCGAGGTCCCGTAGAACTCGATGGCCGGGTGAGCGTCGCGTGCGTCGTTGCAGACGCCGGGCTGCCGCGTGTTGCCGTACGGGTACGTATTGCCGCGGCTTCCCTGGCAGGCCCGCAGCCACTCGTCGTTCGTGCACAGCCGCTTGCCCGCCTCCTCGCAGGCGTCCGCGGCCTGGTTGCCCGAGATGTTGCCTTGCGGAATGGCGCCCTCCAGCGAGACCGCGCGGACGCGGCGGTCGCCCGGGTTGTGAAAGGGCGACCAGCTCCCGAGGACATCGCCGCCCGCATCGAGCTCGACCAAGGACGCCTCGTAGCGATCGATGCAAAAGCCCGCGACGGACGCCATGCCCGCGGGGCAGCCAGGGTCCCCCTCCGCTTCCTCGAGGCCTTCGTTGGGCGTGGGCATCACGTCGGGGTCACACGCCGTTTGGGGGTCGGTACAGCACTGGATGTTGCTGGCCCCGGGGCAAAGGCCTGGCGTCGCTACCAGCGGCGCGCCACAGCCCGCGACGTCCATGCAGATCCCTGGCGCTCCGTCGACGCTGCACGAGGGCCCAGCCGGCACGCAGCACTGCTCGGTCGGCGGACCGTCGCAGGCCTCGCCTCCAAAGGCCGTGGAGTCCGACTCGCACGCTGCCACGTGGCCGCAGGTGCCTTCCACCGACACGACGGCGCACGTCTGCGGTGGTCCACCATCGTCGCCCGCCGACGTCGATGAAGAGCTCTCCCCCTCGCCGGTCTCCGAAGAGGGGCCATCACCGCCTGAGGTGTCGCCGCCCGCCGAGGTTTCACCGCCGCCCGTTTCATCGCTGGAGTCGGCCTTGGTGCTCGCCGACGTCGAAGCGCCCGAGCCATCGGTCCCACCCGCGGCGGTTCCTTGCGCCGTCAAAGCGGGCAGCCCCTCCTCCTGCGCACCTCCGCCGCACCCGAGCGCGACGACCAACATCCAACACCACCTCCGCATCCGGTACGAAGGCTACCAAGCCGGCTTCGCCAAGACTGCGAAAACTCGTCGCGGCGGTGGCGCCTGCAACCAACGAGCGCGAGTGCGGCATACTCTGCAATGTGCCGCACGCCCGCCTCCGCATGATCGCGCTCTTCGTCCTCACCGTTCCAACCGTCGCCTGCGACCGGCCGGCAAGCCCAGAAGGGCTCTGCGATCACCTCGCCAACATCGCGACTACGGCCGACAAGTTCAAATTAGACAAGCGCATCGACGACCGCGCGACGTGCGTCACCGAGTTCCAGGAAATACGGGCGGAGATGGGTGATGAGGCCTTCCAAAAGCTCGGTGCTTGCGTCCTCAGCAAGGATAAGCTCAAGACCGCGTACCGGGACTGTACGCCCAAGGCCCGGTAGCGCCCCGGGCCCGCCGGGCTTCGGATCAGGGCACGGGCATCGCCCAGAACTCGCGTGGCACGTCGGGCTCGAAGAGGTCGCCCACCTCGTAGAGGAGCTGGCCGGGGTGACCACGGTCGGGCTCCGCGGCGTAGTACAAAGCGCTGACGATCTTGGGCGCGATGACGTCCAGAGCATCGGTCGTGCGATCGTATTCGACCAATGCGGACTCTGGAGTCAGCCCGAGAACGGTCTTCTCGTCGGCGTAGTACGCCAATCCAGAGGGGTGTTCGCCAAAGAGCCCGAAGGGCTCACGACCATCGAGTGGCACGAGCAGCTGACGAATCACCCCGGACCGCTGGGTCAAGAACGATACGGCGTCGCGGGGCCCTCCCCACGCCGTGGACGACAGTACAGCCCCATCGGCTCGCTCGTTCCAGATCGTACGCCACGCGTTCGTGCTCGGCGTCCACACCTCGACCGTGTCTCCGACGAGCAGCAGCTCATCCGCGGATACGGGGTCTCTGACCAGGAAACCGGCGGGCACGTCGTAGCGCTCGCCGGAGACGACGTGAATGATCGCGACCGCGGAGTCTACGGTGCAGTACGCCTGCTCCTCGGGCGGAATCACGTACCAGTCGCCGCTGAGGCCTAGCGTGCACGCGACCTCGAAAAGCGAAGACGGCAGCTCACGCGAGAGGTTCGTTTCGGCATCGTAGACCTGCACCTGGTCACCCATCGTCGAGCGAAAGAAAACGCGATGCCCACGAACGAAGGGCTCGGACACTCCGGTCGCGACGAGCGTGGGAGCACCGTCTCGAGCGTCGATCATCCACAGGGAGCCGTTGTCCATGACGGCGAAGTCGGGGTTGTTGGTGCCCCAGGTGCTGTCGACCCAAGGAGCACTCCCGACCCGAACGCCGTGCACGACGGCATAGGTCCCGTCGGTATCGAACAGGTGCAGCTGGCCGTCGTCGCCCTGCCCCAGCCAGACGGGCTCTCCGTCAAGGTCCGAGGAACGGATGTGGCAGCCTCGGGCCACGGTCACGGTCGCCCCCGTCTGCACGCCAAACGGGTCGACCGGGTACACGGCACCCGACCCAGCGTCACACGCCATCAAAACCTCCTCGGATGAAAAGATTGTGTCGATGGTGTGATCGATCGATTCGAGTTCGCCGGTGCACGGGTCGAGCACGTTGTAGGTCGGCTCGATCCCTGCGGAACCGACGAGGTAGTAGCCGCCAGGCCATGGCGTCGCGTACGGGAACTCGTCCTCAGGCGCAACGTGAAGCAGCCTCGGCGCGTCCAAGCATCGGGCCGCTCCACCCGCCTGCGAACCGCTAAGGACTTCCGGTCCGCATCCCCCCGCGAGGATTCCCAGCCAAACGACAGCCCGCTTCATCGCACCGACCAGCATCCCACAGGGTCCATGGACCCCGGCGCTCTGATTTGGCCCGTCAGCGAGCGACGGAGGCGAACGACTCGCCAGTCGCTTCGACGGATATCTCCCACAGGCGCTTGCCCGCGGCTTCGTCTTGGGAGGCGCGGTTGGAGGTGACGCGCACGGGGTAGCCGCGGACCTGGCCGATCCCTTCGGGTCCGTAGTAGGCGCCACTCTCGACGGGGGCACCGACCGCTGCGAACACGCTCGGCATGGCGCCCATCCAGGCGGGCTGCGCCGCGACGCGGTTGCTCAGGGCCCAGAATCGCTCACCGAGCTTGGAGCCGGTCATCTTCGGACCCGCGCCCTGCAGGTTGGTGGACGAGTAGCCGGGGTGTGCCGCCAGCGAGAGGACGCCCGCGCCCGCTGCGGACAAGCGGCGATGCAGTTCGTAAAAGAACAGCAGGTTGGCCAGCTTGCTCTGCGAGTACGCGCGCCACTTGTCATAGCTGCGCTGACCGTGCAGGTCATCGAACCGCATCGACCCGACCTTGTGCATCAAGGAGCTGACCTGCACCACGCGCGCGCCGTCGGTCTCGAGCAGCGTGGGCATGAGCAGGCTGGTCAACGCAAAGTGACCGAAGTGATTGGTGCCGATCTGCATCTCGAAGCCATCGGCGGTCTCCGTCCGCGGCAGCGCCATCACGCCCGCGTTGTTGAGCAGCACGTCGAGCCGGTCGTGGGCCTTTCCGAACGCTTCGGCGAAGGCTCGTACCGAGGCGAGGTCGGCCAGGTCCAGCGCCATGAACTCGAGCTTGGCGTCCGGGTTCGAGTTGCGGACGTCCTGCATGGCGGCCTCGGCCTTGCGCTGCGTCCGGCAGGCCATGACGATGTGCGCGCCGCGTCGCGACAGCAGGCGCGTCGTCTCGAGCCCAAGCCCACTGTTCGCGCCGGTGACGACGATCGTCTTGCCGGTCAGGTCGGGGATGTTTGCCTCGGTCCAGGACATCGCGCGCGGAGTGTAGCCCCCGCGACGCGAGGCGTCATTCGTCGAGGACGGACGCGGACGAGGGCCCCGCGTCGTCGACTTCGATCTCGGCCAGCAGCGTGCCGGTGACCGAATCGCGGATCCGCCACGGGTGCGTCGTGAACGTGTACAGCGTGCGCGTATCGCCTGCGGGGACGTCGAAGTAGTAAATCTCGTCGCAGTTGTAGTTCACCCAGTACACCGACACGGTCTGCGACTCGCAGTCGTTCAAGAACGAGACCTCCGCGTTATCGACCGCGGACTCCGAACAGACCGTGGCGGGCACTTCGGGCAGCTCGAGCGTCGCGCACGTGACGGGCTCCTCGCGCTCGCCGCTGCTTTCGCTGGACTCGCCCCCTTCGGCACTCGAGGTCGTGCCGGGGTCCGTCATCCCGCCGCCTGTGGAGCTGTCGCCACCGCCCTCGTCCGCGACGCCGGCAGAGCTGTCGCCTTCGTCGGGACCCGAGGTCATCGAGCCGGTGGAGGTGGGTGCGGGTCCCGAGCCGCCATCGGCCGAGCTGGTGCCGCTCGTCGGGCTGCTCGAGTCGCCGCCACCGCTGGAGGTGTCCATCGTGACGTCCGCGCTCCCGCCCGTGGCGGTCCCGGCCTGCTCCGCCGCCACGAAGTCGGTGCATCCCCCCACAAGCACCAGCGCCACGCTCCACCACCGCACGTCTACATGATACGGCCCCGCGGCCGCATCTGCGCGCGGCAATCCGCCTCACCCGCGCCCGTCCCGCGAAACGGCCGTCAAGCGTCGCGTCAGACCACGATCTCCATCCGAGCACCCTTGGGTGCGCGACCGGCCTCCGCGACGACCCACACGTCACCATCGCGCTGAGGCTGGGCCGCAAGCCGGACCGCAATCGGACTCATCACGCGCTCTTCAATCACCCGCTTGAGCGGACGCGCGCCCCGGGTGGGGTGCCAGCCGTCGCGCGCGAGGATGGCCTTGGCGTCGGCATCGACGCGCAGGCGAAGCGCCCGGTCCCGAAGCCCCTGGCGCTTGGCGGCCTTGTCGAGTTCCAGCTCGACCACCTTGGCGATCACCGCGGGCGTCAGGCTTGCGAACGGGACGACCGAGTCGATCCGGTTGAAAAACTCCGGCCGGAAGTGTCCACGCACGGCAGAGAGCAGGTCGTCGCCGGTCTGGCCCCCGGCGCCGAACCCCGGCGCGGCCGAGGTACGAACCCCAAGGTTCGACGTCATCACGACGAGGGTCATGCGAAAGTCGACGAAGCGACCCGCGGCGTCGGTCATCCGCCCCTCGCCGAGCATTGCGAGCAGGAGATCGAACACGTCCGCGTGGGCCTTTTCGACCTCGTCGAGCAGGATCAGCGACAGCGGCTGCCGGCGGACGCGCTCGACCAGGCTCTGCGTCCCCTGCCCGACCGCGAGCAAGCGCTGACCGGCGCCGGGCAGCATGAACTCGGACATGTCGAGCCGGATCATGCGGTCGGCGTCGGAGAACATGACGCGAGCCAGCTGCTTGGCGAGCTCGGTCTTGCCGACCCCGGTGGGCCCGACGAAGAACAGGCTGCCGATGGGTCGCTCCGGATCACACAGGCCCGCCTTGAAGCGGGTCAGCACGCCCGCCGCCACCGAGCAGGCCGAGTCTTGCCCAATCACCCCTTCCCGCAGCCGCGCGGCGATCGCCTCGCGCCCGGCGGTGTGCTGCTCGGAGATCAGCTCGAGCGGGAGACCGGTGTACGTGGTGAACGCCCGGCCGACCCCGTCGGCGTCGAGTTCATCGGCCTCGCCCTCGACCGGCTGCGTCTGCGCGAGCCAGTCCAAGAAGCGGAATCCCTTGCCCGGAAAGCCGCGGTCGCGCTGAAAGAAGTCCAGCATCTGCACCATCGAGCGAAGCCCCTCGCCCGTGAAGCTGCGACGGCTGTCGAGTCTGGCTTGATACTGCTGCAGCAGGTGGGGCATCGCCGCGGCAGGCGTGGAGGGCACTCGAACGACGAGGAACAGCCCGACGAAGCCCGCGTGTGCAGCCGCGAGGCGCTGGTACTCCTCGTCGCTGCACTCGGCCACGACGGTGAGGTCACCGGCTCGAATCGCCGGCCCGAGCATGTCGGCGATCGAGGTGCTGGTCTGCGTGGCGCAGATCGGCGGCAAGCGGTCGACGTACAGCAGGTCTGGCTCGCCCGAGAGCTCCGTGATGAGGTCCAGACACCGCTGCTCCCACTCCCCCAGGTACATCATCCCCGCGACGATGCGATCAGCGCTGGTGGACCAGACTTTCGGCGCCGGCCCTTCGCCGTCTTTGCGACGCGCGAGGACCCGGGCGAGCGAACGGACCCACGTGGTCTTGCCCGCCCCCGAGGGCCCGACGAGCAGCACCGAGCGACGCCGCTCACCGGTCAAGAGCTTGACGTGCCGCTCTTCGACCGGCTGCCCGATGATCGGCTGCCGTCGACTCTTGCGCTCTCGCGCGGAGAGGTCCTCGGCGACCGCCTCGAGCGCAGGACGCACCGCGTCTTCGGCAGCGCGACGACGACTCCTGCCGTTCGCGGCGTACGGCGGCGACCAATCGACGATGCGCTCGTCGGTCAGGCCGCGAAAGTCGAACAGGGAACGCGTCTTCCCGCCGAGCATCTCCATCCCGATCGCTTGACGGATCACCATGGGGGCCATCTCGACATCTTCGAGCATGAACCACCAGCCAAAGCGAGGCAGCATCACGAGCACGCCCCCGGCGTCCAGCTTGGTCCACGCGTAGGTGACGTCGAGGGGGACCTTCTGCTTGCCGATGACGTGGCGCTTCTTGACCACCAGCTGCGGGTTCACCATCACGCTCACCCGCCGCACCGAGAGCTTCTCCTCCCAGAGGAAGTCGGAGAGCGGCTCCTTGGCCTCGGAGATCGCCAGCTGCAGCTGCTTGAACACCACCTCCTCGGTGGGGCCGTGTCCCGACAGCGGCGCCGAGAGGGTCCCGCGCTGCGACAGCAGCCGTCCGGTGTGCGAGCCATCGTGATGGGTGACGAAGTGAACGCGATACGTTGGACGTGCCATCAGGAGCCCTCCTCGGCGACCACCGCGTCGGTGGCCCCCATGCGCAGCAGCCACACGGTGCGCATGGCCTCCAGGATGTTCGTGCCCATCGAGCGGTGCGCGAACATCAGCGGGTAGTCTTCGACGTCGACCCACGCCATCGCACCTGGCGTCGCGGGGTCGAAGGTGTAGCGACGCACGATCGGCAGGATCGCGTCCGGATGCTGGGGTAGCTCGGCGCTGGACTCGAGCGCAGTGATGAATGCTGCGCGCTGGGCATCGAGCCCGTCCAGATGCGCGTGCAGGTCGACGTCCAGGCCTGGCAAGACGCGGACCCGTACGACCTCCGTTCCTCCGGAGACCGAGTCCCGCACGTGCGAGCCGTGCTCCCCCCGGAAGAACTCCCGCACGCCCGGACCGACAATCCGCATCAAGATCCGCGCGCCCCCGGTTCGGCCGTCGACCCCCTTGTATCGACGGCCCTGACCGTCGATCCACATCGCCGCGTCGCAGTACCCGCGGCCGTGGTGGTACGCGTCGCGCAGCCACTCGAACAGGCCGCGGCTGGCCTCTCCGAACCGTGAGCGACCGGGCGGGTCGCTGATCCGGGTCAGCTCCAAGAGCACGGCGTGGGCCTGCGGATCCGCGCCACGGGCCACCGCGCCTTCGAGGAACCGAACGGTGCCGAGCGACTCCAGGAAGTCCTGCCGGGATGAGAACGGCAGCAGCGGTGCCGTCGAACGTCCCACCAAGCGGATCTGTTCGCCGCGCGTGTAGACGGTCGCCTGCTCGCGCTCGGCCTCCTCGCCCTCGAACTCGGCGTTCCCCTCGAGGCCGCGCGCCTCATCGAGCTGCGGGTCGTAGTCGAGCTGCATGCGCAGGTCGTCGCAGAGCGACTCGACCTCGCGGCGAAGCGCGTCCAGGTCGTAGGCCTCGGACTGGCCCTCCGCTTCGAAGCGCGCGATCTCATCGCTAATCCGGCTGCTCAGCTCCGCCAGCGCAGGGGACTCCGCCAGCGCTTCGGCCCGGGCCAGCGCCTTGGGGACCTCGGCCCGGAGCCGGTCCCCCGACCACTGCAGTGCCGCCTCCAGCGGGCTCTCGCCCCCGAACGCCTCCGCCTCCTCGAGGTTCTCCACGTGGAGCTGCATCCGGTCTTCGGCCTCGTACAGCCAGATCATCCGCATCGCCGACGCGTCGGCACCCGCGAGCGTGTCGGCGAGCAAGCTGCCCACGTGCGTCTCGAGGTAGCGCTTGAGCGAGCGCGCGCCGTCGCGAGCCCGAAAGCCGTCCCGCACCACGCGGGACACGATGCCCGGCGTGTAGCGCACGAACACGTTGCGCTCGACCAGCCCTCGGCGCTGCACCACCTTGTCGAGCTCGCGCTGCGCGATGCGGCGAGCGGCGTCGTCCCCGAGCGGGCCGAACTTGACGACCTGATCGATGCGGTTGAACAGCTCGGGCGGGAAGAACGCCCGCACGGCCGCGTCGACGTCGCTGCCATCGTCGCCCTCTTCGTCGAAGCCCACCGAGGGCGTCTTCTTGGCCCCGAGGTTCGACGTCATGATCACGACGGTGTGGGTGAAGTCCACCCTGCGGCCTGCAGCATCGGTGAGGCGGCCGTCGTCGAACAGCTGCAGCATCAGGTTCAACACCGACGGGTCGGCCTTTTCGATCTCGTCGAGCAACACCACCGAGAACGGCTGCGCGCGGACCTTGGCGGTGAGCGTGCCGTCCGGCGAGTAGCGGTCGCCGATCAGCCGCGAGGGGGCATCGGGTCCGCCGTACTCGCTCATGTCGAACCGCTGCAGCCGGGCCGACGTGCCGTAGAGGTAGTCCGCGAGGCACTTGGCCATCTCGGTCTTGCCGGTGCCCGTGGGCCCGGTGAACAAGAACACCCCGTAGGGACGCGACGGGTCGGCCATGCTGCTCTTGAGTCGCAGCAGGAGGTCACGCATCGCGAGCACGGCCGGCTCCTGGCCCATGATCTGCCGGCGAAGCTGCTCGGCCACGCGCTCCCCGTCCAGCGAACGCTTCGCGTCCAGCAGCACCGCGGGCATGCCCGTGCGGGCAGCCAGGAACGTCACGACCTCGGCCGGTCCCACGTCGGGGCGCTGCACCGTGACGCCCGAGGCTTCGTCGAGCAGCGAACGCGGCTGCGCCTGGGCGGTCGAGCGACGGGCGGCGATGGGCCCCCAGTAGCCCTTCTCCATGTAGAACTCGACCGCGATCTTGGCGTCCCTGAGCCCCACGCCCGTCTTTGCGCGGTAGGCCTTGATCGCCGCGATCTTTCGGCGCGCGGCCACCTCCCGCTCCGCGCCGGTGAGGTCGACCGGCGCATCGAGGTCGCGAGTCGCCAGGGCCCGCAGCAGATCCAGCGCCTTGCCCGGATACGCGGTCGCACCGCTGAGGCTTCCGCCAAGGTCGTGCAGCATACGGAACACCAGCGGGTCGAAGGCGACCTCTCGCTCGCGCTCATAGCGTCGCGCCTCATGGATGAGCATGCGGACGGTTTCGTCTCGCCCGGTCGGCTCGACGAACACCGTCGTGAACGCGGCCGCAAACCCCGGCGACTCGTCCTGCAGGCGCTGGTAGCCCTCGGCCGTGCACTCGCCGATCATCAGCAGCTCGCCGCGCGCCATCGGCCCGCGGAAGAACGTGGACAAGGAGCGCTCGCTCGCCCGCGTCTCGCCGATGCGGCCCCAGTTGGCGACGTCCTCGACCCACAGGATCCCGCGGTGGCGCCGACAGGCCTCCACGATCTTCACGCAGCGGTCTTCCCACTGCCCCAGATACGACATCCCGGCGATGACGCGCTGCCCACGAATCCGCCAGACCTTGTGCAGCTTGTCGAGGTTTCGGTGGGCGGGGTAGTCGTCGGCATCGAGCAGGTCCGCGATGAGCTGCTCCACCAGCGCGCTCTTGCCCACCCCCGAAGGGCCAACCAGCAAGATGCTGCGCTTGTGGCCCCCGCACAGCAGCTGCGCGAGCTGGTCCCGGTACGGAGCCCGCGGCATCACGGGCGTAGTGGTGCCGTCGACCACCTTGAGCGTGCAGTTCGTCCCCAGCCGCGACAGCAGGCTCTCGTCGGCGGCGCTGGCCTGCCCACCGAGCATGGCGAAGGGCTTGGCCTTTTTCTTCTCCAGCAGACTCGACAGCGGCTTGCAGGACGCGGAGAACGCCACGAGCGCCAGCTTGTCCTTCTTCTGCGCCGCGAGTTCCGATGCCTCCCACTCCGGCACGGTCGACCACGCCTTCTGAAAGAACGCCTTGGCCTCGTCCTCGAGGCGGCGGTCGGTCTCGTGGACGAACCAGGCCTCGGGGTGATGCGGGTGGTAGGCGATGGTGAGGGTGCCCGGAATCCCGGGGCCCCGAGGCCGCGGCTCGAGGATGATCGGGACGGTCTCGAAGAAGCGAAAGCGATCGCTTCCGCTGCCCAGCGAGAGCTCCAGCTTGACCGTCCGCAGTCGACGACCGCGCACCGACTCCAGCGCCGTCAGCTGATGCGGCATGAGCTTGGCGACCGTCTTGCGCAGGTCGTCCATCAGCCGCTGCCGCGCCTTGCCGGCGGTGGAGCCGTGGACGACCTTGTTGAAGCGACCCAACCCCAGCGTGTGCCACGTGACGCTGCGACCCGAAGCGCGCGAGAAAACCGAGATCCGAAGTTCCATCAGGCGTCGTCCTTTCCAACCAGCGCAGCCCCGGCGACCTCGGCGAACTGCACCCGCTCCAGCGCGTCCCAGTAGTCCGCAGCATCCTGGACCGGGAAGGACTGCGTCGGCGCGTCGGTGGAGACGACCGCGCCGTGCTTGACCATCTCCCACAGCCGCACGGGCGTCTGCTTCTGCGCGATGGCGGCCCCTTGCTGCTCGGGAATGGCGAACGGATCCGGAGGCGGCTTGCCGCCCTTCTTCTCGGTGCTCTTGTCCGCCTTCGCGGGGGCGCGACACAGCTCGGACGGCTTGGCGTCGTAGCGATCCGCCATCGGCAGCAGCTCGATCAGGGTCTTGTCGAAGGGCCCTTCATCGAACCGCCACAGCCCCATCTCGCGCTCGAGCAGCCCACCGGCCATGGACCCGCGGACCCGAATCAGCACGGCCTGCCAGTGCTTGAGCGTCTTGGCGAGTTCGTCGGCGTCGAGCTGGTCTCGGCACCACGACACCGTGCGCGGCGCCCCGTAGCGCCCTGCGGGCCAGCCGTCCTCGGGCTTGGGGTCGCCGACGCGGTGGACCGTCACCGTCCAGCCGCGCGCCTCGGCGCCCGCAAAGAAGCCGCGAAGAACGTACGGCATCGCGACGGGCACGCCGAAGGCACGCACCAAGAACGAGCATTCGCCCGTGCTCGTGAAGCCCGACACCATGCGAACGAACGCCCGCTCGAACGCCGCGAAGGCCAGCTGCGCCTCGTCGAGGAACAGGGCCGCGGAGGCGCCCTCGAGCTGGGCGCTCATCGCGAGGTCCTCGGCCATGGCAACCGCATCGGCCTGCTCCTGCGCCGCACGCAACAGCTCGCTGAGCCGCGCCCGCTCGGCCGCAAGGGCACCGTACTCCCCGCCCGCGACCTTCTTGGCATCGGTCCCCGCCAGGTCGGCGACGAGATACTCGATGCGCTCCTCCATCACCTCCACGATCCGCGTGTGCAGGCAGCGGTCGGCCATGCGGCGCAGGTTCGAGATCAGGGAGAGGTCGTGGGTCACGGCGCGGCGCTGCGTGGACAGGGGCTTGAGCAGCGTCGCCGTACACCCATCCCACCTCGCGGTCGCCGCGACGGTTCGAACGTCGTCGCTGCGCGCGGGCTCCTCGTCCTGCCGCCGAAGGTCGAGGACCGCCCCGTCGAGGTCATGGGCGTACGCGGACATCAACGCACTCAGCGGAGAGACCAGCGCGCTCTCGAGGTGCCGCCGCAGCGCCCGAGCACCGTACTCGGGGGAATACCCCGCCTCCGCCACGTGCTGCAGCGCCGCTGGCGAGACCGTCAGCTGCGCGGTGCGTCCGAGCAGGCCGTCGCGCTCGACGATGCGACGAAGGGCGACCTCGGCCACCGCGACCACCTCGTCACGCGCGAGTGGAGAGAACGGGATGACGCGATCGATCCGGTTCACGAACTCGGGGCGGAAGTGCTTGTCGACCTGCTCGAGGTAGTACCGCGCGAGCGCGCCGTCGTCGTCGCCTTCGGTCGCGCCGAACCCCGCGCTCGGGCGGCGGTGCGCAGCCCCGAGGTTGCTCGTCATGATGATGATCGCGTTGTTGAACCAGGTGGTGCGACCGCGGGCGTCGGACAGCCGCCCTTCGCCACAGACCTGCAGCAGCAGGTCGAACACCGCCGGGTGGGCCTTTTCGATCTCGTCGAGCAGCACCACGCAGAACGGCTGCTGCCGCACGCGCTTGGTCAGCTCGCCCTCGTCGCGCTGCGTGCCGCGGATCAGGCGCTCGGCTGCCAGCGGGTCCATGTACTCGGACATGTCGAAGCGAACCATTCGGTCGCCGCTGCCGAAGAGAAACCGCGCCAGCGTCTTGGCGACCTCGGTTTTGCCGACGCCGGTGGGCCCGATGAACAGAAAGTTCGACAGCGGCTTCGCGGGCGGCTGCAGGTTCGCCTTCACCATGCACAGCGTCTGCGCCACGCGCTGCACCGCCTCGCGCTGGCCGATGACCCGCTGCGCAAAGAAGCGCTCGATCTGCTCGAACTTCATCGCCCGGTCGTCCTTGAGCAGGAACATCGGGATGCCCGAGCGGGTCGAGAACGCTTGATAGACCTCGCCAGCCCCGATCGGCTTCGGCGCCCCCTGTTCGTCGACCTCGGCCTCGTGCACCGAGCGCAGCTCGTCGTGTAAGCGGACGGCCTTGCCGGGGAACGCCTCGTACGCGAGGTAGCGCTCGCAAAGGTCGAGCAGCGGCACCACCGCCTCGGCGGACAGGCACGGCCGGTGCGACTCGAAGGTCTGCACGTGCTTCAGCCGCGCCTCGAGCACGCTGCGCGTCGCCGCCTTGTCCATCGGCTCCACGGTCACCCGCGACATTGCGCCCAGGAAGCCGACGTGGACCTTCTCGTAGTGCGAAAGCTGCTCGGGCGTGAGCTCGCCGATGACGCGGACCCGGTCGTTCGCGATGAACGGCACCATGCCGGAGACCAGATCCTCGATGCTGCCGGGGCGACCCGAGAGCAGGTCACCGAGGTTGTCGAACACGATGATCGCGTCGAGCATCTCGGCCGCCTTCATCACGTCGAGGATGCGCTGGTCGAGCTCTCCGAAGCCGGACTGCCCCGCGACGAGCTGTGCCCCCGAGGTCGCGATGAGCGGACGCCCGCCGAGCGGATCGGGCTGCTTGCGATCGGCCGCCCGCGCGACCAGGCCCTGCAGCACCGCAGACTTGCCCGAGAGTTCCTTGCCCACGAGCACCGCGCTGAGTCGGTCGCTCCCGCCCATGAGGCTCTGCAGCGCGTCGATCTCGGCGTCGCGCCCCAGCACGGGGGCCCGCGGCGCGGTGTGATGGGCCTTGCGAAGGTCCGTGCCGACCTCGGCCAGCAGCTTGATCGCGGCGGCCTTCTCCCGCGACTGTGACTGCTTTCGGCGATCGCTGGCCCGCGCGCCCTGGTCGGCCGCGTCCTGGCGTTCGACGCTGATGCTCACCCGCTCGAGGGCGTGCCGAACGGGCGGCAGGATCGCCATGTACTCAGAAGGCGAAAGGTCCTGGACGCACGCAGCCTTGACCACCTCTTCACGAACGACACGTTCGAGATTCTCCTCGGTTTCCACGTACGCGAACGTGCCCAGCGGCAGGATGTGGACCCAGAACGACGCGCGGTGCGGGATGACCAGGCACGGGACGCAGATCGACGACTCGATGCCGATGCGACGGGGCAAGTCGCCGCGCGGCACCACGACCTCGACGTCGAGCATGCGCGTCTGTATCGGGCGCGTGTACTCGGCCAGCGTCGCCGCGGGCACGGTCGCGAGATACTTGCTCAAGAAGCGCGCCTGCGCGTCGAGGACGGCCTCCCGCGACGTCCCGCGCGCGGCGAGGGAAGGCTCCGCGAGGGGGTGCGCATACACGCCGCCGCTGGCCAGCTCCCGTACGATGATCACCGGCTCCAGGTCGATTGCCGTCGCCATGCGCGCCGAGCCTACCGAGACCGCGCAACCACCGAAAGCCACGACCGTCGAACGGTGATGGGAACGAGGCTGCTAGACTCCGGCGACATCGGCTTGGATATGACGCGCGAAGGGTTTTCGAGGGGTTGGTCGTGGATGATTGCGGGAGCGCTGCTCCTCGCGCCCGGATGCGGCGACGACGGAGCGGCCAGCGACGACGAGGGCGGAGGGACCGAAGCCGCGACGTCGGGCACCACGCAGACGCCCGATGACGACACCGGCGCGGACGCGGGCAGCACGACCGATGCCGCGGCCTCCAGCTCCAGCTCTGGCGGCGACGTGCCCGACGGCCCGCAGCCTTCGGGGCCGGACAACGCCATCGACCCCGCCGCGCCGGGCCCCTACCCCGTGGGCGTGCTGACCCTGGAGTTCGAGGACCCCACCCGCGAAAACGGCCGGCCGCTCATCACCGAGATCTGGTACCCGGCCACCGACGACGCGATCGGCATGGACACGGTCACGTACACCGTCGAAGACATCTTCCGCCCGGACGCCGTCGAGATCCTGGGCAACGACCTCAACTCGCAGATCGCCACCACCGCGGTGCGCGACGCCCCCATGCGGGCCGACGACGGCCCCTTCCCCGTGATCTTCTTCAGCCACGGCTCGGGCGGCATCCGCATGCAGTCGACCTACTACACGGTGGACATGGCCAGTCACGGCTACGTGGTCGTGTCGACCGACCACATCGGCAACACGCTCAGCGACATCATCGTCGACGGAGACCTCACCACCGAGGCGCTGCTGCAGTCGCTCGGCGACCGTCCGGCGGACCTCTTCTATGTGCGTGAAGAGCTCGAGCTGCTCGACGCTGCGGATCCCCTGGCCGAGATCATGGACTTCGACCGCGTCGGCGTCACGGGCCACTCGTTCGGCGCGCTCACGTCGCTGCGGTGGATGGCGCAGGGCGCCGAGGTCGACGCGGTGGTCGCCCAGACGCCACCGGGCATGGACATCACGTGGGTGGGCATCTCCACCCCGCTGGCCGACTTCGACACGCCGATCCAGCTGCAGGTTGGCGGTGTGGACGGCACCACGCCGCCCGAGCAGGCCGACACCATCTGGGAGGCTGCCAGCACGCCCCGCGCCCGCATGACCATCACCAACGCGGGGCACTTCACCTACAGCGACATGTGCACGCTCGATCCCAACGACATCGAAGCCGTCGCGGCGTTGGGCGTTGCCGATGCGCTGAACGACGGATGCACCGACGACAACACCGACATTGAGGTCGCAGGTGCCACCATTCGGCACTACGGGATCGGCTTCTTCAACGTGTACCTGCGCGACTCCGCCCCCACGATGGACCTGCTCACGCAGGAGGCCGGCGAAGCGCTCGCGGGCGACCTCGTCGTCTGGGAGTCCGACCTGTAGGTCGCCCGAAGAGACGCGCGCCATCGCCTCGCGCCACCGCCCACCCGTGTAAGGTCGATGCGGTGGTGGCGTTGGGCGGTAGCGATGCGTAGGTGGTGGATGCTTGGGGCGCTCCTGCTCGGCGGGGGCTGTGGAGACGACTTCGCCAAGGATGGCGAGCTCGCGGAGGGCAGCGGCGGTGCGGTGGACGACGGGCCCGACGACGACGGGCCCACGCGTGGCCCCGTGCTGGAGGAAGACGACGAGATCGAGGCCTGGGCCTGCCTGACGAACCGCACCCTGTTCCGCGGCGAATGGACCCGCGTCATTCACCAGGTGCTGCCGGACGACGTCGAGGAGATTTCGATCGGCGGCGAGCTGGCGGGCAACAACTTCGGCAACCGCGGCTCGGTCGTGATTCGATACGGAGAGCCGGGTCGCGTGCTCGTCGACGCGCGTCCGTTCGCCACCGGCGTGACCGAAGACGACGCGCGCCAGTCGATGGAGGGCTTGCGGGTCCGGGCCACCACGCGCGGCCCCTCCCCTGAGCTCGAGACCGACTGCGTCGTCGTGTGGAAGGACAAGTGCGCGATTCGGGTCGTGCACGACGGCAACCTGCAGCCGCAAGGCAGCGGCGCCGACCTCATCGTCACCGTCCCCGAGGGCTGGCCCGGTCGCCTGCGCATCGAGACCGAGACGATCGACCTGGGCGAGGGCAGCCCGCTGCGCGCCGACATCTGCGTCGACGGCCTGTCCGGCTTTCTCGAGGCCGAGCTCGACACCGGCCGCACGCTGATCCGGCTCGACGACGACATCGAGACCACGCCCGGCTGCGAAGGAGACGACTGCCTGTTCGGCTTCGTCCGCGTGCTCGCGGCCGACGGTGCGGCCAACGTCGTCGTCGACACGCCCGACGACCTCTGGACGCGCTTCTCGATGAACACGCCAGGCCACAACCCGCACGACGTGCCCGAGTCGAGCCCCTCGTGCGCCGCCAGCTTCGAGCGCGACGACGTCGTCTACGCGCCCGGCGTCGACCCCGACGGGCCCAACGCCCACGTGCGAGGCATCGCCGCCGCCCCGCCTGACGCCACCGAGTCGCAAGGCTTCGAGGTCACCGTCCACTCCGAGTCGTGCTTCGACGTCGCCACCCTCGACGTCCAGGGCGACTGCATGACCCAAGAGGCCGTGCAGCGTCGCGGGGACCTGCGGCTGTGCGCCGGCTGCCTGGACGCCGACCCCTGCGCGTCCCTGCTGGAGTAGCCCGCGATCCGCTTGCCGCGGGCGAGGCCGCGCGTCAGACCACACCCGTGGGGGCGAAGCTTCGGGCAACGGTGGCGGGTGTGGTTCCAGGTGCGCTGGTCTTCATCGGAAGCCGCGAGCTCGCCTTCGCCACCATCTGCGACTGCTGGTCCACCCGCATGGCCGGCACCGTCGCCTGCCTGTGCCTCGGCACCGTCGTCGGCCTCGCCATCGCCGTCCGCGTCCTCGACCGCCTCGCCCCCCCGGCGACCTAGAACGGCGGGCGACGCGTCGCCTTGTAGAGCGACACTGTCGGGGTCAGCACTGTCCCCCTGCATTCGTACAGTCGCACGCGCAGCCCGGAACCTCGTACGCGCCATCCGCAAAGCAAGACGTCCAACCGATCGGGCGCTCCGCCCCTCGATGGTCCAAGAAGAGGAAACTGCCCTGCTCGACTTCTCGAACGTAACTGGGCGAGATCAACGTACCCGCAACCTCTGCGCCGCACGCCGCGGGAGCCTCGATGACGGGTCCGCAATCCTGCCCAAACGTCTCCAGTCCGGCACACACCGCAGTCGACGGAGGGCCGCACGTCTCCTTGTCCTCGGTCGTGTAGGCATCCAGCCATGCGCATGGCCAACCGGATTCATCCACGCCGCGGCAGTCCGCTGGGGTGGTGTGCACGTCGCAAGACACGGCGTCGCCGCTGGAACCCGCGGTCGTCTGCGCCGACGCGGTCGTGGACGACCCCACACCCGTGGGCTCGGCGACCGAAGGTCCACATCCAACCGCCACCATCCACGCGATGCTCCACCATCCGAAGCTCATCCGGAACCGACGCACGCGAAAGCCTAGCAAGGTCGACCGTGGGGCGCCGGAGCTCATCACCTAGAACAGGGCGGGGTCTTCGATCACGATCGCCTCGCCCGTCCCTGGATGCTCGAAGCGAAGCGAGGCGGCGTGCAGAAGCAGCCGCTCGTGCTTCGCTCCGCCGTAGAAGCGATCACCGACGATGGGCCAGCCCGCCTCGGCGCAGTGGACCCGAATCTGGTGGGCGCGGCCGGTGATCGGGCGCGCTTCGACGAGGACGCGGCCGGCGGGCTCGCGCCGCAGGGTCGTGAACTCGGTGATGGCCTTCTTGCCGCCGCTGCGCACGGCCGTGTAGCGCGTCGCCTTGACCCGCTTGTCCTTGCCCAGAAAGTTCTCGACCCGCCACGTCGGTGGGGGCGCGGCGTCGACGGGGCGCACGACAGCGCGGTAGCGCTTGTCGACGGCGTGGGTGCGGAACATGTCGGTGAGCGCGGCGTTGAGCGAGCGGTCGAGCGCGAACAGGACCAGGCCCGAGGTGTCCACGTCGAGCCGGTGATGCAGGGCGGCGTGGTCGCCTCCGCGGGCCGCGACGAACGCCTCGACCGCGCCCGCGAGGTGCGGCCGCGCGGGATCCACGGTCGCGTGGACCGCCAGCCCGGGCGGCTTCGAGACCACGAGCAGTCCACCGTCGTCGTAGCGCACGTGCTCTTCGGTGAGCACAAAGGGGGTCCAACGCGCCACGGCGGCACGATACGCCGCGACAGGACGACGCGATACGTCCCCCCGCGCAGGCGCGTTGCACGAGGGACGGACCGACCCGCTTGACATCATCGCGCGGGTCGCGAAGCCTCGATCGTGGAGCCACGGTGACCCAAAGCCCCAACCGCAGCCTTCCCCTCCTCGCGCTCATCGTTCTTGCGGTGTGCGCCGTGGCCAACGGCGTGTACCTGACGATGGTCCACGTCGACTACACGACCGGCGTCAACACCGTCGCGGGCGCCTGCCAAGGCCTCGCCGAGCACGGGTGCGCCGTCACGGCCGGCCGCTTCGGCGCCGTCGCGGGCATCCCCGTCGCCGCCATCGGCCTCGCTGGCGGCGCATCGATCCTGGCGTGCGCCATCGCGGCCTATCGCAAGCGAGACGCGCTGCATGACGGATACCGGTCGCTGCTGCTCGTGCTCACCGGGTTCAGCGTGCTCGCCTCGGCGGTCATGGGCATGCTCTCCGCGCTCGAGGGCTCGTTCTGCCCCTTCTGCCTGATCTGGTACGGGCTCAACATCGGCCTGTTCGCCGCCGCCTTCATCGCCCGCAACCGCGACCTTCGCCCCACCGACGTCCTCGACGACATCACGGGCAACGGCGCGTTCGTGGTGCTGGGCGTGTTCGGCGTGGTGCTGGTGTCGGCCGTGCTCTGGCACAACGGCCGCCTCGCCACGCAGACGGCCGAGCAGGCGGCGGAGGTCGAAGCGAACGCCCCCGCCATCGCCGCAACCATCCTCGAGAAGAACGAGACGTTCGAGAAGGGCCCCGTCGAGGTCCCGCCGATGCGCGACAACCCGACCAAGCTCGTCGGCGGCGCCACGGCAACCGAAGCCGACGTGGTCATCGTCGAGTTCGCCGACTTTCAGTGCCCTTTCTGCCTGCGCCTGTGGACGGGCATGCACGACTACCTCGAGCAGACCGACCGCAGCATCCGCGTGCACTTTGCCCACTACCCGCTCAACTCGGCCTGCAACCCGGGCGTGAACGACCTGCACCCCGACGCGTGCCAGGCCGCCGTCGCGGGCGTGTGCGCCGAGGCGCAGGGCAAGTTCTGGGCGTTCGGCGACGTGGTCTTTCCCAACCAGACCTCGCTCGACCGTGACGACCTGCTCGACTACGCGAAAGAGGCCGGCCTCGACCCCAACGCGCTCGCCACCTGTATGGACGACCCGAAGTCGATGGGCCAGGTCCGCTACGACATCGGCATGGGCAACAAGATCGACCTGAGCGCCACGCCGATGTTCCTGATCAACGGCTACCCGGTCACCGGCGCCTTCCCGCCCCCGGTGCTCGAAGAGATCATCAAGCAGGTGCTCGCCCACGACGCGGGCGAGAACCCCGAAGCCGCCGGCGCCTAGTGAATGCGCAGGCGGCGGGCCAGCGTGGCCCAGCCGATGAGCTCCGCCAGGTCGGCGGGCGTCTTACCGTCGGTCCGCTCCGCCATGGGGTCCGCCCCCGCGGCCAGCAACGCCTCGACGATGGTCTCGCTGCCCCCCAGCGCCATGTCGTGCAGCATCGTGCCGCCGGCGTCGCCTTGGGCCATCATCTCCGGATTGGCGGCGATGGCCTCGGTGAACTTCGACCCCATGTTGATGCTCATCGGGTGCTCGGTCTCGTCGTCTTCGAAGGGCGTATACGCCACGTCTCCGACCGCGCCGAAGTTCAGCCCCCACGCGGCGTCGTGCTGCGCCCGCGCGTCGTCGGACATGCCCGACCGCACCACGTCGATGGTGAAGCCGCCATAGACCTCACCGCGCATGACGTACATCCAGTCGGTGATCCGCGCGAACGGAGCGACGACGGTGTCACCCGCGGACACCGAGCGAAGCTCGTGCGGGTCGTTGAGCAGCGTGCCGCGAACGGTGACCCCGTCGAACTGCACGTCGGAGATCCACATGTGCTCCACGATGGGCTCGCGGGCCTTGCCGCCGCCGAACAGCCCGCGCAGCAGGCCGGGCTTCGGCGCTTCGGAGAAGGCCAGCTTCACCGCGGCCAGCTCCAGCCCGGGAATGATGCGGCGCATCTCCCAGGTCATCTCGCGCCAAAAGAACCGAAACGTCGCCCTCGCGCGGGCACAGGCATCGGCCATGTCCGGATCGTCTCCGTCGATCCAGCTGATGTCATCCGTCATCGGGCGCGAGCGTAGCAGCCGCTCAGGTCGACGAGTCGCGGAGCTGACCACACGCGGCCGACACGTCGTCCCCTCGCGTCACGCGAACGTGGGCCGTCACGCCGGCATCGCGAAGCCGGCTCACGAACCGCTCGACGCGGGCAGCCGCCGGGCGCATGTAGACCCGTCCGGAAAGGCCCGCGCCCGTGGCGTTGTAGGGGATCACGTTCACGTGCGCCCGGAAATCCGCCAGCCGCCGCGCGAGCAGATCCGCCTGCGCGTCGCTGTCGTTCACGCCCGCGAGCAGGCAGTACTCGAGGTTCACGATGCGACCGGTGCGGTCCTGAAAATCCCGCGCTGCGCCCAGAATCGAGGCCACGTCGTAGCGCTTGCCCGTGGGCACGATGGAGCGGCGCGTCTCATCGTCGGGCGCGTGAAGACTCAGCGCGAGCGAGGGTGGGTGCGTGGCTTCGGCCAGGCGCTGGATCCCCTGCACGATGCCGACGGTCGACACGGTGATACGCGTCCACCCCAGGTTGCCCAGGCCCTGGTCCGCGATGCGATCGATGGCGGCGAGCACGTTGTCCACGTTGTGCAGCGGCTCGCCAATGCCCATGAACACCAGCCGTCGCACCTGTCGACCGTGCTCCGCGGCCACCGCCCCGACCCGAAGGTACTGCTCGACGATCTCATCGGCCTGCAGGTTGCGCTCGAGCCCGCCGCGGGTGCTGGCGCAGAAATCACAGCCCATTGCGCACCCAACCTGCGACGACACGCAGCACCAGGCTTCGCCGTCGCGGTGCGACGGCATCATCACCGTCTCGACGGCGCCACCGCGCGCCAAGCCGAGCAGCAGCTTGACGGTGCCATCGGCCGAGACGACGCGCCGCCGCTCCGACGTCACGGGCCCGAACGTGTCCCCCTGCAGGATCGTGCGAAGCGCCCCACACACGCCGATCGCCTCGGGGTCGAACGTGCCGCAGCCCTTGTAGTAGGCCCGCAGCACCCGGCCGGCGTGGCTGGCCACAATCCCGCGCTCGGCGAGCCAGGCACCGAGGCTGGTGCGGTCGTACGACGCGAGGCTGGTCATGCCGTCGTGGACCGTACGCGGGCTTGCCGCGCCGGCCCATATTTTTTTTTTCGCCGCCCGAATCGATTGCGACCGACCCGCGGTGTAATGGGGCGTGTCCGCTGCGCCTCGCCTGCGCGCCGTCGCCGAACGGCCCGAGCTCGATGAGCTGGCGCTCGCGCGCGCCCGTCGCGGTGACCGGGAGGGCTGCACGCGCTTCGTCGCGTTCTACCAGCGCCTCGTGTTCGCCGCCGTCGGCCGCATCCTGGGTCCCCGCGTGCCCCAGGCTCAGGTCGAGGAGCTCGCCCAGGAGGCGTTCTTGCGGGCGCTTCGGGCTCTGCCGCGCTTCGACCCCGCCGGGCCCGCCAAGGTCTCGACCTGGCTGCTCACCATCGCAACGCGGGTCGCGCTGAGCGAGCGCAGCCGCAAGCGTCCGCAGCTGGAGCCGCTGGACGCCGCGCCGGAGCGAAGCGAGCGCCCGTTCGACCGCCTCGACGCCCGACGCCGCCTGGAGGCCGCCGCCGCCTCGCTCACGCCCGAACAGCGCGCGGTCTTCGTCCTCCGCGACGTGCACGGGCTCACCGAAACCGAAGTCGCCGCCGCGCTGAACCTCGACGTGTCGGCCGCAAAATCTCGACTCCATCGGGCACGCGCCCGGATGCGACGCGCGCTGGAGGCCGACGCATGAACGACAACGAACCGCTGCAGCTCGACGAAGATCTCTGGCCCGCTCCAACGCCGCCGAGCGACTTCGCCGCGCAGGTGATGGAGGCCTACGCACCCGAGGCTCAGCCGGCGCCGAGGCCCCGCTGGGTGTGGGTGGTGGCGGTCGCGGCCGCGCTGCTCGCCACGCTGGCGCTGGGCCGGGTGCTGCTGCGTGGAGGACCCTCGCAGGACTCGCTCGACGCCGACCACCGCCAAACGATCGCGCTGGGGGATCGGGCGACCGCCGTGGCCGAAGCGGGGGCGAGCTTGGCATGGACGGTCGAAAGTTCTGGGGCCACCCGAATCGATCAGGGCGCGGGGCGAGTGTTCTATCGCGTGGACCACGGCGAGACGTTCGACGTGTCCACGCCGTTGGGCACGGTCTCGGTCACGGGCACGTGCTTCACGGTGGACCTGCAACCGAAAGACTCCCCGATGAACAAGACCAACGTCCGCGCCGGCGCCCTCGGTGCCGCCCTCGCCTCCGCCCTCGTCGTCACCGTCTACGAAGGCAGCGTCGTCATGGCCAACGATGAAGGCAGCGTCGAGCTGAGCGCTGGCCAAGCCGCCCGCGCCACCGATGCACGCGCCCCCGTTCGCTTCGACCCCGACGGTGATGACGGCGTCGCCGACTCGGCCGACGACGACGCGAAGGAGGCAAAGCCCAAGGCATCCAAGCCGGGCTCGATCGCCGGCGATCCGATCGCCCAGATCCGCCGGCAAGAGCGAGACATCGCCCGCATTCGCGAAGAAAAGGACGCGCAAGCGGTCCGCATCGCCGAACTCGAGGCGCAGGTCACCGCGCTCGGCGGGTCGATCGAGCCCAACAGCCCCGAAGCCAAGAAGGCCCGCGCCAAGCTCTGCGCGACGCAGAGCCGCGGCGGCGGCTGCCCGTTCCTCGAGCCCGACCAGGAGACCCTGCTCGAGATGGCCAAGTGTGCGTCGGTGAAGATCGACTCCCCCGGCTTTCTCGACGACCGCGAGCCGCCCGACGTCGGGCAGATCGCGGGCAACCTGGGCATCGACGACCCCGGGGAGATCGAAAAGCTCGAGGTCGCGGCCAACGCGGCCTACGAGGCCTACAACAGCCAGCTTCGCGCGATGTACCTCGAGCTCGGCGGCGACGAGGCGATCGCCGAGGACGCCTCGGCCGACACCCTCATGTCCGCGATCGGTGACCAGCTCGACCCGCAAATGATGGAGACGATCCAGCGTCGCATCGCGCAGGAACGGGCCGGCCTGCACGAGGTCCCCGAGACCCTCGAAGGTGCGCCGATGGAGGAGCGCCTGTTCCGGCTCATCGCCGAGAAGGGCAACGACTTCGAGACCCACATGGCCGATGCGCTCGGGGTCGACCGGGCCCGGGAGCTCCGCCGCCGAGCCGACGGCTGGCCGGGCAGCACGAGCGTGCACAGCGGCCGCTGCGTCGAATAGCGGCCCCCGCCCCGCACGCCTTTCAGAGGCTTTAAGGGGCCGTGGCCCGCGGCCCGGCGCACGCTGCAGACATGGCAGCACTCCGCGCCTCCGCACTCTTCTCTCAGCGTTCTGCACGCGCCCTGAGCCTGGCATCCATCCTGCTCGCGGGCTGCTTCACGCCCGGGGGCGCGCCGGTCAGCGGCGGGACCGACGGCGGCTCGAGCAGCACCGGCGGAGCCGACGACGCCGTGCCTGACCCCGACTCGAGCAGCGAGGCCGGGGATGCCGAGAGCACGACCGGCGGGGACGACCTCGACGCCGAGCAGGCTTGCGCCGAGTACTGCGAGATCATCACGGATCATTGCCAAGATGACGATGCTCAGTTCTCCGGCGCCGCGCTCTGCGAGTCGACCTGCCAGTTCATACCCCCGGGCACCCCCGGAGACGCCCTGGGCAACTCGGTGGCGTGCCGGACCTTTCACGGGATCCTCGCCGCCGAGGACCCCAGCACGCACTGCCTGCACGCTGGGCCGGCGGGCGATGGCACCTGTGGTGCCGACTGCGAGAGCTTCTGCAGCCTGGCCTTCAACACGTGCCCGGGCGACCTCAGCCCATACCCGGACGTCGAAGCCTGCGTGGCGGCATGCGAGACGTATCCCGTCGACCCGCCGTACTCGGCCGAAGTGCCCGACGGAGACACCTTCGCCTGTCGCCTGCGACACCTCACCCTTGCGAGCGCCCAGCCGGACATTCACTGCTCGCACGTGGCCGAGGTGTCGCCGGTCTGCTTCTGAGCGGGCTCAGGACGGGCCGCGACCCAGCGCCAACGGCGACAGCAGGCCTTGGGCCCGCGCGCGCTCTCGCAGCTGGTCCAACAGCGCGTGACGGTCGGTCGAATCCGCGGGGTGCTTACTGCCCAGGCGCGCCCGCTTGGTCGCGTCGAGTCCGAGCCGCTCGAGGCGCCGCACGAAGCCACTTTCGGGGTTCGGCGGCGCACAGTGGCCGCGTCCGAGGCGGTGGTTCAGCACCAGGTACGAGCCGCCGAAGCCCATGCCTTCGCACTCGCGCTGGTGGGCCCTCGCGGACCAGATCGCCGTGACGATCGCAGCGAGTCCATCGTCGTGGCAGAAGACCCACGGCGGCGCCTTGGCGTCCCACACCTGCACGAAGTACGCGGGGTTGAAGCCGAACGGGCCGTAGCCGAAGGCCCATGCG
>JBCCQM010000098.1:0-28391 GCA_039024335.1 Myxococcota bacterium
CGGGAGGGCCCACGGAAGTGGCGGGGACTTCGTGCGGCCTCGTGTTGGTGCGTCGGAGCTAGTCAGGGGTCCGGTCGCGGCCCCTTAACCGAACCGCAGCGGTCGCCCGGGTGGGCTCCTCTCGCTTCGCTCATGGTTTGTGCGCGCTGGTTAGGCGGTCGGGAGGGCCCACGGAAGTGGCGGGGACTTCGTGCGGCCTCGCGCTGGTGTGTTGGAGCGTGTGAGGGGGTTGGTTTTTTGCCCCTTTCCCCAACCCCAGCGGTTGCCCGGGGGGGCTCCTCTCGCTTTGCTCGTGGTTGGTGCGCGCTGGGTAGGCGCTGGGGAGGGCCCACGGACGTGGTCGCCTGGTTGGGTTCGCTTCGCTTGTTGTATGTGCACTCGGTTGAGCGGTCGTTGAGGCGCAAATGCGCTCGGTCGTTGGGGATCGATGTGTGAGCGGGATGACGGGTTTGGGGGGCTGGTGAAGCGGGGCGGGACCGCTGATACGCTGGCTGCATGTCGTTCGTCGCTCGTCCCGTGCCGATGCTTTGTGTGCTTGCGCTGATGAGCGCGTGCACGAACGAGACGCGGGACACCGGCGATGGGGGCTCGCAGCTGACGGCGCTGTCGAACTCGGCGTCGGACACGAGCGCGTCGGCGAGCGGTGACGAGGGCGATGAGACCAGCGGCATCCTCGACGTCGGCAACGCGACCGGGGCGGGGACGGCGGCGGGGGACGAGGGCGCTGACTGCGATGTCGAGGACATCGAAGACCCCAACGCGACGCTGGAGGGGACCGTGTTTGCGCCGAACCTCGAGATCCCGATCAGTGGGGCCTTGGTCTATGTGACCGACGGTCCGGTCGAGCCGATTCCCGACGGGTCGTACTGCGCCGAGTGTGTGCAGCTCGACTGCGAGGTGAACTTCGTGCTGTCCGAGGCCGACGGCTCGTTCTCCGTTCCGGCGGTGGCGGGACCGGGTCAGAAGCTCGTGGTCCAAAAGGGCGAGTTCCTGCACGTGGTCGACATCGACGTGGCCGAGGGCATGAACACCGTCGCGCCGTCCGACAGCAACCTGCCCGGTCGCTGGGATCCGGCGAATGGGATGTGGATTCCTCGCATCGCCGTCTACGACGCCGACCCGGACCGGGTCTACAACGTGCTCGCGAAGTTCGGGCTCGGGCAGGTCTCGGCCACGGGCGAGCTGGTGCCGGGAACCGAGCAGTTCGACCTGATCAGCAGCTTCGACGGGTCGTGGATGGACGACCTCGCGAACATGCTGCCGTACCACATCGTGTTCGTGCCCTGCGCGGCGACGAAGGAGTGGATCGAGGCGCCGGTCGTGTCGCCGCTGCGCAAAGAGAACATCCGCGACTACGTGGCCGGCGGCGGCAAGTGGTACGCCACCGACCACTCGAACGAGTACATCGCCGAGCCGTTCGACACCTACGTCGACTTTCACGCGCCGTCGATGCCCGACCTGCAGCCCGCGTTCGACGTGGTCGGTCGCGTGCTCGACCCCGACATGCTCGCCTGGCTGCAGGCCCTGCCGGCGCCGCTCAAGGACATCGGTGGCGGCTACCCCACGCTCAACAACCTTCCCAGCGTAGAGCTGGAGCTGAGCTACTCGGGCATCGACGCGGTCCACGAGATCATGGTCGAGAACGACGAAGGCGACCAGGTCAACGTTGGCCCGTACACCTACGTCGAGGGGCCCTGCACCAGCTGCAGCGACCCGAACGTGGACCGACCGATGGCGTTCGTCGGCCAGTTCGGATGCGGCCGCATGATGTACAGCACCTTCGAGACGTCGTCGGTGGCGCACGCGGGGCTCAGCCCGCAGGAGCTCGCGCTGCTGTACATGATCCTAGAGATCGGCGTGTGCCACGATGTGCCGCCCCCGCAGCCGCCTCCGGTGGGTTGAGGCTCGTCTGCCGGCCCGGCGCAGCGTCGAGGGTGTAGCCTCGTCGCCATGCAGGATGCCGCCGCGCACCTCGCCGCCAACCTCAAGCAGCTGCGAGACATTCGCGGCGTGACGCAGCTGCAGCTCGCAAAGGCGGCCGATGTGCCTCGGGCGACGATCGCGAACCTCGAGACCGGCGCGTCGAATCCGACCCTTTCGGTGCTGACCCGGGTGGCGGCGTCCTTGGGCGTGGGGCTCGATGAGCTGACGGCGCCACCGCGCAGTCTGGCCCGCAAGTACGAGGCGGAGGAGCTGCCGACGCAGCGGCGCGGCAAGCTGCTCGTGCGCAAGCTGCTGCCCGACCCTTTGCCGGGTCTCGACATCGAGCGAATGGAGCTGCAGCCGGGCGCGTGGATGGCCGGGGTCCCGCACACCGCCGGGACGCGGGAGTACCTGACCTGCGAGCGCGGACGGATTCAGCTGGCGGTGGCCGGGGAGGTCTGGGTGCTCGACCCCGGTGACGTGGTCGTATTCCGCGGCGACCAGAAGCACGGCTACCGCAACAAGGCGCGCGGGATCTCGGTGGCGTACAGCGTGATCACGATGGTCGGCTGATCGCGGCTGCGTGGCTGAGCTGACGGCGCAGCCACGCGATGGCGGTGCGGTTGGCGGGCTGCGCATGCGTGGCCGCAACCACGTCGAAGCCAGGCACCCGAAGAGGCGGCACGAACCATCGCAGTCCGGGCATCGAACCTCGACATCGAACTGGCAGCGTTGCGATTGCATTGGTCGAGCCCAGGACGGCAGGAATCGCGTGAAGGTGGGGGACGACGACGCAGACGGACCTCGAGCGCCCCAGCTGCTCGAGTGCCTGGTCGACCGCGCCCCTCACCCGCCCGCGGGTCGACGTCAGAATGTGCGGTGTCCGCACGTACGTTTCGAGGCTGAGCGTGTCCTGAATCGTAGGGTGTTCGGGCTGCACCGCGCACGCAAAGCCATCGCGCAGCAGGGTCGTTCGATGCAGCGTTGCAGGGACACCATTCCCAAAGCCGATGGCCGCGTCCAGGTCTCCGCGGTCGAGCGCCGTGGCGGCGGCCGTCCAGCTTTCGAAGGGCCGAACGTCGAGTGCGATCGAAGGCGCGTCGGCGTGAAGCCTCGCGGTGAGCCCGGGGAGGATCGTCGACGTCGCGTAGTCGGTCATCGCGACGATGAACGTTCTCGGCGCGCTCGGTTCGAAGTCGCGGCCGACGTCCAGCGTTTGCGCGAGCGTCGCGAGTCCGTCATGCACGGAGTCTCGAAGCATCCGGGCGCGGGGGGTCATCTTCATTCCGGCGCCCGCACGCTCGAGGAGCGGGTCCTCGAATACGGAGCGAAGTCGTGAGAGCTGCCTCGACATTGCAGGCTGCGTCACGCCAACGCGGCGAGCGGCACGGGTGACGTTCTGCGCTTCGAGGAGGGCGTCGAGGGCGACGAAGAGGTTGAGATCGAGCGCGGCGAGTCGTTGAACGTCCGTGTTCATACCGGATGGAGCATGATTATCATCCGAAGTATGCATTGGAGGAATGGCCTGTTCCGCTGCACGCTCCAGCCATGAGCATCGAGACGACGCGAATCACGTTCGAGGTTGAAGGCGCGACGATCGTTGGGGTGCTGCGGACTCCGCAGCGCGCCCGCGGAGTTGGTGCGGTGACCTTGGGGCCCCTGACGAGCGTGAAGGAGCAGGCTGCAGGGGCCTACGCGCAGGCACTGGCCGAACGGGGCTTCACGACGCTAGCCTTCGATCCCCGCGGATTCGGCGAGAGTGGCGGAGCGCCTCGGCAGTACGAGTCGCCGCAACGCAAGGTCGCGGACATGCGCGCCGCCGCGAATGAACTCGAGCGCAGGGGTCTTGCAACCGTGGTCGCCGTGGGCGTGTGCGCGGGGGCGGGCTACGCCGCCGGTGCCGTGGCAGGCGGCCCTTTTGCCGCGTTCGGAGCCGTCGCCGGGTTCTTTCATGATGTCGGGCAGCAGCGTGCGTGGATGGGAGAGTGCTTCGAGGCCGCGGTGGCGGCAGGGGCGCAGGCTCGTCGACGGTTCGAGTCCACGGGCGAGGCCGCACACATTCCCGCCGTTGGTCACGACGAGGACGTCGCCATGCCGCTCGAAGAGGCCTTTGCGTACTACGGCACGCCCCGCGGCGCGCATCCGAACTACACGAATCGGTTTGCCACGATGTCCCGCGAGATGACGCTCCCCTGGGACGCGCAGGGCTTCGCGCCACGCATCGACGTACCCACGCTGCTCATCCACAGCGAGGCAGCGCTGGCACCCGCGCAGGCACGGTCCTTCGCCTCGCGTCTGGGTGGCCCGCACGAAATGGTGTGGGTGGAGTCGCAGGGGCAGATTGACTTCTACGACGATCCCAACCGCATCGAGCCCGCGGCGGACCGGCTGAGCAACTTCTTTGCGCAGGTCCGGCCGTCGGCGTGAGGACCTGCCCGCACGGCTTCGCGGGACCTCCGCACTTGCGCGGTCTCGCCCCTGGGTTCCCCCGGGCGCCGTGCTGCGCCGAGGCCGTCCCCCGTGGCGGGCTCGAACGGCGCGAGGCTGCTAGTCTCTCGCGCGTTCATGATGACCTCTGCCTACATCCTCCGACCCCTGGCGAAGATCCTGGCGTGCGCGGTGCTCGTGGGCGTGGTCGCGTGTGACGACGCCGCCCCGCCCCCCGAGCCCGCGGCCGAGCCCAAGCCGCCTGCGCCCAAGCCGGCACCCGCGGAGCCCGCCCCGGAGCCAGAGCCGGAGCCGATCGCGATGCCGCGACCGACGACGCTCGCCTCGCTGGACGCGGTCATCGAGGCGGCGACGGAAATCTACGCCGAGCACCGTCGCACCTTCTACTGCGACTGCTCGTACACGCCGCAGCGGCGCGTCGCTCGGGGCACCTGCGGCTACAAGACGCGCGCCGACGAGAGTCTCGCCAAGCGCATCGCGTGGGACCGCGTCGTCCCCAACCGTGCCTTCGGGCAGCACCGCGCATGCTGGCGGACGCCGATGTGCAGCGACGATGCGGGGGTGCAGTTCTCCGGGGTCCGCTGCTGCCGCGAGACGGATGAGGAGTTCGCCGCGATGGAACTCGACCTGCACAACTTCGTCCCCGCGGTTGGCGAGCTGCAAGAGGACCGCTCCGACTTCGACTTCGGAGAGATCGAGCGCGAGCCCCGAATGTATGGGGCGTGTGACTTCGAGGTCGATCGCGGCCTGCAGCGAGCCGAGCCGCGCGAAGACGTCCGCGGGGACATCGCGCGTACCTACTTGTACATGCACGAAACCTACGGTGAGGGGCTGCCGCTGACCGCTGCGGAGATCGAGCGGTTCCAGCAGTGGAACACCGAAGACCCGGCGGACGCGTGGGAGGTGCAGCGAAACAAGCGCATCGCGGGCCTGCAGGGCATCGCGAACAGCTTCGTCCCGATGATCGCCCCCGCCGGCGCCGAGGAACCCGACGCTGCGTCGGCCAAGATGGATGCTGCCGAGCCCGAGCCCGATCCCACGGACGCGCAGCCCTCCGCAGACGCCAAGCCGGCCAAGCGCGATGCGCCCGACGCAAGCGCCGAAGAGGCCAAGCCCAAAGCTGCAGACGCAACGCCCGAAGCGAGCGCGGACGCGGCGGATGCGAAGCCTGAGGCCGCCGAGGCCAACCCCGAAGCAAGCGTCGAAGAGGCCAAGCCCACGGCAGCCGAGGCCGACGAGAACGCCGCGGGCTGAGCCGGCGTCGCCCGCTTCGCTCCGTCGCAGCGGGCAGCCGCCGGACACGAAAAAGCCGCCCGAAGGGGCGGCCTCGGTTGGGGCTGCGCGAGCGCGTCAGAACGACATGCGGAACGCAGCGCCGGCCCCGTTGGGGTTGGCGTACGGGGCAAACGAGTAGTTGCCCTGCTTGATCTCTTTCTTCTTCTTGTAGCCGACGCCCAGCAGCACGCCGCCGCCGATCAGCATGGCACCGCCGAGCGCGATGCCGGCGCCTCCACCCCCTCGGCCGGCCGCGCTGTCGACCGCGGCGACCGTGCCCACGCCACCGAGAAAGATGAGTCCACCGATCGCGGCAACCGTCCAGCCGATCGCGACGAGCCCCTCGGACTCGTTGCTCGCGCGCGCCTTCTCCTGCTGCTTGCGAACCTCGGGCGGCGGGTTGTAGCCCGTGTCGAAGGTGATGGTGGACGCCGCCGGCACGCCGGACTCGGTGGGCTCAGGCTCGGGGGTCGTGGTCTCGGTACCCGATTCGATCGCGGAGATCCGGTCCTTGAGCTCCTGAATTCGGGTCTGCGCCTTGGCGACCTCGGCTTCGGTCTCGGGCGTCTTCTTGAACATGGCCTTGTAGCTGGCCACCCAGGACTCGAGCAGGAGCACGGCCTGCCGCAGATGCGCGACGTCTTTGTCGACGTCGTACGCTTTCTCTTGCGCGAGCGCGATGTTGTAGACCATCGCGTTGCGGACACCTGCCTGGCTGTCGGGGACCTTGGCGTAGGCCTGCTGCCACAGGTCGATCGCGCCGTCGTAGTCGAACGTGTCGTACTTGGCGCGACCGCGCTCGAACATCGCGCGCGCCTCCTCGAGCGCGGCCTCGTCGGAGGCCGGCGCCGCGAGGGCGGTGGTCGGCGCAAGGCTGGTGGCGCTCACGGTGGAGCACACCAGCGCGGCGCTGAGCGCTGGACTCATCAGGCGCGCGGCAAGCAGTCGTGCAGGCACGACCGCAGCATAACCCCGAAGCACGGGTGGGGACACGTACGCCGCACGCGGCCTGAGTCACGTTGCGTTTCGCAACACTTCGAAACTCAGGCGCCGTACTCGGACAGCGTTTTCTCCAGGCGCGGCAGCAGCACGCGGATGAAGAGCGCCGAAGCACCCGCCAATCCCGCAAGCACGAGGAAGAACGACACGGGCGAGAGGCTGCCCTGAATGCCGCCGAAGAAGCCCGAGAGGTTGTTGCCGAACGCGGTCGCCATGAACCATCCGCCCATCGCAAGGCCGACGAGGCGGGCCGGGGTGAGCTTGGTGACCAGCGAGAGGCCCATCGGCGAGAGCAGCAGCTCTCCGAGCGTGACCACGCCATAGAAGCCCACGAGCCACATGCCCGAGACCTTCAAGGAGCCGCCGTCGCTCATCATGCCCGCGACGGCCATCAGCACCATGCTCGCGGTCGTCAGCAGCAGGCCCCAGAAGACCTTCTGCGCGGTCGAGATGCTCATGCCGCGCTTGGACAGCCAGCCGAAGAACAGGACGACCAGCGGCGTGAAGGCGACGACGAACAGCGCGTTGAACGACTGGTACAGCTCGGGCGACACGATCGTGACGAACGTGCCGGGGGCGAGCAGCTCCGGCGGCTTGCTGAAGCGCTCTTCGTAGCCCTTGTAGATGCGGTCGTGCAGGCCCTGGTCCACCACGTAGGTCGCCAGCGGTTCGCCGTCGACCATGCGCACGAACGCGACGCGCTTGGACGGTTTGGCCCCGTCGGGGACCTTCGCGGTGGTGACGGTGCCTCCGTGCCCGTCGTCGCTGGTGACGATCTGGACGTCGGGGTACACGGTGGCCGAGCGGGCGGAGAGCGGCCCGGTGTCGTCGAGCGGAAGCTCTTCGAGCTTCACGTCGGAGGCTGCAGCCACGATCGTCGCGACCGCCTCTTCGTTGAGCTTCTGCTGCCCGTACATCGCCGCCGCCGTGGCGTCTTCGATCGGCAGCAGGCTGCGCGGGTCGGGGCGTGGCGTGTCGGCGCCCGCGTTGGGGTAGTAGCTGGGCAGGCCCTCCTGGGTGAACTTCACCTCGGTGAAGAACACGGTCGAGAGCACCGAACCGGCCACCTCGGCCGCTGCGACGCCACCGGTGCGGTCGGTGTTGTCCCGCGCCCACTGGGTCATCGCGGACCCGTTGAGGTGCAGAATCATGAAGAACGTGCCGCCGGCGACGTAAATCGGCAGCAGGGCCTGCAGGCCCGGTCGCTCCTTTTCGGGGGCGGTCGTGCCCATCCGAACGAAGAAGATGACGACCGGGATCATGCCGACGAGAAAGCCCAGGACGGCGGGGCGCACCGGACCGTCGGGCATCACGTTTTGGCCGATCAGGAAGCCGACCAGACCCGCACCGAGGGCAGGCAGCAGGATCTTGCCGAACACTGCGCCGAAGCCGGCCGCGTTCGGGTCCTGCTCGGGCGGGCGGTCCGCCTTCTCGAGCACCTTCCAGCTCAGCAGCAGCACGACCATCGCGATGAGCAGGCCGATCGCCGCGACGCGGAACGTCCACAGCCAGCCCGCGGAGTTTCGGACCGCGGAGCTGAGGAACGACGCCACGAAGGCACCGATGTTGATGCCCATGTAAAAGATGTTGAAGCCGGCGTCGCGCTTGGGGTCGCCAGCCTCATAAAGGTTGCCGACCATGACCGAGATGTTCGGCTTGAAGAAGCCGTTGCCGATGATCAGCCCGACCAGGCCCGTGATGAAGTAGGTCGAGCCCGGGATGCTCATCAAGAACAGTCCACCGGACATGAACACCGCCCCGATCAAGACCGCTTTTCGGTAGCCCAGATAGCGGTCGGCCAGCATTCCCCCGGGGAACGGGGTGAAGTAGACGAAGGCGAGATACAGGCCGTAGATCTCGTTGCCTTCGGCCGACGTGAGGCCCAGCCCGCCCCGCTCCGAGTCCGTCGTGTACAGGAGCAGGATGTTCAGCATCGTGTAGAACGCCAGGCGTTCCCACATTTCGGTGAAGAACAGCCGGTAGAGCCCGGCCGGGTGTTTTTGCGCCACGCTCGCGGATAGCACTGACGCGGAATCCGCGTCAAACCGCGCGGGGCGGCGTCGCGCGTGGCACCCCGCGTGTTACCGCGGAAGCCGCGCGCGTTTGTCTTTCCCCCGCGGGTGCGCTACGTGGCTCTCGGTGAGCCGCGAGCAGACCGCTGTGTTGCAGCGCCGCTTCGTGCTGATGACCGGCAAGGGCGGCGTCGGCAAAACGACCGTCGTCGCCGCGCTGGCGGTCCATGCAGCGTCCCTGGGCATGCGTCCGCTCGTCGTCGAGCTGGGCCACCGCGAGTCGATGCGCAGCGTCTTCGGCGTGGACGACATCGGCTTCAAGCCCAAGGACGTGGGCCTGGGCGTGCACGCGATGAGCGTGGATGTCGACGTCGCGGTGCTCGACTACATGCTCGAGCACATCCCCTCGAAGCGGGTCGCCAAGTCGATCGTGAACAACAAGGTGCTCGAACGCCTGTTCGCCGCCATGCCGGCGGTCGGCGAGATCGCCACGATCAACAAGCTCCGTCAGCTCGAGGCCGAAGAGCTGCCCTCGGGCGGTCGCCGCTGGGGGCCCATCATCGTGGACCTCGATGCCACCGGCCACGCGCTCATGTTCCTGGAGCTGCGCAACGTCATCGACAACATCATGGGCGCGGGCCCGATGAAGCGGCTGGTCGAAGAGACCGCCGACATGCTCGCCAACCCCGAGACCACGCGGCTGTGTCTCGTCGCCACGCCGGCAGAGCTGCCCGTTACCGAGACGATCGAACTCTACGGCAAGCTGCAAGGGCGCGGCACCGTCAGCTTTGGCAGCGTCTTCGCGAATCGCGTGCCGCAGGTTCCGCTGGGCGCCGAAGCGCTGCCGGCGTTGGACCAGCTCGAACACGCGGCCAAAGCCGTGGGGCGGGCGGATGTCGTCGCCGACGTCGCCCATGCCCGGATCGCCATGCAGCAACACGCCGACGCCCAGGCCCAGCTCGCGCGACTGCGTGAGAACGTCGATCTGCCGATCGTGGAACTCCCGCTGCTTCCCGCGGCTCGCATGGATGGCGCCTCGCTGGGGCACTTGGGTGCGCTGGCGGCCGGAGGTGAAGCATGAGCGCGTCGCTCGACAAGCTTGTGCGCGAGCAGAAGCTCATCGTGTGCGTCGGACCCGGCGGCGTTGGCAAGACGACCGTGTCGGCAGCCGTCGGTCTCGCTGGGGCTCGCGCGGGCCGCAAGACGGTGGTTCTGACCATCGATCCGGCGCGCCGTCTCGCCGATGCGCTCGGGCTGCCAGGCCTCGACGACGAGATTCGGGCCGTCCCCGTCGAGACGCTGCCCGCCGCCGACGACGGAAGTCCCACCGCACCGCTCCACGCAGCGATGGTGGACACGGCGGCCAGCTATGCGTCGCTGATCCGTCGCATCGCGCCCGACGAGGCCACGCACCGCCGGATTCTGGACAACCGCGTGTTCCAGGCGGTCTCCAAGTCGCTCGCGCGCTCGCACGCGTACGTCGCCATGGAGCGGCTGTACGACGCGATGCAGAACCACGACTACGACCTGGTCGTGCTCGACACGCCGCCGGCTCGCAACGCGCTCGACATTCTCGACGCCCCGATGTCATTGGCGAACTTTCTCGACAGCCGCTTCGTCGAGTGGTTCCTGCCGGGCGAAGGGCCCAAAGGCATCCGCGACCGCATCATCGCCAGCGGTGGTGCCGTGGCCAAGCGCATGCTCGGTCTCATCACCGGCAAGAAGCTGCTCGACGAAATCGTCTCGTTCCTCGAGGCCTTCGCATCGCTGCGTGAGGGCTTTGCCGCCCGCGCGACCACGGTCGACGCGAGTCTGCGCGAGCCCAGCACCAGCTTCGTGCTGGTCAGCTCTGCCAACCCCTCCAGCGCCGACGATGCGGCGTGGCTGCGGCACGATCTGCAGCGACGCAAGGTCCCCGTCAGCGGGGTCATCTACAACCAGAGCTTCGTGTCGCTGGACCCTGCCGCACCGATGCAGTGCGTCACCACGCTGCGCGACGACGACCTCGACGCGCGCCTTGGACAGCTCGAACCGCATCTGCAGGGCGTCGACGATCCCAAGGCGCTGCTTCGGGACATTCGCGCGATGCGGGCCGAGGCCGCGGCGGAGAACGGTCGGTTCACCGCCATCGTGGACGGCCTCGCCGCCGAGCTCGAGCCCAGCTGCGCGCAGATTCGGGCGCCGCGGTTCCGCGAAGAGATCCGGGATTTGCCCGGCCTGCTTCGACTGGTGGACGTGCTCACCGGTCGCGCGCGCTGATCCGGCCGACCGCCCCAGACGGTCGTCGACACCGCACGTTCGCGTCCTCGTCGGGATGGGGCGACGTCGGCGTAGTCCGGATCGCATCGAATACATCCATTGACGCTTGTGGGACGACAATCGTGTGGTCGTTGCACTCACTTGCATCGTTTTGCCTCCTACAACTACTGTGCGGCCGCGCGTTCCTTTCGTTCCTGCCCCCCCTCGGACGACACGATGCGCGCTTCGGAGGAGTTGTCAGCATGATCATGTCTGGAAGAACTAGGGTCCCTCGGCCGCGACGCATTGCCGCATGCGTCGCGCTGGTCGCATGGACAATCCCCACGCTTGCTGCTGCGGAGGAGCGTCCGCAGACCTGGGACCTGTCGCTCGAGGAGCTTCAGGCACGCGGTCTGGGTCAGTCGCAGGGCATGCCGGTCCCCGTCCCCGCCGACCTGCCGCACGAGCGCAACCCGACAGAGCCCAAGGCGCACGCGTCCCCCGGCGTGGTCTTCGTGAACTTCGACGGCGCACAGCTCAGTCCCGGCGCCGACAATGCGCAGACCAACACGACGCAGATCTCGAACCTCGCCGGCAACTTCGCGCCCTATGGCGAAGGCGCCAAGCGGCAGGCGGTGATGGAAGCGCTGTGGACCGACTGGGCCGCGTACGACGTCCTCATCGTCGACCAGCGTCCCAGCTCCGGTGAATACACGATGAACATGACCGGCCCCACCAACCCGTTTGGTGGCGGAGTTCTGGGCATCGCGCCCCTGGACTGCAACGACGCGCAGACGCACAGCAACATCACGTACGCGTTCCACAGCGCGAACGACAGCTTCAGCGCCGCCATTCAGGCGACCACGGTCAGCCAGGAGGTCGCGCACTCGTACGGCCTCGAGCACGTCGACGAGCCGGGCGACATCATGAACCCATTCAACGCCGGCGGCGACGCGTCCTTCATCGACTCGTGCATCCCGATCGTCACGAACGGGCAAGGCATCGCCTGCGTGCAGCAGCACGCGGCGCACTGCTCTGGCGGCACGGCACAGAACGCGCACCTCGAGCTGCTCGATCTGTTCGGCGCCGCGGTCCCCGACACGGCGGCGCCCGTGGTCGCGATCACCTCGCCGAACGATGGTGACGTCTTCGAGCCTGGGTCCAGCTTCGAGATCCTCGTCGAAGCGTCGGACGACGTCGCGATTCAGGAGGTCGAGCTGTTCAACAACGGCACGCCGCTGCAGACCGACGCGAGCGAGCCGTACGGGTGGGAGGTCGAGAACATCCCCGAGGGCGAGTACGAGCTGTTCGTCATCGCGCGCGACCCAGCCGGTAACGAGACGACCAGCGAGAGCGTCAACATCGTCGTCGGCACCGCGCCCAGCGGCGGCAGCGACTCTGCCGGTGACTCCGGTGGCGAGAGCAGCGGTGGCGGCGCAGACGGTGGTGACGACGGACCCAGCGGTGGGACCGACGGGGACACCGACGGTTTGCCGATGGGCTTTGGCGATGAAGGGGCCGAAACCGGCTGTGGCTGCACGCAGGGGCCTTCGCAGCCGGGTTGGCTGCTGCTGTTCGGGCTGCTCGGTCTCGCGCGCCGACGTCGCACGCGCTGATTATTTTTCGACGACGATGATCGTCGACGGCACGGTCGGCACTACCCGGCCGTGCTTTTTCGTGGGTTGAGGCAGTCGGGCGCCGCGGCGGCGTGGTTGGAAGGAGCGGCCGCAGTGGTCGCGTTGTGGGCCTGCGCGGCGACGAGTTCGCCTGAACCGGAACCACCGCCGGACGACACGCTGCCGCCGGACTTCATGGGCACGACGGGGTGGGACCCCGAGCCTGTGCCGTCGTCGGCGACGCTGGTGCTCTACAACGCCCAGTCCAGCGACGCGATCGTCCGCGTCCGTGACCTGTCGGTGGGTGTGGACATCGACTGCGACGTCGTGCTCGATGACCCCGGCGCGCTGCTCAGTGAGGCGCTCCTGGGGAACACCGAGACGTGGACGGTGCCCGCCGGAGACAACCTCGCGCTCGAGCGCCCCAGCGGCCGCGACTGCGAGGCGATCCGTCTCGAGGGCGACGGCTTTGCGCCGCGCTGGGTGGTCTGGCGCCCGGAGCTGCTGCCCGAGCAGATGTACATCCCCGACGAGGAGCCCGTGGGACCTGGTGTCCTCAAGCTGGAGACCGAAGGGGCGGGCGCGGTGTTGACCGGCCCGGAGTCGCTGCTGTTCGTGCCGGGCGAGTCTCCGCGCGGGCTCGAAGCGTGTGCGCCGACCTCCGACGGGCGACGGCTGGAGTGGAGCACGCCGCTGCCCGCCGGCGGAACGCTGGCCGAGGCGACGTGGGGCCCCGATGGGTGCGGCGCGATCCGCTTCGCCGAGCCCTCGCAGGACCTGCCTGGTCAGCCCTGGTACCTGTGCGTGAGCGAGGACGCCTGGCCGTTCGAAGTCGGTGACGCCGTCGAGGTGTCCGAGCGCTTTCAAAGCGGGACCGAAGGCCTCAGCCTATTCGACGCGGAGCACGGACGCGGGCTCGAGGTCACGCGCGGATCGGATACGCCGTCGTTCCCCGGACTGAGCGTCGCGTTCGAGCTCGACCAAGGCTGCGGCCTCGATGTCGATGCCACCTGCGGGACCGTGACGCGGGTCGGGAGCATTCGCGTGCAAGACGATCGAGGCGTCGAAAGGATGCTGCGCCCGGGCGAGGCCGTGGAGGCGTTTGGAACGCGACAAGCCCGCGTCGAGGCCCGCGTCGTGCAGACCCGCGGCGCGCTCGATCCTGAGTGCGCGCAGGGACCCGGCGTTCTCGGCCCCGACATCGAACTGCTGATCACCACCCCCTGACCTGAAGAGACATGATGATGAACACCAAAGCATTGACCATTGCCGCGATGCTCGCCGTTGGCAGCGCAGCCTGCGACGCGAGCTACACCGACGACGCTGCTGCCGGCACAGGCGCTGGTGGAGCCGGCATCGACGAAGACGACTGGGGCGGATCAGGCGGCCCCGATGACGGAGATGGCGTGGGTCCGGCGGTCGGCCAGGGGGGCGCCCAGGACTTTGGGCAGTTCCGGGCAATCCTCGACGCGGGCGACATCCCCGGCCCGGAGACGATCGACTCCGTGGGGTTCTTCGCCGAGCACCGCATCGACCTCGGCGCGGCCGAGTGCGGCGAGGATGTATGCCTCAACGGCGCGCTCGCGGTGATGGGCAACCTCATGACCGGGAGCAACTGCACGATGGTGATGATGGGCATGACCACGCCCATCGACCTCGCCGAGGAGCCGCGACTTCCGCTGAACCTGGCGATTGCGATCGATACCAGCGGTTCGATGCGTGGCACGCCGATCGAGTACGTGCGCTCGGGGCTCTCGCAGATGCGTGAGGCGCTGCATCCCGAAGACACGATCACCCTGATCGGGTTCGCCGACGACGCGGTCATCCTCGCCGATGCCGTTGCGGCCGACGACGACGCGCTGGAGGACGCGATCGCGTCGCTGAACGCGGACGGATCCACCAACGTGTACGCGGGACTCCGGGCGGCGCTCGAGCACGTCGAGGCCCGGGCGGATGGCGAGCACCAAAATCGCGTCATCCTCCTTTCGGACGGCGAGGCGACGACGGGCATCGTCAACGACGCGCGCGTGCAGTCGCTCGCCGAGTCCTACGCGCACGAGGGCATCGCGCTGTCGACCATCGGCATGGGCGAGTCGTTCAACCCGACGCTGATGCGCCGTCTCTCCGAGGTGGGCGGTGGCGCGTTCTACTTCGTGGAGGATCCGGCGGCGGTCGAAGAGGTGTTCGTCGAAGAGGTCGAGGCGTTCTTACTGCCGCTGGCGCAGGACGTCGTCATCGACGCAGAGATCGCCGAGGGGTACACGCTGCGCGGCGTGTTCGGGACGCAGCAGTTCGTGCTCACGCCGGAGCGCACCCGCATCGAGATCCCCGCGCTTCAGCTCGCGCACCGGGAGTCGGCCTCGGACAACGAGGGCGGACGCCGCGGCGGCGGCGGTGCCATCGTGCTGGAGCTGATGCCCGACGACGGCGCGTCGGGGCAGGACGTCGGCACCCTGCGGATCGCGTACGATACGCCGCGCGACGAAGCGCGGATCGAGCAAGAGGTTACGATCGCGTCTTCGCTGCAGCCTGGCGACACGCCGGCGGACGGGTTCTTCGGGACCGACGGCAGCCGCAAGGCGTTCGTCACGCTGAACCTCTACGTCGGCTTCGAGATGGCCGCGACCCGCGCGGCAGCCGGTGACGGCGCCAGCGCGCTGAACGTTTTGCGTCCGCTGCGGGATGCCGTGGCGCTGTGGCTGGAGTCGTTTCCAGACCCCGATATCGAGGACGACCTGCGATACGTCGACCGGTTCATCGAGAATCTGGAGGCGCGGGGCGTTGAGCCGCCGATGCAGGGTGGGGGCGAGGTCCCCCCACCGCCGGAACCATGGCCCCAAGACTGACGAACCGTCGCGGGTCGGGACACCCCTGCTTTGCGTCGGCCGGGGCGGCCCCGCACACTTCTCAGGCGAGGTCGCCATGGATCGCGTTACACGCGCCAAGCTCGAGTCCCTGATCCACGAGTTGCGCAGCCGCAGCGTCACCGAGCTCGGCTCGCTGGCCGACGTGGCGCGCCGCTTTCAGCTCGACCCCTTGATGGTTCGGCGCGTGGCCGAGGGGGAAGGGGTCTCGCTCAACGACGCAGAGGCCTCGGCCGAGCCACCGTCGGACCCCAACCAGAGCACGCAGATCATGTCTCTGGACGAGCTGCTCCGCGACGCTTGAGGTCGCTCGACGGAGCCCTGCGCAAGGTCTCACGAAGCGTGCTGCGGGGATGGCACCGCGCCGCGGCACCGGTGTATCGTGGCGCCCGATGTCGAACGTGATGTGGACGACGTGGGTGTTGTGCTCGTTGCTCGGAGCCCCGGCCGATGCCGCCGCTGCGCCGGCCGAGACCGCGGCGCCTGCGACTGAGGCTGCACCCGATGCCACCGCGACCGCGGATGCTGACTCGTCGTCCGCAGACCCCGCTGGGGACCCGTCGGTGGCGGAACAGGACGTCCGCGCGGAGCCCGGCACCGAACCCGATCCCTCCGCAGAGCCCGCCGAGGCCCAGCCGGAGCCGGAGCCCGAACCGGAGCCGGAGCCCGAACCGGAGCCGGAGCCCGAACCGGAGCCAGCCGCCGATCCAGAGCCCGAGGGTGAGGAGGAGATCTCCTCGGTGATGGACGCGCTCGAGCCGACGCCGCTGCCCCCGCTCGCGCCCAAGCACCGGCTCGTCTACAAGAACCTCTTCGCCGCCCGCTACAACCCGCTGGGTCTCGTCAACGAGAACGCGATGGGGTGGGCGATGCGCCTGTACGACAAGCGCGGCACGCTCTGGGAGCCCGCGTACCTCGGCGCCAAGCTGCACACGTTCGTCTCTCCCGCGTACACCCGCTTTGGTCCGCAGCTCGAGTTCTCGCCACTGGCGATTCTGAACCTCTCGGCGACGTACGACTTCATCGGGTACTACGGCACCTTCAACCAGATGCAGTCCTTCGGCACGCCCGCGGCCGAGTACTCCGACACGGCGCTCGAGGCCAACGACGAAGAGGGAGCGTCCTACGCGACCTACGGCAGCATGGTCACGCTCTCGGCGCTGCTGCAGGCCAAGGCCGGCCCCATCGCGGTTCGGGACAACTTCAAGGCCTACTACACGGACTTCAAGCTGCGCGACGGCGGCAACGTTTTCTACGACCAGACGCTCGACATCCTGACGCCCGATCGCGGGTGGTCGATGACGAACGACCTCGACCTGCTGGTGCTGTTCAACAACGGCCTCAAGCTCGGCGCGCGCTACACCGTCACGCACGCGATCTACAAAGAGCGCCACTTTCAGGCGGGCGAGGCGATCACGCAGCCCAACGGCCCGACGCACCGCATCGGCCCGGCGATCCTTTACACCTTCTACAACAAGCCCGAAAAGCGCTTCAACAAGCCCACGCTCATCGTGCTGAGCCAGTGGTGGGTCCGCCACCGGTACCGGACCGGGGCAGACGTCAGCGGCGCCGTGCCCTACATCGTGCTGGGCTTCTTGTTCGAAGGTGATTTGCTGCCGCATCCCAAGAAAACGTGGGGCAAGAAGTAGACTCTCCGTCCATGGCGACGTGGAAGCGCTGCAGCATCTGCAAGAAGGACATCGCCTTCGAGGCGACCTACTACCTGTGCAGCGTCTCGACCTGCCGCCGCAAGCGCACGGGCATGACGTTCTGCAGCGTGGACTGCTGGGAGGCTCACCTCCCGCTGATGCGTCACCGCGAGGCGTGGGCCGAAGAAGAGAAGGCGCCCACCGAGGCCGCGTGGAAGGCCGAGCAGGCCGGTGAGGGGGCGGGCACGTCGAAGCGTTCTGCATCGCCCGCTGCGCCGGCCAACCGCGGAAGCAGCGGCCCCATCCGCCGCGAGGGGGCGAAGCGCCGCGTCGTCGGGGCCAAGCCGACCGCGGTCCCCGACGGGCCGCGTGACGTGCTGATCGTCGCGAGCCGGCTCAAGCACTTCATTCGCGAGGTCTACGGCATGAACACCTCCGATGGCGTGCTCGAGCCGCTGTCCGAGGAGGTGCGACGGCTCTGCGTGAAAGCGGTCGAGCGCGCCAAAGAAGACGGTCGCAAGACGGTGCTCGACCGCGACTTCGACTTCCTGCGCGGGCGCTAGCGAGTTGCCTCTCTAGCCGCTCGTGAAGCGGCGGCGGTACTGGCGTGGCGTCGTGCCCAGCGCTCGTACGAAGACGCGGTGCAGCGTCTCGGGGGACTGCCCCGTCGCGCCGGCGATCTCGGCGATGGAGGCGGTGGACCGCTCGAGCATGCTGCGGGCAGCCTCGAGCCGGGCGTTGGCCACCCAGGCTGCGGGAGGACGGCCAATCTGGCGCCGAAACACCCGGGCGAAGTTGCGGGGACTCATCGCGGCTCGTCGTGCGAGCGACTCGACGCTCAGATCGTCATCGAGGTGGTCGCCGACCCAGCGCACCACCGCCGCGATCGAGCCGGTCGCCGGAGCCGTGGTGGTGGCGGGGGGCGGGGAGAACTGGGTCTGTCCGCCGGGGCGCCGCAGGTACATGACCAGCCACCGCGCAACCTGCCGCGCAAGATCGGCGTCGTGGTCGGCCTCGATCAACGCGAGCGCGAGGTCCATGCCCGCCGTGACGCCGGCCGAGGTCCACACGTCCCCGTCCTGCACGTAGATCGGCGCAGACTCGACGCTGCAGCCCGGAGCGCGTCGTTGCAGCTCTTCGATCGCCGCCCAGTGCGTCACAGCGCGACGTCCCCCGAGCAGGCCCGCATCCGCGAGCAAGAGTGCCCCCGTACACACCCCGACCACGCGCGCAGCGCGAGGCGCAAGGCGCTGCAGCGTCGGTACGACCCGTCGCGCAGCGTCGGCGTGGACGTCGAGGCAGCCGGGGACCAGCAGCGTGTCGATGGGCCCACGAACCCCGCGCCACGACGTTGCCATCAAGGACAGGCCCGAAGGCGTCGGTACCGGGCCTCGCGTCGCCGCGCGCAGCTCGACGCGGTACCGCGCGCGGGCCGGCGCGAGGCGTGCGGCGGCGGAGAAGACCTGGGCGGGGCCGGTCAGATCCACCACCTCGACCCCTGGATAGGCCAGCATCACCACGCGATGCATATCGGCAGGAATCGACATGTTTGTGTCATACCGCCAAGGCCGCGGTGGCGCTAGCGTTCGTGGGTATGACGCAGATCGCGATCTTGCTCTACCCGGGCATGACGGCGCTGGACGCCATTGGGCCCTACGAGCTGCTCAATACGCTCCGCGGTCGAGAGCTTCGCTTCGTGGCCAAGCATGTCGGACCCATCGTGACCGACAGCGGGGCGCTGGTCTTGGGTGCCACGCACAGCTTCGAGCAGACCCTGCGCCCAGACCTGGTTCTGGTCCCCGGGTCGTCTGCCGCGACCGCGCGGACCATGGCCGACGCAGAGACGTTGCAGTGGCTGCGCGCCGTCCACCCGCACACGCGCTTCACGACGTCGGTCTGTACGGGGGCGCTCATCCTCGCGGCCGCGGGCTTGCTCGAGGGGCTGTCGGCCACGACGCACTGGGCAGGGATGTCGGTGCTCGAGCGGTTCGGCGTGACGCCGCGTCCGAACGACCGCATCGTGCGGGAGGGGAAGGTGTTCACCGCGGCGGGCGTCTCCGCCGGGCTGGACCTGGCGCTGACGCTGCTCGCAGAGCTCGATGGGGACGAGGCGGCGCGCAGGGCCCAGCTGATGATCGAGTACGACCCTCAGCCGCCCTTCGACAGCGGTCACCTTACCAAGGCGGACGGCAAGACCAAGCGCGGCGCTCTGGCAGCGCTGGCGATGGCCGCCGCGTCGCCTGCAGAGGCGCTCGCCGTGCCGAAGCTCCTGATGACGCGCTTCCGCCAGCTGCTCGCCTGACGTGGCCGCGACCCGGCCGCTTCATGCTCAGCCTTTCCGGAGCGACGCCGCACCTCGGGGCCGTCGCGATTGCAGGCTGCGCGCGCGCCCTCTAGCGTTCGAGGGTGCCGACGACAGCCGAACCCCTGCGCATCCTGCTTCGGCCTCTCGCGGTGCTGGTCGCCGTCTGCTTGGTCCTTGGCGCGGCCATCCAGGGCTTCGATGTCTTTGAAGCCGTCGCTCCGGGGGCGTCCCTGCCGGGGGTCGTGTCGGCGTTCGTCTTCATTTCGGTCTACGTGGCTGTCCGGATCATCGATCGAAGGGTCGAGCTGGTCCGCAAGACCGCTCCGTTCACGGGGTGGACGGTCGAGGGCGAACGCTGAGAATCGTTCGTTGGCCGGCAGCGTGGTGATGCTCGTCGCCAGCGACTTCGCTTCGCGGTGTTGAGTCTGCCGCTCTTCGTCTTTTTCCTCACCATGGGGGGACCGCTGCCTTCACGGTCGCATCTGCTCTGGCTCGGGCTCGGCGTGGCGATGGTGGTCGCGGTGTGCATGTACGCGCGCCGCGGAAGCGCGGGGGTGTTCGATCCAGCGTCCACGTCGGCAGAGGTCGAGGTCTCCTGGACCCACGCGATGATCGCCGGCGTGTGCGTGCCGTGGGGTGGGTGGCTACGACGCGTCACGGGTGCGAAGATCGACGAAGAACTTGGCGTGGTTCGAGTCCAGGCGGCGGTCAACCTGTTTGGCATGGGCAGCTTCGTCGCGTACGAAGTCCCGTTCCCTCAGCGCGCGGAGGCGCAAGCGCGGGCGGTGGTGGAGGCGTTCTCCCCTCCGCCCCTGCGCGCCGAAGTCCGGCGTCGCTGATCGCTACTGCGTCACGTCGACGTGGAACCACCACCAGTCGACGCCTTGTCGACCGTCGCGGAGCACGTAGTACATCGTCGCGCGCTCGCCGGGGGGGAGCACGCCCTCTTCGTCTTGCTCGCCGCGGACGAGGTCCCAGCTGTTGAGCGAGAGCGGGTCGTCGCTGCTGCCCGAGAGCAGGCTGCCCCAGGTCGTGAACCACAGGCCCTCGTAGGCCTCTTCCTCATCGGTGAAGCCGTCGTCGGTCCGGATGGGGAAGGTCTGCAGGTCGTCTTCGGGCGCGATGGTCTCGATGTCCAGGCGGTGCCCAGCCTGGGCCGTGATGACTTCGCCGCGCATGGGCTCGAAGACGGCGACCTCGTTGTCGTCTTCGTCGAACTCGCGGACGATGAAGCTCTGAATGCGCGGGTTGGTGTCCGCGTCGGGCAGCGTCTCGGGGATGTCGCCGAACTCGTCGATGTCCTCCAGCCCGAACTGCCCGGCGAGGTCGAGCAGCACCGCGTCGGGGCCCACGGCGAGCCGCTGGGCGACGAAGAGGCAGCGCTCGTCGGCTTGCGTGCCGCCTTGGAGCAGCTGCTCCAGGCAGTCGTCGGTGTTCCCCGCGTCCGGCCGGTGCGCGACCATCGTGACCTCGATGTCGCCGCCGATGAGGTACGCGATATCGAACGGGATGGTCAGCTCGGGCTGCGACGGCGTACCCGTGGTGATCTCGCACGGGCTGGGGAACTCGGGAAACTCGCCGGTGCTGGGGTCGATGCTGCCGAAGTCGACCATCGGGCATGCCGGCACGTCGTCGAGGTCGAGTGGAGCACGGTTGGCCAGGCAGGTCCCGAGGCCCTCGATCGGCGCCAGGTTGCAGGCGAGCCACCGCGGCTGCAGCTCCGTCTCGACCTCGTCGAGCGTCAGCGCGCCCTCGGGGTCCACGATGAAGGGGACCATGCGTGCCGTCTCGAAGGGCAGCGCCTCGGCGCGGACGGGGGCCTCGTCGGTCGCGGCGGGGTCGTCAACCTCGGCTCGGATCGCGAGCGGGCGCGTGTTGGCGATGCGCTCCTCGATCGGCAGCCCCATGCCGCAGGCCGCCAGCGTGGGCAGACTCAGCAGGCCGGCCAGGAAGGCCGCACGACGTTGGGCGAGGGGGGCAGACATCAGAACTCGATCTTGGTGCCGATCGACGGAATGATCGGCAGGCTGGCGATTTCGGATCGCTGGGTGAAGTCGAAGCTGTAGTTCCAGAACTCGACGTTCTGCGCGTTGTAGACGTTCTGCACGTCGAGATAGAGCGTCAGGCTGGCCAGCTTCCAGATCCACGCCTTATCGACGCGAATGTCGAGCTGGTGGAAGGTGGGAAAGCGCTCCGAGTTGATCGCCCCGTTGATCGGGATGTAGAAGCCGCCGCTGGCGTCGTACTGGCTACCGACCACCGGGGTGTTCGGGTTGCCCGAGACCAGTCGGAAGCGCGCGCCCACGGTCCAGTTCTTCGGCAGCTTGTATGAGCCGATGAGCGTGAGGATGTGGGTCTGGTCGAGGTCGAAGACGCGGAACTCGTCCGAGGGCGTGTCGCGACGCTCCGAGCGGGACAGCGTGTAGGCGATCCAGCCGAACACGTTCCCGGTGAGCTGCTTGCGGGCCAGGATCTCCAGGCCGTACACGCGACCGATGCGGCTGTTCGCGAAGTTCTCGGGGCCGATGGTTCCGTCGGGGCGCTCGACCGTCTCGGCGCTCTCGGAGATGTTGTCCCAGAGGTAGTTGTAAAACGCGGTGGCGTCGACCTCGATGCCGTAGTCGAAGGTCTGGGAGATGCCCAGGCTGTTCTGGACCGCGCGTTCGGGCCCGACGCGGGGGTTGCCGAACTCGTTGCTGGCCTCGACCGGCTGGGGCGCCTGCGAGTAGATGCCGCTGCCGCCTTTGAGCACGGTCCGGTCTGCGAGCTGCCAGCCGAAGCGAAGGCGTGGGTCGAACGTGGCCGTCTGGAACGGCGAGCTGTAGTACGCGATGCGCACGCCCGGGTAGAACGTGAAGTCGTCGCTGACGCCGATCTCCCCGGTGGTGTACAGGGCCGGGATCGCCGTGTAGCCGTCGACGTCGATGTCGAAGACCGCGTTCGACGACCCGCCGTTGCTGTCGGGCAGGGGCGGCGCCTTCACGCCCACCTGGAAGAAGTACGACTGGAACTCGGTGCCGAAGGTGATCGCGTGGCGCTTGGTCAGCTGCGCGCGCGCTTCGGCCCGACCGTTGAGGTTGTGCGTGACCAGGTCGAACGAGAGGAAGTCGCCGATGCCCAGGTCGAAGAAGTCGTACCGGTACGAGGGGGTGACGAGGAACGACCAGGGGCCATCGCGCTTCGTGTAGACGATGTCCGCGCGGTGAAAGTACTGGGAGGTCTCGAAGCGGTTGCGCTCGTCGGGCTCGACATCGTTCGGGTTGGCCGCGACCAGGCGCGTGCGGTCATCGGACCCGAAGCCGCGGATGCTCAGGTTGCCGCCGCCGAGCGGGTAGTCGAACAGGACCTGGTAGTCGTAGTAGCGAGGCGCGACGGTGAGGTCGAGACCCGCGTCATCGGGCAAGAAGACTGGCAGCAGGAAGTCGATGTAGCTGCGGCGGCCCGAGACCGCGAACGAGCCCTCGCCGATTGGACCCTCGAAGAGGATGCCGGTGTCGAAGATGTCCGAATCGACGTAGCCGTGAAATCCGTCGCGGCGACCCTGGCGGGGCTCGACGTCGATGATGCCGCCGATCGCGTCCCCGTATCGTGAGTCGTAGTTGCCCGGGATGAAGTCGATGCGCTCGATGATGTCGGAGTTGAAGACCGACGTGAGGCCGCCGAAGTGAAACAGCGTGGGAATCTCGTGGTAGCCGAGATACACCGCCGAGTCGTTGGGGCCCGTTCCGCGAATGGCGAGCAGGCCGGCGCCGAAGGGCGCCCGAGCCACGCCGGGGAAGTTTTGAACCGCCTTGAGTGCGTCCCCCTGCGTGCCGGGCAGGACGTTGATCTCGGCAGCGCTGATCGTCCGCTTGGCGACTTCTTCGCGCCGGTTCTCCACCTCGACGACGGTGCGGAACGGGTTTGTCGGAGAGCGGGAGACGTAGTACTTGACGTCGATCTCCATGCCCTCGTACAGAGCTTCGACGAACTCGATGCGCTCGTAGCCCGGCGCGAGGATGATGACGCGAGCCTTGCCGCTGCCGGTGCCGCGCACTTCGAAGCGACCCTCCTCGTCACTCGAGGCTTGGGCCTGCCAAGCGGGCTCCTTCTCGGCCGCGTAGTCCTTCTTCTTGATCTCCCCGAGCTTGGCGTCGGGGTCGGCGGGCACGACGACGATGGTCGCCCCGGAGATCGGGGTGCGCTGGCCCGCCTCGAGAATGACGCCCTTCATCCGGACCGGTCCGTCGGCGTCCGGCGTCTCGGGGACGGGGTCGGGCTCGTCCGGTGGCGCATCGACCACGGGCTCTGCAGGGTCGGGCTCGACCGGTGGCGGCTCGGGCTCGGGCTCCGGAGGTGGCGGCGGCGTGAAATCGATGCCCAGCCGGGTGACGATCTCGACGGGGTCGCCGTTGAGCGTGGCGGGTTTCCAGCGGAGCTGCGCCACACCTTCGACGGCGAGTCGGTCGAGCTCGGGGTCGATGCTCGTCTCGACGCTGAGGTCCTTGGGCACGCCGTCGGTTCCGATGGTCAGCTTGACCACGACCTGCCCGGCAGGCGGTGCCTCCTGCTCAGCGAGCGCGGGCGGATACTCGACCGTGACGCTGTTGAGCAGCTCCGGCGGGACGAGTCCTTCGGGCTGCGTCGCCAACACGGCGGCGAGGGTCGTTGGGGCGGCGTGGGCTCGAGCCGGGGTCGGCCCCAGGCTCGAAGCCGCGCCGGCGGCCATGGCCAGCAGGAACAGGGCCGTGCGGTGTTGGCGGTCTCGCATCACGATGCGCGATGCGACTATGAAGCACGCTTGGACCCCTGTCGATTGACATCACATTTCGGGCGGTTGCACGGTCACTCCAGTTGCGGAGGTGGCGCAGCTTGTCGACGGTGAGAGCAACGCGTACATAGCCGGCCATGGCTCGCCTGCATCGACTGTCTTTCCTCCTTGCTCTGCCGGTTCTGGCCCTCGGTTGTCCCCTCGAGAACGAGGAAGACAGTGATTCGGCCGCTGAAACGTCAGGTGCCTCGGCATCGAACGACGACTCGGATGGATCCGCCGACAGCTCCACCTCGGAGACCAGCGACCCGACTGGGAACGATCCCACCACCAACGGCGACGGCACCGACGGCGGCGGCGGCGAGAACACCGACGCGCTGTGCAGCGACGGCATGGACAACGACGGTGACGGCTTCACCGACTGCGAAGACTTCGACTGCTCCGGCGAGAACGGCGTGAGCGTTTGCAGTGCCGGCGGCGACGAGAACACCGACGAGCTTTGCGCCGACGGCATGGACAACGACGGCGACGGCTTCACCGACTGTGAAGACTTCGACTGCACCGACCTCGACGGCGGCGTGACCGTCTGTCAGGACTTCTGCCCGCAGATGGGCCCCGAGGACAGCGAAGCGGCCTGCACCGACGGCTGCGACAACGACCAGAACGGGTTCACCGACTGCGAAGACTTCAACTGCTCGGCGGTCTGCGAAGGCGAGAACACCGAGGAGCTTTGCAGCGACGGCGAAGACAACGACGGCGACGGCTTCGTCGACTGCGACGACTTCGGCTGCAGCGGCATCGGCGAGTGCGGCGAGAACACGCCCGAGGAGTGCATGGACGGCGAAGACAACGACGACAACGGGTTCACCGATTGTCAGGACTTCGGCTGCAACGACGCGCCCGGCTGCGAGAACGGCGATGAGCTGTGCAGCGACGGCGAAGACAACGACGGAGACGGCCGTGCCGACTGCGAAGACGGCGGCTGCGCGACGGCGTCCAACTGCGAGACCGGTGACAAGGCCTGCTCCGACGGCGAAGACAACGACGGCGACGGGTTCACCGACTGCGACGACTTCGGCTGCCAGGGCGAAGAAATCACCGTGTGCCCGAAGTGATCGAGCGCGGCTGACGACGTCGTCAGCCCGATGCGGGCGTCTCCTCGTCCTCCAGCGCACGCTGGGCGGCTTCAAGGGACGCCCGTGTTTCTTGGTTGCGGACCACGGCAGCCTTCGCGCGTGCGACCGCGCTCGTGCGGGCTGCTTCGGCCTCGGCGAGGGTCTCCTGGGCCCGGCGTAGCGCGGCCTGTGCGTCCGCGACGGACGACGTCGTGGCCGCGAGAACCTGCTGGGCATCCTCGGCTTCCCGCGTGGCGCGGTCGTGGTCGAGGGTCGCCTGGTCGAGCCGCTTGCGCGCGCGCACGAGGGCTGGGGGGTCCGCGGGGAGCTCTTGCGTGACGGCGGGCACACCGAACTGCGCGATCTGCCCGAAGCCCGGCGGTGCGAGCTCGGTGTGGAGCCTGCCGAGCTGCCCGTCGCCGCCGAAGCTCCCGCCGGCCGCGCTGGCCTCGAGGCTGCGGGTCACCTTTCGCAGTGTGGCGGCGGTCACGGCATGACCGGCTCCCGACAACACGGTCTCGGCCTGCGCACGAAGCGTCGCGATCGCGGCGCGGCGGGCCTCGTTCGGCTGCTGCCCCGCCACCGACGCGCCGGCTTGCTGCAGCGCCACCAGGGCCGCCCCCGCTTCGTGCAGGGCGTCGTAGGCGGGACGGTGATGCCACCACAGCTGGTTGACCGCCCACGCCGACACGCTGGGCTTGGGCAGCGCGCGGACCTCGTCGGCCTGCGCGAGCCGGCCCTGGGTCTTCAGGCGCTGGGCCAGGGCGTTGCGCTCGACGACGAACGCCTCGCGGGGACCGCGGTAGAGGGCGTCGATGGCCTGCTGCAGCTCGGCGTCGGAACTCACGGGGTGGACCCGCAGCGTACATCGAGCCAGCTGCTATGTTCGCGGCACGCGTAAGCGGCCCGCGTTGGCCGCGTTTCGCAGTCCCGCCATGCCCCGCCGCACACCCCCTCCACCACCCAAGCAGCCCCTGTGGCGCACCGTGGTCGTCGGCGCGCTCGCGACCGCGGCCGTGGGCACGATCTTGGTGTGGGTGTTCGATGACAGCGAGCCGCCGCCGGCCCTGCCCGAGGGCAAGATGGTCGACGAGGACGGGGAGGTCGTCGACCGGCGCGTCGCCTTCGAGGCCGACCGGGAGAACCGCCGCCGTGCCGCGATGCCGCGCCGCAACGCCGCGCTCATGCTCGAGACGCTTGCCGGGGCCGGTCCAGGAGCCGCCGAGGTCTCGGACCTGCAGACCGCGCGCGACAGCTTCACGAACGTGATCACCGAGATCGAGGTGATGGCCGAACGCCCGCGGGCGATGAAGCAGCGCAAGTGGCAGGCCCTCTACCGCGCCGCCAACGATTCGTTCAGCGCGCTGTCGATGCATCTCGACGCGAAGGACCCCGTGCAGAAGAAAGAACTCGAAGACGCGCACAAGCAGCTGGTCAACGCGTTGGCGATCGTTCGCGTGCGCGGGGGCAAGTTCAAGGTCCGCTGAGGCGGGCAACGAGCCCGCGGTGTGGCTGCTATGGTCTGTGGGTGTCTCGTTGGGTGACGCTCGCGACCGCCGGCCTGCTCTGTGCCGGCTGTGCCTCCAACCAGAATCCGGACGACGAGTTCCTTGGTCTCGGCCGGGTCGGCGCGAGTTCCGAGCCGCCCCCGGGCGTCAGCCGCCCGCTGGTCGAGGGGGACCTCGCGGGGCTCGCCGAACGCGGCGCGCTGCTGGCCGCGATGGAGCGGGCGCTGCGGCTGGGCTACGAGCAGGGGGCCTACGCCGTCGGCGTGGGCGAGGGGGACATCGTGCTGCCGCTGGTCGACGTCGACCCGGGCGGTCGCTCGGCGCAGGTGCTGTTCCTGCGGTGGCGGCGAGATCAGGTTGGGCTGTCCGGAGACCTCCACCCCAAGTATGCCGAGCGCTGGCTGCTTGTCTCGATGATGCTCGAGCCTGAGCGCGTCCTCGACAAAGAGCTGCTCGCCGGGACCGTCGAGGAAGACAGCGTCGAGTTCCATCGCGCCGCGGCCTTGCTCGCCGCCGCGCAGCGCCTGCGCACGCAGACGCCCGAGGAGGCGTATCACCTGTTCACGGTGCCGGAGCTCACGCCTACGCAGAGCCGTCGAACCCCCACGATGGTCGCGACGCGGGTGTACGCGATGTCGGCCCGCGGTGGTGGCCCCGACGTCGAGGTGCTCGTGGACGAGGCGAACAAGGGGCGCATTCCGGAGGTGCTCGACGCGACGGTGGTGCACGAGGCCGGGGCGGTCGGGGACGCGCTGATCCGCGTGCAGTCGCCGCAGCCGGCCGCGGCATCGGTCGCCCGCGTCATGCTGCAGGACGGATCTGGCTCGGTCGAGGTGGAGTCGTCGGCTGGGGCGTGGCTCGTCGATCGCCGCACCGGCCGAGTCTCTCGCCCCTGAGGCGGTCTCCACGAGGCTGCGGGGCCATCGCGGGTGACTGGCACGCCCCGGTGGGCTACCGTTTCACCACTGGAACCCGAAGAACCACGTCTCGTCGGCCCTGAATCGAGCGCCGACCTGCCCGAGGGCACGGACATCACGTTCGGCAAGACCTTTCGCGTGCTCGAGAAGCTCGGCGAGGGGGGCATGGGCAAGGTGTTCAAGGCGTTCGACCCGTTCATGAACCGCTACGTCGCCCTCAAGGTGATGAAGCAGGACGTTCCCGAGAGCGAGCAGCGACGCTTCCGCCTCGAGGCGCGCCTGTGCGGAAGCTTCTCGCACCCCAACCTCGTGCGGGTCCTCGACGTCGGCACCATGAAGGAGCGCGGCCTGTACTGGTTCGCGATGGAGTTCCTCGAGGGCACCGACCTTCGCGGGGCGATGACGCGCGGGCGCGCGGTGCCGCTGCACGTCCTTTGCGAGATCTTCCGGCAGACGCTCGACGGGCTGCACTACATGCACCTTCGTCGGATCGTGCATCGCGACATCAAGCCGGCGAACATCTACGTTTGCCGCGATCCGCACGACCCGCAGCTGCGACCGGTCAAGGTCCTCGACCTCGGCGTCGCGCGAGACCTCAAGGACGGAAAGCCCGAAGAAGGCGGCTGGATCCTCGGCGACCCGCGCTACATGCCGCCCGAGCAGACCAAGCCCAACCTGGACTTCGATCATCGCGCCGATCTGTACGCGCTCGGGATGACGTTCTATGAGGCGATCAGCGGCCACCACCCGTTCGCCGACCTGGTGGGTCAGC
>JBCCQM010000099.1:0-27808 GCA_039024335.1 Myxococcota bacterium
CAAGGTTAATTCGAAAGCGAGAAGAACTCTTTGATCCGGTGGAGCAGCTCGTTCCGCGACGCGTCCGCGTCCTTGGACGAGACGGCTGGGGCGTTCTGCTTGCTCGATGCGCTGTCGAGCTGCTCGCGACGTGACGTGAGCACGTCGGAGATGCGCTCGGCGAGCTCGGGCGATTCGTCCAGCACCTGGGCGAACGGCAGCTTCGACACTACGAGCAGCAGCGTCTCCTGCAGCGTGCGAACGGTCGCCAGCCGCGGCTGCCCCGTCATCAGCGACATCTCGCCGAAGAACGACCCCGCCGACAGGCGCGCCACCTCGACCGCATCGGCATGCTCACCGATCGTCACGACGACCTCGCCGCGCTGCACGATGAAGAGTTCATCGCCCTCGTCACCTTGGCGAATGATCTGCTCTCCGGCCGCGTACGGACGCTCGCGGCACGAGCCCGCCAGGCGGTCGATCTGCTCGTCGCTGAGCGCGTCGAGGAAGTCCACGCCCTGCAGCGCCTGCCGTCGACGCTCCCGGGCCTCTTCCCGCGCGGCGCTGCGATACGACTCGTCGTCTTGATGCAGCTCGAGGTCGGCGCTCGGCACGGCGATTCGGATCCCCGCACGACGCAGCGAGTACCAGATGCGGTCCCGCGCGAGGCTGTCGGTCATCTCTCGGCGATCGAAGTCGTCGGTGTAGTAGCGGACCCAGTACCGGACCCCGCGCTCCTCGAAGGTCGAGGTGACGACCGAAGGCGCCGGCCGCCGCAGAATGCCCGGCGTGTCCTGAAGTCCCTGAAGCACCACGTCCTGCACGCGGTGCGGCGGCTCGGAGAACGGCACCACGACGAACAGGTTCCGCCGGCTGACCCGGGTCGGCTTGGTGAAGTTCCGAATCGGCGCGCGGGCAAGCGGGCCGTTGGGAATGATGATCTCGACGTCGTCGAGGGTGAGCACCTTCGTCGCGCGCCAGTTGATCTCGATGACCTTGCCGATGTCGTTCTCGTTGTCGTCGTACTGAATCCAGTCGCCGACCTCGAACGGGTTCTGCGCCTGAATCGACAGCCCGGCGAACAGGTTGCCCAACGTGTCCTGCAGCGACAGGCCGATGACGGCCGTGAGCAGCGCCGAGGTGGTGAGCAGGGCGTCGAGCTGCGCACCCGCGGAGCGCAGCGTCACCAAGACCGCGGCGGAGTAAACGACCCCCTCACAGATGTCCCGGAAGATCTTCGGGATCGGACGCGCGAGCCTGCGGGTGAGGAAGTTGTCGACGATGAGCAGGAAGCCCGCGCGCGCGCCCGAGAGCAGCAGCAACAAGACCGCCAGCGTCCGCACGACCGACTGCGCCGCTGCGTCGGGCGGGATGGCGGCCGAGAGCAGCACGAAGGCCGCATGCGCGATCAGCAGCGCTAGCGGCGTCCGAATGCGCTCGCGCTCCGCCGGCCGCAGCGAGAACCGCAGCGACGCGACGAGCAGGCCAACGACGAGGATGCCGAGGCCGGAGAAGGAGAACGCACTCCCGTTCCCCAGCGCGCTCGTCAGCCGGCTCAGCCACTCCATCGGCGACCAGGATACCGGCAACGAGCGCGTCGCCGAAAAGTGTGCGCTCGTTCAGCCCGGCTTGTAGACCGCGAGCACGGCCGCGCCCGTACCCAAGGCCGGCAGCACGAGGTACCAGCCGGTGCCCAGCGCTGGACGTTTGGCCACGAGCGCCGCGCTGCCGCCCAGCACGAGCCACACCCCGAGCTTGCCGAAGATCCAGGTGGGCCAGCCGTTGCCCATCATCCCCAGCCGCGCCATCAAGCCGAAACCGGCCACGAAGATGACCAGCAGCGAGACGCCGTGAATGATCATCAGCGGCTTCTTGAACGCTTTCTTCTCGTCGTCGGTGCCGCCGCGCAGACCCACCATCGCCACTCCGCCGAGCGAGGTGAACAGCAGCAGGATGCCGAGGAGGTGCAGGACTTTGTAGAACTCGTAGGGCATGTGCGCTCTGGCGGACTATCGCCCGGCACCGTAGCGCGCGCCAAGCATCTCGCACAGCGACGTCAACGCGGCTTCGTCGGCTGCGCTGAACGCGGCCGGCGCGTTCGAGTCCACGTCGAGCACCGCGATCGTCGCCCCGCTGGCGCCGAGGATGGGCAGCACGATCTCCGACTGCGTGGTGCTGCTGCACGCGATGTGCCCGGGAAACGCCTCCACGTCCGACACGCGCTGCACCGCCCGCTCTCGCGCCGCCGCGCCGCAAACGCCCCGGGAGAACGGAATCCGAAGGCACCCGTGCCCGCCCTGATAGGGACCGATCACCAGCAGCTCGGGCCGCGTGACCCGGTAGAAGCCGGTCCAGTCGTAGTACCCGAACGCGTGGTGAAGCTCGCAGGAGACGGTCGCCATGGCCGCGACCCAGTCGTCCTCGTCGGCGAGCAGGCTGTCGATCGCAGCGCGAACCTCGGCGTAGTGCGCGGTCCGAGCCTCGTCGGTGGCGTGAAGCGGCAGCGTAGTCACGGCGCCACCGTACGCCGCCGGCCCGCCGCTGCAAACCTCAGCCCGCGGCCGGCCCGTCCTGCCAGCGCCACAGGTACCAGGACACGATGCTGCGCTGGCCTGCGTAGGGTTCCCCGTACGCCTCCATGGCGCGCGGGGACGGCAGCGCATCGAGGCGTCGCAGCTTTTGCACGCCCTTGCGGATCCCCAGATCGTCGACCGGCCACACGTCGCGGCGCCCCAGATGGAACAGCATGAACATCTGCGCGGACCATCGCCCAATCCCGCGCACCGCCGTGAGCCGCTCGATGAGGTCCTCGTCGTCGAGGGCCGCCAAGTCCTCGAGCGGCAGCGCGCCGGAGCCGACGTGCCGGCACAGGTCCTTGATCGCCGCTTGCTTCTGACGCGAGACCCCGGCCTTGCGCAGCCGAGCGTGGTGCATGCGACCGATCTCCTGCGCCGAAGGAAAACCGTCGCCGGGGAACAGCTCGCGAAAGCGGCCGAAGATGGTCCCCGCAGCCTTGCCCGAAAGCTGCTGGTACACGATGGCGCGCACGAGCGACTCCAGGTCGCACGACGCATTACGATAGGTCAGCCGGCACGGTCCCACCGCGTCGAGCACCGCGCCAAAGTCCGGATCGGCGTCCCGCAGGCGTGCAAGGCCGTTCTTGGTGACGCGCAGCTTCTTCGGCGTGGCCATGGATTCTCTGCAGCGGGGATCGTATCGTCTGCGGCTCGCCCCGTGTGTGGGCGATGGGAGTACCTCGACCGTGTCCGAACACGCCCGCCAGGCAGCAGCCATGATCTCCGAACGCGCCCCCGGGCGCGCCCCCAAAGTTGGCCTCGTGTTGGGCTCGGGCCTCGGCGGCCTGGGCGACAAGGTCGAGGACCCGGTCGCGTTCTCCTTCGAAGAGCTGCCGGGCTTTCCTCAGCCCACCGTCGAGGGCCACGCCGGCCGCCTCATCGTCGGCAAGCTCGGCGGCGTCGAAGTCGCCTGCCTGCAGGGCCGCGTCCACCTCTACGAGGGGCACCACCCCAGCTCCGTGCAGCCGCTCGTGCGAACGCTCAAGCTGCTGGGCTGCGAGACGCTGGTGCTCACCAACGCCGCGGGCGCGCTCGACCTCGACGCCAAGCCGGGGCAGCTGATGCTGATCACCGACCACATCAACGGCCAGGGGCTCAACCCGCTCGTCGGCAAGAACGACGACAGCTTCGGCCCCCGCTTCCCACCGATGACCGACGCGTACGACCCCGCCCTGCGCGAGCGCATGAAGGCCGTCGCCGCCAAGCAGGGCGTCACGCTCCGCGAAGGCACGTACATGGCGCTGCTCGGCCCCACGTTCGAGACGCCGGCCGAGATCAAGATGTGCCAGGTCGTCGGTGCGAACGCGGTCGGCATGTCGACCGTGCCCGAAGTCATCGTGGCGCGTCACTGCGGCATGTCGTGCGCGGCCGTCTCGGTGCTCACCAACATGGGCGCCGGCTTGGCCGACGAAGACCTCAGCCACGACCAAACGCTCGAGTTCGCCGAGAAGGCCTCGGCGACCCTACAAGAGCTCATCACGGGCTTCATCGGCACCTTCGCCTGAGGACGACACGACATGGGCAAGAAAGACGACAAGAAGTCCCTGCGCGCGGTGGAAACACCCAAGGAGCGGCACACGCCCGAGCGCAACCCCGGCTGCGGCCTCGAGCTGGACTGGGTCCGCGACGTCCGCGTCAACCGCAGCGCCGTCGAGCGCCGCGCGAAGACGCTGCCGGGGCGCCGCAGCGTGAAGAAGGCTTGGCAGGCGGCCTGGTTGGTCCGCGCCGTGCAGTGCATGGACCTGACCACCCTGTCTGGCGATGACACCCCCGGCCGGGTGCGCCGTCTGTGCGCCAAGGCGAAGCAGCCGCTCGAGCCCGCACTCATCGAGTCGCTCGGGCTTGGGCACGTCGGCCTCACCACCGGAGCGGTCTGCGTCTATCACGAGATGGTTCGCACCGCCGTCGAGGCCCTCGATGGCTCCGGCATTCCGGTGGCCGCCGTCAGCACCGGTTTCCCGCACGGCCTCTCGCCGTTCAAGCAACGGGTCAAGGAGATCGAGGCCTCGGTCAAAGCCGGCGCCACCGAGATCGACATCGTCATCACCCGCCAGCACCTGTTCACGGGGAACTGGCAGGCGATGTACGAAGAGGTGAAGGCGTATCGCGAAGCCTGCGGCGACGCGCACCTCAAGGCGATCCTCGCCACCGGCGACCTCGACACGCTGCGCAACGTGGCCAAGGCGAGCCTGGTGTGCATGATGGCCGGCTCGGACTTCATCAAGACCTCCACCGGCAAGGAATCGGTCAACGCCACGCTGCCGGTCAGCTTGGTGATGGCGCGGATGATTCGCACCTACGCCGACAAGACCGGCCACATCGTGGGCTTCAAGCCCGCCGGCGGCATCAGCAGCGCGAAGCTGGCGCTCACCTACCTGGCCCTCATGAAGGACGAGCTCGGCGATCGATGGCTGCAGCCCGACCTGTTCCGCTTCGGCGCCAGCAGCCTGCTCGGCGACATCGAGCGGCAGCTCGAGCACTTCATCACCGGCCGCTACTCCGCCGGATACCGGCATCCGATGGCCTAGCGGCATCCCGGGTCGGCCTCGCGCTTTCGGGGAGCGGGGCTTCTTCGGGGTTGGGTGCGGGGCCCCTTGCGAAGCCCCTTCAGCCCGACACCTGCGCTTCGTCCACTTTCCTTTTTCCCGCTCCGCGTCCCTTCGGGACGCTTCGCTCTCTTGCTGAGCGACGCTTTCGATTCGCCTTCCGGCGCCCCTCTTCTTTCACGACATCAGGACTTCACGATGAGCACCGTCGCCGACATTCTCGAGACCATGGAGTACGGCCCCGCACCGGAGGGTGATGGGCCCGCACGTGCGTGGCTGGATGCGCATCAAGGGCGCTTCGGTCTGTTCATCGGGGGGCAGTGGGTCGAGCCCGATTCGGGCAAGTACTTCGACGCAACGAACCCCGCCACGGGCGACACGCTCGCCAAGCTGGCGCAGGCGGGGCCGCGCAGCGTGGACGATGCGGTTGCGGCCGCTCGTGCTGCGCAGCCGGCCTGGGCAGGACTCGGCGGACCCGGACGGGCGCGCTTCCTCTACGCGCTCGCGCGGCTGGTGCAGCGGCACTCGCGGCTGCTCGCCGTCGTGGAGACGATGGACAACGGCAAGCCGATTCGCGAGACCCGCGACATCGACATCCCGCTGGTCGCGCGGCACTTCTATCACCACGCCGGCTGGGCGCAGCTCTTCGAGACCGAGCTTGCCGGCATGGCGCCCGTCGGCGTCGTCGGCCAGGTCATCCCCTGGAACTTCCCGCTGCTGATGCTGGCGTGGAAGATCGCGCCGGCCATCGCCGCGGGCAACACGGTCGTGCTCAAGCCGGCCGAGTTCACCAGCCTCTCGGCGCTGCTCTTCGCCGAGCTGTGCCAAAAGGCCGGCCTTCCGCCGGGCGTGGTCAACATCATCACGGGTGAAGGCAGCACCGGTGCGGCGCTGGTCGAGCACGACGGCGTCGACAAGGTCGCGTTCACCGGCTCGACCGAGGTCGGCAAGATCATCCGCAAGGCCACCGCAGGCAGCGGCAAGCACCTCACGCTCGAGCTGGGCGGCAAGTCGCCGTTCATCGTGTTCAACGACGCCGACCTCGACTCGGCCGTCGAGGGCGTGGTCGATGCGATCTGGTTCAACCAGGGCCAGGTATGCTGCGCCGGCTCGCGCCTCCTCCTGCAGGAGGACATCGCCGACGCCATGATCGCCAAGCTCAAGGCCCGCATGGAGACGCTTCGCGTGGGCAACCCGCTCGACAAGTGCGTCGACGTGGGTGCGATCGTGGCGCCCGTGCAGGTCGAGCGCATCGACAGCCTCGTCCAGCAGGGCGTCCGCGAGGGCGCGACGCTGCACCAGCCCAGCGGGGGATGTCCCAAGGACGGCAGCTTCTACCCGCCCACCCTGCTCACCGGCGTCGAGCCGGCTTCCACCGTCGCGCAGGAGGAAATCTTCGGGCCCGTCTTGGTCGCGATGACGTTCCGAACGCCCAGCGAAGCGGTCAAGATCGCCAACAACACCAAGTACGGCCTTGCCGCCAGCGTGTGGAGCGAGAGCATCAACCAGGCGCTCGACCTTGCGCCGCGGATCAAAGCCGGCATCGTGTGGATCAACTCCACCAACATGTTCGACGCGGCCTGCGGCTTCGGAGGCTTCCGAGAGTCAGGCTTTGGTCGCGAAGGCGGCATCGAAGGCATGCACGCCTACGTGCAGCCCGACTTCGTCGAGGGCCTGCCGAAGTACCCCGAGACCGAGGGGGCTGCGGCGCCCTACCCCGGCGCGCTGCCCGAGGGCGCAAGCCCAGCGGGCGGCCTCGACCGCACGCCCAAGCTGTACATCGGCGGCAAGCAATCCCGCCCCGACGGCGGCTACGCGCGCTCGATCGTCTCGCCGGGTGGAGTGCTCGTTGGCGAAGCCGCTGAAGGCAACCGCAAGGACATCCGCAACGCCGTCGAGGCCGCCCGCAAGCAGACCAGCTGGGGCAGCGCCACGGCGCACAACAAGGCGCAAATCCTCTACTACATCGCCGAGAACCTCGAGGCGCGCGCGTCCGAGTTTGCCGCTCGCCTCGAAGCGATGACCGGAACCTCGGCCGACGACGCCGCGGCCGAAGTCGCCGCCACGGTGCGCCGCCTCTTCAGCTACGGCGCCTGGGCCGACAAGTTCGAAGGCCGCGTCCACGCGCCGCCGCTGCGCAACGTGACGCTGGCGATGAACGAGCCGATCGGCATCGTCGGCATCGCCTGCCCCGACGAGCGGCCCCTGCTGGGCTTCGTGTCGCTGGTCGCGCCGGCCATCGTCGCGGGCAACCGGGTGGTCGCCATCCCCTCGCAGCGCGCTCCGCTGGCGGCGACCGACCTCTACCAAGTGCTCGACACGTCGGACCTGCCCGGCGGCGTGCTCAACATCGTCACCGGCGACCGCGATGGACTCCTCTCGGTGCTCGCGGGGCACGACGAGGTCGACGCCCTCTGGTACGTCGGCCCCGAGGCGGGCAGCAAGGCGGTCGAGGCCCTCTCGATCGGCAACATGAAGCGCACGTGGGTCAACGACGGCCGGCAGCGCGACTGGATGAACCCCCGGCACGGCGAAGGGCGCGAGTTCCTGCGCGAAGCCGTGCAGGTCAAGAACATCTGGGTCCCCTACGGAGAGTGAGTCATGACCGCGCCAACGTTCCTTCCGCAAGAAATCATCCGCCGCAAGCGTGACGGCGGCGCGCTCAGCCGCGACGAGATTCAGTTCTTCGTCGACGGACTCACGCACGACCACTTCTCCGAGGGGCAGGTCGCGGCGTTTGCGATGGCCGTGTTCTTCCAGGGGATGTCCATGGACGAGCGCATCGCGCTCACCCGCGCGATGACCCACTCGGGTGACGTGCTCGACTGGTCGAAGCATGACTTCGGCAAGCCCATCGTCGACAAGCACAGCACCGGCGGCGTGGGTGACAAGGTCAGCCTCATGCTTGCGCCGATGCTCGCGGCGTGCGGCGCCGTGGTCCCGATGATCTCCGGCCGCGGCCTTGGGCACACCGGGGGCACGCTCGACAAGCTCGAGGCCATCCCCGGCTACACCGCCAAGCCCAGCGCGACGCTGTGGGGTGACGTGTTGCGCGAAGCGGGCTGCGCCATCATCGGCCAAACCGGCGACATCGCGCCCGCGGACCGGCGCTTCTACGCCATCCGCGACGTGACGGCCACGGTCGAGTCGATCCCCCTCATCACCGGGTCCATCCTCTCCAAGAAGCTCGCCGCCGGTCTGCACCGGCTGGTCATCGACGTGAAGTTCGGGTCGGGCGCGTTCGCGGCCCGGTATGAGATGGCCAAGGAACTCGCGCAGAGCCTGGTGGACGTGGCCAGCGGTGCGGGCCTGCCCACCACCGCGCTGCTCACGGACATGAACGAAATCCTCGGGCGCACCGCGGGCAATGCCATCGAGACTCGCGAGGCGATCGACTATCTCGTCGGCACCGGGACACGCGACCCGCGGCTGCACGAGGTCACGCTCGCGCTCGCCTCCGAGCTGCTGGTCGGCGTGGACCTCTATCCCACCGATGAAGCCGCGCGTGCCGACCTGCAGGCCAAGCTCGACGATGGAACGGCCGCAGAACACTTCGCGAAGATGGTCACGGCCCTTGGCGGTCCCGCCAACCTGCTCGACAACCCCGCGACGCACCTCCCGCTCCCGGACGTCACGCTCGCCGTCACGCCAGAGCACGCCGGCAAGGTCGAGTCCATCGATACTCGCGCCGTGGGGATCGCGGTGGTCGACCTCGGCGGTGGACGCCGCAAGGCCAGCGACGACGTCGACCCGCTCGTCGGACTCTCGGCCGTGGCCGGCCTGGGCGAAGACGTCGGACCGGACGCCCCGCTGTGCATCGTCCACGCGCGCACCCAGGCTCAAGCCGAGACCGCGGCCGCACGCCTCCGCGAGTCGTTCGTCGTCCGGAACGCCGCGGCGAAGCCGACCCCGATCGTGGTCGAGCGCGTCACCGCGTCCTGACGCAGCGCGCCGCGTCAGCGGTCCATCAAGCCGCGCAGGCTCTGGGCCCAGTCGTCGAAGCGCTCGACCACGTCGTCGACGCGCTCGGCAAGCGGGTCGAGGGACCGCAGCCGCAGCGCCACGGCTTCCCGGGCGCGCCGCAGGCGGCTCTTCACGGTGCCCTGCGGGATCTCGAGCACCTCGGCGATCTCCTGAGTGGACATCGACTCCCAGTAGTGAAGCTCGAGCACCATCTGCAGCTCGAGCGGCACCTCGCGCAGCGCCTGCAGCAAGAACACGTGCTCCTGACGACGTGCGCGCAGCGAGCTGGGCGAGACGCACATCTCCGCGATGCTCATCTGGTCGATGTCGCTGACACCGCCGTTCTTCTGCCGCTCTCGATAGAATGCAATCAGCTGTCGACGCGCCACCGACAGCGCGTAGGTACGGAAGCTGGAGCGCCCTTCGAAACGGTCGAGGCTGCGAACGCAGTCCAGGACGGTGTTCTGCGTCAGCTCGTCGACCTCGTGGCCGACCTTGTTCCGGAAAAATCGGCGGATTACGGGCACGATGCCCGCCAGCACCCGATCGCCGGCGCCTCGGTCCCCGGCCTTCCAGGCCCGCAGGAGCTCGAATTCGTCGGTCACCGCGCGCAGTTTAGCACGCAGCGGACGGTATCCTGCGGGTATGCAGTCGGACGACGCCAAGCGCAGCGGCACCGACGAGCATGGCGTGCCGACCCTGCCCTCGTGGATCAAGGGAGATCGACCCGAAACGCCACGCCGCATCGGACGGTTCCGGCTCCAGGAGAAGCTCGGCGAGGGCGGCATGGGCGAAGTGTGGGCCGCCGACGACGATAAGCTGGCGCGTCGCGTCGCGCTCAAGCTCGTGCGTCGCGACCGGGTCGGCGCGGAGCAAGAGACGCGCCTGCTTCGGGAGGCACGAACGCTCGCGCAGCTCTCCCACCCCAACGTCGTCACCGTGCACGACGCCGGCGAAGAGGACGACTTCGTCTTCATCGCGATGGAACTCGTCGAGGGCGGAACACTGCGCGATGCCTTCGCAAAGCAGGACCGCGCCTGGAGGCAGCGTCTGCGGCTGCTTCTCCAGGCGGGGCAAGGGCTCGGCGCTGCGCATGCGCTCGGGCTCGTCCACCGCGACTTCAAGCCCGCCAACGCGCTTCTGGGTCAGGACGACCGCGTGCGCGTCGCGGACTTCGGGCTCGCGCGCGTCGACGGGTCGGCCGATGGCGTCGCCCTCGAGGACGCCACGTCGGTCAACGGCCCGAACATCACCGTCACCGGCGCGGTGCTCGGGACCCCCGCCTACATGAGTCCCGAGCAGCGCCTCGGTGAGGCCGTCACCGCCGCCTCCGACCAGTTCTCGTTCTGCGTCGTCACGTGGGAAGCGCTGTACGGCGTCCACCCCTTCGACGGTGTCGAGCTGGCCGCGTGGATCAGCGGCACGGTCGACGTGCAGAGCCCCGAGGCGACGCGCGACCTCCCGCGCGGCATCGAAACGGCCCTGCGCCGCGGGATGGCAGCCGACCCCGCAAAGCGCTACGGCTCGATGCGGCCGCTGCTGGACATCCTCCAGCGGCACCTCGACCCGCCGAAGCGATGGAAGTCCGTCGCGCTGGCGGCGAGCGCGTTCGCGGCGGTTGGCGCGGGCGCCTATGCGCTGAGCGAGCGGCCCCCGACGTGCCCCCCTGCTCGCGACGCCATCCGATGGGACGACGCCCGCCGGGCTTCGGTTGCCAACGCGCTCGAGGCCGCTCCGCAGATGGCCGCGCTGGCTCGTGACGGGCTCGACCGCTACGCCGACCGCTGGGCCTCGCAGATGGACGTCGACTGCCAAGCGGTTCATCGCGGCAACGGCTCGGCGTGGCAGGCCGTGCGCGCGGCGTGCCTGGCCGAAGCGCACGCAGCCTTCGCCTCGACGGTCGACACGTTGCTCACGCCTGCCGACGCCGTGCATCGCTCGGTGCCCGACCTGCTCGCCGAGCTCCCCCGCCTGGAACGCTGCGGCGACCAGGACTGGCTGCAGAGCAAGAGTGCACGAGCGCCCACGGCCGAGCACGTCGCGGCCCAGCATGCTCTCGAGCTCGAGCTCGCCTCGATCGTCCCGCTGCGCGCCGCGGGGCGGTTCGACGATGCGCGCGCCCGCCTCGAAGCCCTTCTCGCCCGCGCCACCGAACTGGACCACGGCCCGACGCTCGCGCGGGTCCACGCGCTCGAAGGCGCGGTGCTGGAGGACCTCGGCGACTACGAACCCTCCACCGACGCGTTCCGGGTGGCCTACAACGAGGCCGAGCGCGGTGGTGATACGCGCCAGGCCGCAGCCGCAGCCGCGAAGCTCGCTGGCTTGACCGCTGCGCACCTCGAGCAGCCCGACCGCGCGCAGGTCTGGTTCGAGCTTGCCCGCGACCGGCTGCCCACCGAGCTCGCGGACCCACTGCACGGCGACGTCGCGCTTGCCGAGGGCTTGATCGCGTTCGGCAAGAACGAGCTGTTCGCTGCCCAGCGAGCGCTCGAACGCGCCGTCGAACACCGCCGCAAGAGCAGCCGCACCTCGCCCGACGGGCTCTCGACGGCGCTGCTGCTTCTCGCCGAGGTCCACAGCGCCCGCGGCGACGTGGACGGTGCCAACGAGGCCGCAATCGAAGCCACGCTTCGGCGCCGCGAAACGTACGGGCAGGCCCATCCGAAGGTCGGCGCCGCGCTCATTCAGCAGGCGCTCTACGTCGCCGATACACAGGACGATACGTCGGCCATCCCCAACGCTGCAGAGGCAGTTCGCATCCTGCAGGCAGCGCTCGGCGATGCTCACCCGCACGTCGGCCAGGCCCTCGACTCCCTCGCAGGCCTCGAAGCGCGCTACGGGCGGCTCGACGACGCCAAGAAGCACTACGTCGCGGCGGCGGCGGTGCTGGAGCGCGCTCGCGGCCCGCGTAGCGCGACGTATGCACGCACACTCGGCAACCACGCGTCCTTGCTCAACCGGGCGGGTGAATACGACGCTGCGCTGCCCATGGCCGAGCGGGCACTCGAGATCAACCGCCAGGCGCTGGGCCCCGACCACCTGCAGCTGGCGTACGACTGGCTGCACGTCGCAATCGCCGAAGAAAACCTGGGCCGCTTCGATGCGGCCGCCGACCACTACCAGCAAGCCTTGGCCCTGCGCGAGCGCGTGCTCGGGCCCAAGCACGGAGACGTTGCCGTCGTTCGCAGCAACCTGGGCTTCCTCGAGCGCAAGCGCGGGCAACCGGATCGCGCGCGCGCGTACTTCGAAGCGGCGCTGTCGATCGACCGCGCCGCCCTGCAGCCTCAGCACCCCGACCTGCTGTACAGCCTGGTTCCGCTCGCGGAGCTTGATCTCGAAGCTGACGATCTCTCCGGCGCTGCCGTTCGCCTCACGGAGGCCCGTGCCATCGTCGCCGACGGCCACGTCGACCCTTCGATGGCAGGCGACGTCCACAAGACATCGGCTCAGCTCCACCATGCACGAGGCGCCAACGCTGAAGCCCGTAGTTCGGTTCAGGCGGCGGTGGAGGCCTATCGCCGCGTCGAGCAGAACGAGAGCGCCGAGGCCGTGCTGACCTGGGCCCGCGAACGCGACCTCGCCGACCCGCTATAGTCCCGGCATGCCCTGGGACGGCGCCCTTCCCGACCGCCTCGACCTCGCGCGACTGCAGACGCCGATCGTGCCGCTTCCGCGCCTGAGCCAACGCTTGGGAGGACCCGCGCTGTGGGTCAAGCGCGATGACCAAACCGGCGCCACGGAGAGTGGCAACAAGATCCGCAAGCTGCAGTACACCGTCGCCGAGGCGCAGCGCGACGGTGTCGACACGCTGATCACCTGCGGCGGCCTGCAGTCGAACCACGCACGAACGACCGTCGTCGTCGCACGTCGTCTCGGCCTGGACGTCGAGCTGTTTCTGCGCGGCGAGTCCCCGCCACGTGCCGAGGGTAACCTGCTTCTCGACGCCGTCCTCGGTGCCCGTATCCACATGGTTTCCGTGGATGCCTACGGGAACAAGGACGCGATGATGGACGCGCGCGCCGACGAACTTCGCGCACAAGGGCGAAGGCCGCTGGTCGTTGCCGAGGGCTGCTCCATGCCCAGCGGGTGCTGGGGCTACATCGAGGCAATGCAGGAGGTCGTCCAGGCACAAGCCACGCTGGGCGTCACCTTCGACGCGATCGTCAGTGGCGTCGGTAGTGGCGGCACGGCGGCGGGCATCGAGCTTGGTGCGCGCCTGTTCAACTTCTCCGGCGACGTCGTCGGCGTCCCGGTCTGCGACTCGGAGGCGTTCTTTCGAGAGAAGATCGGACGCTTGTGCGCCGAAACGATCGAACGCTACGGGCTCCCTGTGACCGTGCCTCCCGAGGACATCGGCCTGCTCGGCGGCTACATCGGCGGCGGGTACGGGGTCAGCGCGCCACACGAGCGAGACACGCTCGTCGACCTGGCGCGCACCGAGGGCATCGTCCTGGAGCCGGTCTACAGCGGCAAGGCGTTTCACGCCCTGGTGTCCGAGCTCGACGGACGCTTCGCCGGCATGAAGAACGTGCTGTTTCTTCACACCGGCGGCGTGTTCGGTCTCGCAGCGTATGCCGACGCGCTACCCGGACCCGACGTGTCCTCGACGCACGCGTGAGCGGTCGAGCCACGCCACGGCGACGATGAAGCCATCGAGCAGCACGTGGCCCAGCGCCATGGCTGCGACGCCGCCCCACGGCACGATCAAGGCGGTCGCGACCGCGTACGTCACGCCTTTGGCGAGGCAACCGCGCCACGAGAAGTTCGGAAAGTGCAGCAGTCCGAACAGCAATCCTGCGACCGGTGCCACCCAGAGCGTCGAGCCAAACAGGTGCCCCAGCGCGAGAAGCGGAACGAGCACCAGGCCGTCCTCCCCCGCGACGGCGAGCGTTTGCCACGGCCGCGCGACGAGGCCGTCGACGAGCTCCGTGCCCGTGCTGACGTCCTCCTGTTCACTCCTCGGCGTGACGCGCTCGAAGGCCCACCGCAGCACGAGCTGGCCGGCGAACGCGATGAGCACGTACACCAGCAGCGCTGCCGGATGAAAGACCCACGGCATGGCGGCGAAGTAGGCGAGCAACAGAGCGAGGCCCACCCACTCGAGCGCAGGACCGCGATAGAGGAGCCATCGCGGCATTCGACTCTGCGTTTGTCGAAGCCAAAACGCGGCCTCGATCGACCCGGCCGCGGCCGCATGCCGGTACCAACGACGCGCGCGCCGTAGCGATCGCGGGGCGCCGCGACCCTCGCGGTAGCAGTGCCCGAGCAGCACCGCTGCGTGGGGCCGCTGTGCGTGTGCGGCCCCCAGCGACCACAGGTACGCCGCGCGATCGTTGTCGACGGCGTCGTCCCGACCGAACGCCGCGCCCGTCTCGGCGCGAAGCCACGACGCCGCAAATCGCAGGCGCAGCGGCTCCCGGTCGGCCGCGAGCACGCGCATCTGGGTCATCACGTCGACCCAGCGCTCGAAGTCCGCGGCGTCCCGACCGGCCGCGACCTCGAGTCGGTCGAACCGGGCGGTGGGGTCGGTTTCATCGGCCGCGCGTGCCACAGGCTTCGCAACCTCACGCGAGGGCGACCTATTTCGGCGACGACGGGTTCATGCAAAGTCTTCCGCCAGGGCGGCGTAGAACGCGGCGGAGAGGATGTAGGCCGCCCAGTCCGCCTCGGGCGCGGGTACCCCGCGACGCTGCTGGAACAACACCGGGTCGTCGAACTCCCCCTGGTACCAGCCCCACAAGAAGCGCACCCGCATGGGGTCGATCCGCCGCGCCTTCAGCACCGGCAGCATCTGCGCGACCTCGACGTCGTCGAACTCTTCGATGTAGGCCTCGGCTTCGTCGATGTGAACACCGAGCAGCTCGACGCCCGCGGCGGTGAGCCGGTACTCCCCGCGCTTGCGGTCGATCTCGACGAGCCCTTCGACCGCAGCCTGGACGAGCACGGGCTCGAACGCGTCGAGCTCCGGCGGAAGTACCACCGGCATCCGCAAGCCGCCATCATCGGCGTCCAGGTCGAGCAGCTTGAGTACGAAGAGGCGGGCGAAGCCGTGGCGTTGCGACTCAGTCAGCATGAAGGGTGTTCCATCGAGTTGCGCGCAGCCCAAGCCGCTCGCGAGGGGTGTCCGCGCCGCTCAGCCACGAGGTGACGTCCCCGGACGCGACGTGAAGTCGCCGAGCGCCGAAGCCTGCGGGCGGGGTGAAGGTGACGTCGAGGGGGTTGCAGATCGCGAGCACGACGTCCCGCTCCTCGCCGAGCAACGGGGAGATGAAGGCGTCGGCGAACCGCGCCCAGGAGACCTCCACCGCGATCGGCTCGCCGTCGTGCTCGAACCAGAACTCCAAGGTCAGCAGTCCCGGTCGCGGCTCGTCGGGCGTGTGGGCCGCGACGAGCAGCGGCTCGACGATCCGATGCATGCCTGAGGTACTCGCCTCGAGCCAAACCGATGCGGGGCGGCACCATCCGAAGCCCGTGAAGTCTTCATCGGGCTCGGCCCGCTGCGCGTCCGTGAGGCCGAGCAGCGTGCGCGGCTGCGCCTGCGCGAACGGAATGTCCGCAAGGCTGACCATCGGCGTCATCCCAGGAAAACGCGGGTCCGGCTCTTGGCGGAGCCCGCCCCGAACCGGCCGCCCATCCGCGTCCTCGGACGCGGCGTCGAGCTGCGGGGGCGCGTGCTGCTGGTCGGCTTGCCCTTGCCGAAGTTGTTTCCCTGTCGGCCGTAGCTGCGGCCCGACTGCGACTTCGCACCGCTGCGGGTGGGCTTGGTCTTGGCCGGATTGGCCTTGCGGTAAGCGTCACGCTGCGAGACCAACGCGGTTCGGCGTGCGGGCGGGGTGGAGTACGGCTGCGTGTACATCGGCACGTAGTTGGGACGGAACGCGCGCGAAATCATCGAGCCAACGACCATGCCCGCAGCGATGTCCCAAAACGGCGACCGATACGACGCGTAGTGGCCGTGCCCTTGCACCCGGTAATTGCCGGTGCCCTCGCCGGTGATCTCGCGGCGGATGGTGAAGACTTTCTCGCTCTCTTCGATCGTGCCGTTGGTGTTGGTGTCGAAGAAGCCTGTGACCTCTTGGGTTTTGTCGTCGAGGTCGTGCACGCCGACGCTGACCACTTCAGGACCGGTGTAGATTTCGTTGACGCGGCGCTCGAAGTCTTCGGGTCCCTCGGCTTCGCGATACGCCTTTGCCACGGCGTCCCAGTCGATGTCGACCGCGCTGTTCTCGGTGGTGACCCAGCGGTCGTTGCCGCCGGAGCTGGTGTTACAGCCCCCGGCGACGAGCGAGACCGACAGCAAGGCCGCGCCCACGATGCGTGATGCGTTCACGCAGGCCAACCTAACCCCTCCGCCGCGGCGGTCAACCGGCGACCAGCTACTCGGTGACCTGGCCGGGGAACAGCGTCGGCGCAGCCTTCTCGAACGGCGCCCGGAGCGGCTTCCTGAACGGCCCCGTACGCACAAGCGACGCTCCGGCCTCCATCTCGGTCACCACGCCGCCCTTGCCGATCGAGTACGCGGCCGTCGGCGTGCGGTCCTTGGGGGTCGACGCCACGACCACCATGTCGAAGCCGTTCTTGCCGTCGGTGTCGTAGAAGGCCCAGCGCGCCTCGTTGACCTTGAGCATCGCGAACTCCGCGTCGAACGAACCGGCACGGGCAAGCTTCGCGAGCTCTACGTTGCTGGTCCCCTCGGGCGCGGTGTCACCGTCGAGGTCGACCAGGACGAGGTCACGCCCATATTCGGTCACCATCGCGACGGCGTTGGTCAGGCCCGCGGCGTCTCGGATCGCCACGCTGGCCCGCGGCCCGAACGTCAGCGGTGGGAAGCTGTCGATTCCCTGACCCGTCTGCGCAACCTGGCCGTGCATGGCCTTGGGCACCGCAGCTGCGAACCGAGCCCTCGCATCGTCTCCGGCGACGAGGTCTTGCCGCAGCAGGACGCGACCCAGATTGCCCGCGCTGGGCGTTTGTGAGACCCACGACTTGCTCGCACCTTCGAATCCGAGCACCGCAGTGTGCAGGACCGTCTCCAGCGTGCCGTCGTCGTCGCTGTCGTACCAGACCCACCGTGAGGCGCCCTGCTCCAGCACCACGACCTCGACGTCGGCCGACCCGACGTTGCGCGCCATGTCGTAGCCCGAGTTCACACCCGCGTTCTGATCCAGGTCGAACATGAAGCGGCGGTGAAAGTACGTCGCCTCCGCGAACGTGTCGTTGGTGCCGTCGCCATCGTGGTCGGCTGCCAGAAAGGTCTCGGCCTTGACCCGCGGATTCGGCATGGCCACGCCGCCGTCGGCCGGCTCGACCGCACCGGGAAACACGATGGGTCCGATCTGCGCGAAGCGTTCCTTCACGTCGGTGTCGACGAAGAGGGTGCCGGAGAGGCCTTCTCGGACCAGCAGGTCCGCATCGCGGGTAGCGGAGCCGTCCCTGGGTACGCGGTACGCGTCGGTCAGGTTGCCGACGCTGCCGAGCATGTAGACGTCAAAGTGGCCATCGTCGTCGGTGTCGTACCAGACGCTTCGGTTGCCGCCGTCGTCCGCGACGATGAGTTCAGGATCGAACGGTCGGTCGTCGTCCTTGGTCAGGTCGTCCCAGCTGGGCAGCGCCTCGCCCTTGCCCAGCGAGCTCTGATCGAGGTCGAGGAAGTAGGCGATGCTTCCGCCGAAGCCACCGCTGGAGGCCACGACGGTGTCGATCCGACCGTCGAGGTCGACGTCCCCCCCGTGGACCGTCGCCGCGGCGCCCGTCCACGGGTCGGGGATGAAGTCGAGCGGGTGGTCGGGGATCTCGGCCATGAGCGCCTGAACCTCGGCAAGGTGGACGTGAAAGCTGAGCCACTGCCCGGTGGTCCGGTCGTTGCGCACGAACGCGTTGACCCCGACGATCTCGCCCGCGGTGGACACCAGCGGCCCCCCGGAGTCTCCAGGCAGGATCTTGGCCGTGGATTGAATCACCCGGCCCTGCTTGTCCATCTTGGCCTTGAGCTGGGCCAGATGTTCTTTCTGCGCCCCGCTGGCACCATCGAGCGCAAGGTCCGTATGCCCTGCGAGCTTGCCGGTGGACGACACCTCTCCACCCTTGAGCGCCCACAGCAAGCCCGCGCCCGCGTGGCCCACGGCCGCGACGCGCTGCCCCGGATAGGGTGCTTTCTCGCTGAGCGACAGCGACGGCAGGTCGGCGGGCGGGTCGATGAGCTGAATCAGCGCCAAGTCGTGGTCGATGTCGACCTCGAGCACGTACGCCTTGAGAGTCTTTTCCCGCGGCTCGAACGCCTGCAGTTCCTCGGAGTACGTGCCGAGCGTGACGTCGACCTTGATCCGCAAGCCCTCGCGTTCACCGCCGTCGATGACGTGGTGGTTGGTGAGGATGACGCCCTTGGGATCGATGATCGAGCCTGAGCCGACGCTGCCCGGTACGCGAATCACGACCGTCGCCGCCCCGACCTGCTTGTAGAGCTCGCCCATGTCCTTCTCGACCACGGGCGCGTCTTCGTCCGGGTCTTTCTCGTCGGGCACCGGCATCGGCACGTCGAGCTTGGGCATCGGCGGCACGTCCGGCTCGGTCACCTCCACGTCCGGTTCATCGACCTCAGCTGCCGCGGTCGTGACGGGCGCATCGGAGGATCGCATCATGAAGAACGCGGTCGCTCCACCGCCGATCAGCACGACCGCGCCCAGCCCCAGGGCGATCGGCAGCGCGCTCGACCCCTTTGTGACCGGTGGTGCTGCCGCGGCAGCCATGGCGGCCTTCTGACGCTGCAGCTCGGCGATCATCTTGCTGCCGTCGCCCATCACCGTGGCACCCGCGGCCTGGTGCGCCGCGCCGACGATGTGCGTGACCGTGATGACCGTCTTGCCGCACGTGAACGACTCGCCCGCGCTCATGGCGAACTGCGGCAGGTTGCGGCCGTCTTTCCAGGTGCCGTTGCTGCTGCCGAGGTCGCGCACGACGAGCTGCCCGTTTTGAAATTCCAGCTCGGCGTGCGTGGCTGAGGCCTCGGTGTCGGCCAACACGATGTCGCCGGCGTCCCTGCCCACCACCACGCGAGCGGCGGTGAACGTCTGAACGGCGGCGGGACGACCCACGAAGTGGATCTGCAGGACGTAGTGGGGCTGCTGCGGCTGCACGGCGCTCTCCTGGTTCGAAACTACCAGCGTCGCGCATCGCCCACCGAGAAAACTTCTGCCACCCCGAGGATCGAACAACGGCGGTTCGGCACCTCCACCCTCGAGGCGCATCAAAGCGCCGCGAAACGAAAACGACCATGCCGTTGAAGTACTTCCCTACGGTGGGCCCTCAGAATGCCCCTCGCCAGCCTCTAGACCCCGCAACCGCCACCTCGCGATTGCCCCAACTCCTCGCCGATACGGAACGAGCTCTGCAGTCGACCGCACGGCGGCTTCGAACCAAGAGCCCCGATCTGCATCGTGTCCTGGTCGGTAGTGCCTCCGACATGCGCGGGGCGATCGCGACACTCGGCGTTTCACGCCTCCCCGCAGACTCGGTAAGCCTCGAAGCGCTCGCGGAGACCGTGCAGGTTACTGAAGAACTCCTGTCGCGCTTCACGGCGCAGGAGCGACAACTCGTATCACTCGCCACGGTCCCCGTGCTGCCCAAGTGCTGGCCTCGCGGTGACGGGGGTGCACGACTCTCTCCTCAAGAAGCGCTTACAATCGTGGAAGAAGTCGCCCAGGGCAACTTCCAATCGTTCGATAAGGTCCGGTGTTTCGCCCGTTGTGGGTTCGCCACTTTCTGCACAAAGCCACCGCGCGCGACAGCCAAACAACAAGCAGAGCAGCTACTCCGCTCTGGGTCTGTCGGCCCCCTGGACGCAGGCAAGATCCTTTGCAGCTGCGCACCGCTTCGACAAGCGCCACCTCGAGTTCAAAGCTGTAAGGACTGCTCGGAGCTATACGCCGCAGCGAGGGGACGGCTCGCTGAAGAGGCAGGATTGCTCCTCGTTGTCCAATCTGCCGTAGGGAGCACGATGGCTCTGGTCATCCTGTCCGTGAGCATTCCAGTGCTGGCTTGGGTCTTCCTCCCCCTTGCTGTGGGAACAGCAGCGATCGCAGCAGCAAGCATGGATGCACTCCTCGAAGCGCACGAAGACGCGGAGGACCTCGTGGAGGACTATCTGGAATGTGCAGGAGGAACCGATTCGGTCAAGCGTGCCTGCAAAAAGACGCTCGACCAATACAACGCGGCAGCTCGATTCGCGTCGAGGTACATGAACGATGTTGCGACGTCTGTCGACGCACTCAAATCAGGCAAGGTCGACGAAAGCGCACTCGGAACGATCGCCGCAGCAGGGGCACTCCTCACCGCGCTGCAGGGTGCCAACATCGCGAAGCTCGCCCGCCTGGCCGCGTACGAGCGATGCGTCGACAACGCGTGCTCTGACGATTGAGCGAGTCATCCGACTGAGGCGTCATCAGGCTCAGTAGCGGCCGCGATCTGCCGCTGCTACAGCCATGCGCCCCAACCCGGCCACGACCTTGTCCAGGTGGGCGAAGCGCGGGTCTTTCGTAAAGCCTTTCGCGTATCGGAAGAAGATTTGCTGGACGATGACGCCAATCTTCAACAGGGCGAAGCAGTAGTAGTAGAGCATGTTCGAGATGTCGCGACCGGTGCGTTCGGCGTACCGTTCCGCGACCTCGAGCCGGCTGAGGGCACCGGGAGCCGCCGTGGGGCTGAGGCCCATCGCACGCCACGCGGGGTCGTCCCCGGCCTCGAGCCAGTACCCAAGCGTGGTGCCCAGATCCATGAGCGGGTCGCCGACCGTACACATCTCCCAGTCGAGCACGCCGACGATGCGCGTAGGATCGTCGGGGTCGAGCATGACGTTGTCGAACTTGTAGTCGTTGTGAATGAGCGTGGCGCCGGAGTCGTCGGGCATCCGGTCGGTGAGCCAGGCACCAATCGCGTCCAGGTCGGGCAGCTCGGACGTCTTGGCCTTCTCCAGGCGTCGAATCCAGCCCTCGACCTGACGCTTCACGTAGCCCTCGCCCTTGCTGAGCGCGCGCAGCCCCGTCGAATCCAGGTCGACCGCATGCAGGTCGGCAAGTCCGTCCACGAGCGCGCCGCACATGCGACGGAAGAGTTCGTCATCGCCTCGCAAGCACGGCGGCAGGTCCCGCCGGACGATGACGCCGCGACGCCGCTCCATCACGTAGAAGTCGCACCCGAGCACGCTGGGGTCGTCACAGAACGTCAGCGGCTTCGGGGCGTGGGGATAGACGCCGTCCAAGCCCGACAGGACGGTGTGTTCGCGCTTCATGTCGTGGCCGGACTTCACCTGCGCCCCGAACGGCGGCCGACGCAGCACCAGCTCGGTTTCGCCTTTCCTGAGGAGGTACGTCAGGTTGGAGAACCCCGAAGGGAACTGCTCGACCTCGAGGTCGCCCGGCGTGTCCGGGAGCGCCGCGTCGAGATAGGTCCGCAGGGCGTCGAGGTCGAGTTGTTCACCGTCGCGAACCGGCTGCGACCCATCGATGAGTTCGTCGTGCTCGATCATCGTTCAGGCTCCTCGGGCTTGCTTGAGCATGCGGCGAGCGACGACGGACTTGTGCACCTCGTCAGGGCCGTCGTAGATGCGAGCGCCGCGTTCGTGTCGGTAGAACCAGGACAGCACCGTGTCATCGGTGATCCCCAGCGCGCCGTGCACCTGGATTGCACGGTCGACGACGCGCATGAGCACGTCGCTGGCGAAGAACTTGATGAGCGAGATTTTCTCGCGCGCCGCCTTCGCCCCCACCTTGTCGATCGACCACGCAGCGTCGAGCACGAGCAGGCGGGTCGCGTCGATCTCGGCCCGGCTCTCGGCCAGCCAGTGCGCGACCGCCTGCCGCTGTCCAAGCGACTCCTGCGGGTTGAGCATGCGGGTCGCGGCGCGCGTGGTCATCATGCTCAGCGCGCGGTTGCAGATGCCCATCCACCGCATGCAGTGGTGAATGCGGCCGGGGCCCAGACGCGCCTGCGCGATGGTGAAGCCGGCCCCGGACTCTCCCAGCATGTTCGACGCGGGGACGCGAACGCCGTCCAGCCTGATCTCACTGTGGCTCATCCAGCCCTCGCCCTCTTCCCCCATGATCGAGATGTTGCGGACGTTCTCGAAGCCGGGCGCGTCGGTGGGTACGATGACCATGCTCGCCCGCTGATGGGGCGGTGCATCGGGTTCGGTGACCGCCATGACGATGCAGAACGCTGCCCCGTCGGCGGCGGTGGTGAACCACTTGCGGCCATCGAGGACGAGTTCATCGCCGTCCCGTCGCGCGGTGGTTTCGAGCCACACGGGATTGGACCCGGCACGACCGGGCTCGGTCATGCCGAAGCAGCTTCGCACCTCGCCTGCGAGCAGCGGCGCGAGGAACTGCTCCTTCTGGGCGTCGGTCCCGTACTCGAGCAGCACTTCCATGTTACCGGCGTCGGGCGCCTGACAGTTCGCGACGTAGTGGCCCAGCGGGGAGGCGCCGAGCACCTCGGTGAGCAAGCCGTGTTCGAGCACGCTGAGGCCCTGCCCCCCCGCCTCTTTGGGGATCTGCGGAAGCCACAGTCCATCGGCCTTGGCCTGGGCACGCATGTCCTTGAGCGCGGGTTCGGCAGCATGGAACCCCTTGATGAGCGCCGTGCGCTCCAACGGCTCCAGGCGCGTGACCAGGTCGGCTGCAGCGGCCAGCAGCGGCTTGAGGGTGTCGGGGATCGAAAAATCCATCGGTCGGTCGAGTCTCAGCGATACGTGTGGGTCGATGCGTCGGCCAGGTGTGGCACGGCGTTGAACCGGTCGAGCGTCGCAAGCCCTCGGCCGGTCCGGAACTCGGTGATGGCGGCGTTGCGCAGACGCCAGCCGGTCTCGAACGCGCGGAGGTCTGGACACCCGAGCGCGCGCCCCAGCATGACGGCCACAGGACCCACCGAGCTGAACGCCACCACCCGACGTCCACCCTGGCTGGCGGCCTCGAGCGACTCGAACGCCGCGAGCACGCGGTCCCGAAACGCGGGCCACGGCTCGATCCCCTCGGGCGCGAGGCGGCCGTCCAGCCACTGGGTCATGGCGAGTTCGAAGATCCGCTGGAAGGCGGCGGAGCGCTCCGCCGGGGTCGTCGCACCGGTCAGCGCCGCCTGCAATGGCTTCATCGCGGGGTCATCGGCCAACAGCGGCAGCGCGGCGCGAACCAGGCCGAAGGCGTCATGCTCGGCCAGCCCCTCGAGCGGCTGCGCTGGCGGGAGCTCCAGGCTCGCGGCGACCTCGGCGTGGGTTTGCCGGTGGCGCTTGGCCGGCCCGACGAACACGGCATCGAAGCGCTCGCCGCGTTCGGCCCACCAGGCGCCCAACGTCGTGGACTGCGCGTGGCCAAGCTCAGAGAGCTGATCGTAGTCGGCCTTGTGGATCGAGGCCTGCCCGTGACGAACGACGACGACACGCCCCATCGAGGACCACGGTACCAGCTTCGATGCACCAGCGCGGCAGCCTTGCGCGGACGCCGAAAGGATACCGGGCTCAGAGCAGCGCCCCGGCAACGCACGCCGAGGAGAAGTTGGCCAGGGTTGCCGCAAACAGGGCCCGGATGCCGAGCCGCGCGATGTCCCCCTTGCGCTCCGGAACCAGGCCGCCGAGACCGCCGATCAAGATGCCGATGCTCGACACGTTGGCAAAGCCGGTCACCGCGAACGTCGCGATCGCGTGGGATCGCGTTGAGAGGTCCGTGGCAACGCCCCGCAGGACTTCGAACGCGACGAGCTCGTTGACGATGGTCCGCGTGCCGAGCACGGTCCCCACCTCGAAGGCCTCGGCGTAGGGCACCCCCATCAAGAGCGCCAGCGGCATGAAGCACCAGCCGAACACGCGCTCGAGCGTCAGCGGCTGGCCACCGATCGAGAACGGCTCCAGGCCCGCGTTGACCAGGGCGACAAGAGCGATGAACGCGATCAGCATCGCGCCGACGTTGAGCGCGAGCTTCATGCCTTCGCTCGCGCCGTTGGCCGCGGCGTCGAGCAGGTTGGCGTCGGTCTTGGGGATCTCGACGTCGACCTGCCCCGCCGTCTGCGGCGTGTCTGTTTCGGGCACCACGACCTTCGCCATGACCACCGAGATGGGCGCCGTCATGGCAACCGCGGTAAGGAGGTGCTCGATCGGAACCTGACCAATGCTGACGTACGCCCCGAGGATGGCCCCCGAAACGGATGCCATCCCCGCAACCATCACCAAGAACAGCTCGCTCTCGGTGAGCTTGGCCAAGAACGGGCGGACGGTCAGCGGCGCCTCCGTCTGCCCCATGAAGATCGACGCCCCCACCGCCAGGGACTCCGCACCGCTTGTACCCATCGTCCGCACCATCACCTTGGCCAGCGCGCGCACGATCAGCTGCATGACGCCAAGGTAGTAGAGGATTGAGAACAGCGACGCGACGAAGACGATCGTCGGCAGGATCTGGAAGGCAAAGATGACGCCGAGGTTCGTGTCTCCGCCACCCGCGTCACCGAGGCCGCCGAAGACGAACTTCGATCCCGCGTAGGACTTGGCGAGCACCGTCGTCACCGCGCCCGAAGCCGCCTCGAGTGCGGCCCGGCCCGCCGACACCTTCAGCAGCAAGAGCCCGACGACCCACTGCGCGCCGACGCCCCACAGCACGGCTCGCTTGGAGATCGCGGCGCGGTTGCGGCAGGCCGCGTACGCGAGCGCCAACATCACAAGCGCGCCACCTGCCGAGACCAGCCTGTGTACGTCGAACTCCACGGACTTCGGTTCGTATCACAGTTCGGCAACCGGCCGGGTTGGCAAGCCCGCGAGGCCGACGACCCGGTCGCTCAGGCCCCGCAGTAGAAGGACGTTGCGCAGGTTTCGAAGACGAGCGTTCCGGTGCCCAGGTCACAGAACATGCTGGCCACGTTGCCGACGCAGCACCCTGCGAAATCGATGCTGACCATCCCAGCACCGGGCAAGGGGATGTCACACGGGATGCCCTCCTCGCCGTTCAAGAAGCGCTCGTAGAGGGTGTCCGCAAAGTCAGGGCACCGCCCGAACATGCCAGCCGGGTTCGGTTCCGGATCCAGGCTGCACTCCCAGAACTCGACGTCCGGAAGCCAGCCGCAGCCGCACTCACCGGACACGGGCGCCTCGCCAGTGTCCGCCACGCCGGTGGTCTGAGCGCCGGACTCCGAGCCCGTCTCGCTACCCATCGCGGTATCGCCATCGGCATCGCTGGCCTCCGCCGCGGACTCGGCGTCGGCGTCGGAGGCCGGCTCCACGGGCTGGTCGAGAATGCAGCTGCCCTCGATGCAGGCGGCACCGTCGAAGCAGCTCCCGCCCGCTCCACACTCGCACCCGACCACGCCCGCCTCGCAGCGCAAGCTCCGGCAGATGCCCGCCTCACAAGACAAGCCCGTTGCGCACACATCGCCTGCCTGACACGAGCACGTGGCTTGGCCGGGCGTACACACGACGTCAGCCGCCGTCGGGATGTCTTGAAAGCACGCCCCGAGGAACAGGGCACCAAAGGCCGCGGCGGCGACGCCCAACTGCGCAAGGACTCGCATCGCCGCATGGTAGCAGCGACCGCGACCGGCTCAGGCCTGCGCTGCGTCGTCGGCGTCGGAGAACGCGGCGAGTTCGTCGCGAATCGTCTCGAGCATCCGCTTCTTCTCGTGGAACGGAAGGAACGACGACTTGAAGCCGTTCATCACCACCTGCTTGATGTCATCGAGCCCGAAGCCCATCTCGGCGTGCAGCACGTGAAGCTCCTTCGACATGCTCGTGTCGGTGACCAGGCGGTTGTCGGTGTTGACGGTGACCCGCGCACCCAGGTTTGCGTACAACTTCATCGGGTGCGTGGCGAGGCCCTCGACGGCGCCGGTTTGCACGTTCGAGGACGGGCAGCACTCCAGCGGAATGCGGTGGTCGACGACGTAGTGCAGCAGGTCACCGTCTTCGCGCAGGCGGCACCCGTGGCCGATCCGGTGCGCGCCGCACTCGTGGATCGCCTGCGCGATCGAAGCGGGACCGTACGCTTCGCCAGCGTGGATGGTGACGTTGATGTTGTTCTTGCGGACGAGCTTGAACGCCTCGGCGTGAGCGACGGCGGGGTGGTCGTACTCCGCACCCGCGAGATCGAAGCCCACGACGCCGCGGTTCTTGTAGGCGACGACCAGCTCCGCCATTTCCAGCGACGACTCGGGGGAGATGTTGCGGATCCCGCACAGGATCACCCGCGTCACCACCCCATGCTCCAGCTCGGCGTCGTGCGCCGCCTTGAGCACCGACTCGACGATTTGCGTCAGGCGAAGACCGGCGCGAGTGTGCAGCATCGGCGCATAGCGCACCTCCATGTAGCGGACGTTCTCCGCCGCAGCGTCGGCCGCCAGTTCGAACATCGCGCGGTACAGTGCGTCCCGGGTTTGCAACACCTTCAAGGTGACGTCGAATGCCTTGAGGTACTCGACCAGGCTGCCTGTGTTCTCCCCCAGGCGCATTGCTGCGCGGAGCCCGGCCTCGTCCTTCGCCGGCAGCTCCACATTTTGCTCCTCGGCCAGTTCAAGCAGCGTCTGCAGCCGCATCGACCCATCGAGGTGAACGTGCAGGTCGGTCTTGGGGAGGCGCTCGAACGTGGAGTAAGGAAGGGTCGCCATGATGGGGTCGGCTACAGTAGCCGATGGACCCACCCTTGCCATAGACTCCAAGGCCGTGAGCAATGTGGGGGTGCGGTGCGTGTCCGCAGGTGCGTTGGCGATGTTGGTCGCGGCGTGCAGTCGGCCACCGCTTGGAGAGTTCTGCCCGGACGTCGACGAAGGCGACCTGGTCATCACCGAGATTCGCGGGCCGCAGGACGGCGCAGACACCCGGGGTCAGTGGTTCGAGGTCTACAACGCGACCGACCGCGACATCGACCTTCGTGGACTTCGGATCGAGTTCTTCGACCGCCAGGGCCAGCGTCAGCTTCCCGACCGACACATCCTGGTCCGCGCCGAAGACCTCGTGATGCAGCCCGGCGCCTACGTGACGCTCGGCCACCACGCCTCCAACGCCATCCCGCCCTTCGTCGACGCCACGATCATCGCGGACTACTTCGGCAACGAGGGGTCCGATGACGACGAGGAGCTTCAGTTCGGCGTCGAGCCCGACCGAATCCCGCGCGACCTTCTGACCGCAGGCCGCATCGAGCTGTCTTCGTGCGGCGTCCTCATCGACGAGCTGCGCTACGAGGACCTGCCGTCGAGCGGCACGCTGAGCCTCGACGGCGCCTTCGAGCCCAACGCCGAGGCGAACGACGAGCCCGCGAACTTCTGCGTCGACGCCCGCCCGGAGCCGGCTGCGGAGGCCACGCTGCAGTTCTTCGGGCTGCCCGGCTCGCCCCAACAGGAGAATCTGCCATGCAGCGCCGATTGAAGCTGGGCCTCACGCTCCTGTTTGCCAGCGCGCTCGCGGCCGGCTGTGGGCGCGGCACGATGCGCTACAGCACCGCCGCGCTTGCCGAGACGCTCGACGCCGAAGACGGTCCGGACGAAGAGGCCGGACTGGTGCTCGGCGAGTTCGCGCTCGCGCCCGGCGCCGTCGTCGACGGTGACACGCTGAAAGTCGGCGGGCTGGACAGCAGCCTGCGCCTGCTCGGCATCGACACCGAGGAGACGTTCAAGTCCGAGAAGGACCTGCGGCTGTACGAAGAGCTCGGCTTCGAGGCGTACCTCGAAAAGAAGGGCGGCGGCGGCAACCGTCCGCCCAAATGCGCGACCCCGCTGGGCGACGCC
>JBCCQM010000100.1:0-27581 GCA_039024335.1 Myxococcota bacterium
AAACCCCACCCGCCCGACGAGGGCTCCAAGGCCCCCCTCACCTAAGGGGGGGCCGCCGGAGCCCGGAGCCCGGGGACTGCATCGAAGCGTTCGCATCAAGAGAGCGAGCATCCCGAAGGGATGCGGAGCGGGAAACAGGAAAGGAGCGCGGCCAGACCCGCCCCGCCCGAGGAGGGCTCCAAGGCCCCCCTCACCAAAGGGGGGGCCGCAGGAGCCCGGACCCCGGGGACTGGATCGAAGCGCTCCTAATGCCGGAAGTGCCGCTCGCCGGTCATGATCATCGCGATCCCGTGCTCGTTCGCCGCCGCGATGACTTCCTCATCACGCTTCGACCCTCCAGGCTGCACGACCGCGGTCACGCCAGCCGCAGCGGCCGCGTCGACACCGTCGCGGAACGGGAAGAAGCCGTCCGAGGCGAGCACGCTGCCCTTCGCGCGGTCGGCTGCCCGAGACACGGCGCCACGCGCCGCCTCGACGCGCGAGGTCTGCCCGCCGCCGATGCCGACGGTGGCCCCGTCCTTGGCCATGACGATTGCGTTGCTGCGAACGTGCTTGGCCACGCGCCACGCGACTTCGAGTGAGGCCATCTCCTCGGGCGTGGGTGCTCGCTCGGTCGCCACGCGAGCGTCGGTCGGCGCCACGCCGAGCCGATCTTCGCGCTGAACGAGCAGCCCGCCGAACACCGTGCGGACCTTCAGCGGCGCCACGGGTCCGCCCGCGGCGAACATGCCCGGAAGCTCGAGCACGCGCAGGTTCTTCTTCGCCTTGAGCACCTCGAGCGCCTCGCCCGAGAAGCCCGGCGCGAGCACGACCTCGATGAACGTCTCGATGATCTTGGCGGCGGTCTGCGCATCCATCACGTCCGTGAGCGAGACGATGCCGCCGAACGCACTCTCCGCGTCGGCCTGCCGCGCCGCGACGTAGACATCGGCCATGCTCTCGCCCTCACGCGCCACCGCGGCTCCACACGGGGTCGCGTGCTTGAAGACCGCCGCAGCTCGCCCGAGCGGCTGCAGGTCCCGAATGATGTCGATGGCCGCATCGACGTCGAGCAGGTTGTTGTACGAGAGCGCCTTGCCCTGGTGAACCTTCGCGTCGGCGATTCCCGCCCGCGCGTCGAGTCCGGGCGTTGCGATGAAGGCCGCGGCCTGGTGCGGGTTCTCGCCGTAACGAAGCGCGCCCTGCACCGGAACGGCTCCATCAGCCTCCACGGTGGGCGGCTGCTCTCCACCGACGAAGACCGTGGAGGGCACGGCGCCAGCATCCTTCGCGTCGCCGGCATCGTCGTAGCCGCCGAGGTAGCGCGCGATGGCCGAGTCATACGCAGCGGTGTGCCCGAACGCCTTCCGGCTGAGCGCACGCCGCATGGACTCGGGGACCTGTCCCTCGTTGGCCGACAGCGCGGTGCCGAGGCTCTCGTAGTCGTCGGGGTCGACCACCACGGTGACGCGCGGCCAGTTCTTGGCCGCCGCCCGCACCATCGTGGGACCGCCGATGTCGATGTTTTCGATCGCCTCGCCGAACGAGCAGTCCGGCTTGGCCGTGACTTGGGTGAACGGGTAGAGGTTCACCACGACGAGGTCGATCGGCGGGATGTCGTGCTGCTCGGCCTCCGCCACGTGCTCAGGCGTGGGGAGGGCCAAGATCCCGCCGTGGATGCGCGGATGCAGGGTCTTCACCCGCCCGCCGAGAACCTCGGGCGAGCCGGTGTAGTCGCTCACCTTCACGGCCGCGACGCCGAGTTCGGTGAGGGCGCGGTAGGTACCTCCGGTCGAGAGCACCTCGACCTTGTGCTCGACGAGGAGTCGAGCCAGGGCCTGCAGGTTGCGCTTGTCGGAGACGCTGACGAGTGCTCGACGGATCCGCGTAGCCACGGCGCACCACTACGCCCTGGACACAAACCGGTCAAGCCGCACGCCGCCGCCCCTGCGCGATTGCAGGGGCCACCGTGCATCCGGGCCGCGTGCTAGTCGGCCGAGCGGGCCAGGTAGCCCAGCAGCTCTTCGCCGCCCGCGTCCTTGAGCTTCATGAGCCCGCGGACTTCGACCTGACGGATCCGCTCGCGGGTGAGGTTGAGGATTTCCCCGACTTCTTCGAGCGTGATGCCGCCTTGCTCGGCAACATCGAGAGCACAGCTTTGCTTGAGCTCCCAGACTTCGCGCTCGGGGAAGTTCACCTTGATGCTACCCGTGTTCGGGTTCACGTCGATGTACAGGTGGTACTTGCACGAGACGTACGGGCACGGACGGGCCACATTCGAGCACTCGCCGCGCTGGCTCGGACGCCAGTAGCTGCGCTCGGGATACAGCAGCGCGCCAATGCGCAGTTCCTCTTTGGTGAGGCGCTTCATCGCGATCGTCTTGGCGCGGGCGCGCCGGACGATCGGCTTCGGATCACCGGTGGGGACGGCGTCGTCGACGATTTCGGTTTCAGGGGTGGTGGTCGCGGTCGGTTCGTACTTGAGCATGACTATCCCGGGCGAGGTCGGGAGCAGACCTCGAGAAGAGAGGGATTGAAGAGGATGAGAGGGAGCAGGAATGGGCCGCGAACGGCCCGAGGAAGTCGTTAGAGAAGCTCGGTGGGGCTGGCCGCCCCGCCGCCGCGCGGTCGATTCGTCTGTGCCGACGAAACGAGCAGCTTCTCGAGTCGGTTGACGCCTTCGAGCAGCTTCTCGGCGGTGTCGCGAACCGTGGTCAGTTCGCCGCCGAGGCGCTTGCGCAACCGGTTGGGAGGCTGTTCGCCGATCTTCGTCTCGAAGAGCCGAAGCAGGTCGGTGAGCGCCTCGTCGAGGGTCTCGATGTTGTCCTTGAAGGTCAGGAAGCGCGACTGGATCTCTTCGATCGTGTAGCGCTCGGCCATCAGCCGCTTGATGGTGTTGATGCGGCGAACGGCACGGACCGGGTAGACACCGCGGCTGCCGAGGTTCTTGCCCTTGCGCCCGACCCGACGGCTGCGCGGCACGAGGCCGAGCTGCACGTACTTGCGCAGCGTCGCTTCGCTGAACTTGATCTCCGCGGTCGCGAACACGGCGACCAGCTCGGCGGACGTGAGTCCTTCCGGGTTGGCCGCTTCAATTTCGCGGACCTGGGTCTCGGTCAGTGCGGCAGACATCGACGGGGAAGCGCGGGGAGAAGAGAGAGCGCGGAGGGGAGAAGCGGAGAGCTGTCGAGTGGCGAGCATCCAGCTCGCAAAGTCGCGTCAACGGAGTCCTGTGACAACGTGACGACGACTGTATTCCACTCAATGGAATTTAGGAAGCACTTTCCATTCGCTGCTTTCAAGTTTTTATCATCTATACGCTGTCACACGGTTCAGTATGAGCATCTGACACATGAACGCACGCGCGGGTCCCTTGGGGAATTCGCGACTGCGAACGACGGCGAACACGGTCTCGGAACACCTCCTCCTGCGCCGAATTCGGGGTTCTCTGCCTCCGTGAACATGCCAGTACGCGGGACTCGGGGCAGATGGGCACGACGCCGCGCTGCGCTGCGAATCGGGGCGTTCGTCCACCGCGAGCCCGCGCGACCCAGCCTCGAACCTCGCTTCGATCTCGATTCGCGTGACGCGAATTCGCCTCGAACCCGGCTGATACGCTCCCGCCACCGACCGCGACGTCACCCCGCGGCGGCGCTGACACGTGCCTCAGACCGACGACCAGACCCCCACGTCCACGCCCGCCCGCGGCCCCAGCCGCGTGGCCTCCATGCTGGCCCTGATCGTCGCGGGCGAAGCCATCTTCGGGCTGCCGTTCGTCGTCGTGCGGCTCTTCCGCCCCACCCTGCTCGACGTCTTCGGCATCACGAACCTCGAGCTGGGCTCCGCGTTCTCCGTCTACGGGGTGCTCGCGATGATCGCGTACGTCCCCGGCGGTCCCCTGGCCGACCGCTACTCGCCGCGCTGGCTTATGGCGCTCGCGCTGATCGCGACGGCGCTGGGCGGCCTCGTGTACATGCAGATCCCCTCAGCCACGACCCTGACCCTCCTGTTCGGGTACTGGGGCGTGACCACGATCCTGCTGTTCTGGTCTCCGCTCATTCGCGCGACGCGAAACTGGGGTGGTGACGACGCGCAGGGCCGGGCCTTCGGGATCCTCGACGGAGGACGCGGGTTGTTCGCGGCCGCCTTGGGCTCGGTCTGCGTCGCCCTGTTCTCGGCGATGCTGCCCGAAGACGCCAAGACCGCCACGCTCGAGCAGCGCGGCGACGCGCTCGCGATGGTCATCGTGTGCTTCACCATCGGCACGATCGTCGCCGCGGTCTTGGTGTGGTTCCTGATCCCCGACGGCGAGCGCGAGACCAAGGATGCACCCGCCGCCGACCGGTCTCAGATCTGGCGCAACATCGGGCTGGTCGCCCGCAACCGCGCCGTCTGGCTGCAGACGCTCATCGTGCTCACCGCATACACCGGCTACAAGTCGCTCGACGACTTCAGCCTCTATGCTCGCGACGCGTTCGGGTTCGATGATGTCGCGGCCGCCAAGGTCGGCACGCTCGCTTTGTGGGTCCGCCCCGTCGCGGCGATCGTTGCTGGCGTCGTTGGGGACCGCGTTGGCGTCGCCCGGGCGGTCCTCGTCTGCTTTGCGATCACCTGCGTCGGCAACCTCGTCGTTGCGGCCGGGATGCTCGATCCCGGCATGCCGTGGATGCTCTTCACCATGGTCGTCACGACGAGCGGCATGGTGTTCGGCTTGCGCGGCCTGTACTTCGCGCTCTTCCGCGACGCGAAGGTCGACCCCGCGCTGACGGGCACCGCGGCCGGGATGGTCTCCGTGCTCGGCTACACCCCGGACGTGTTCGTCGGCCCACTCAACGGGTATCTGACCGACGCGTACCCCGGTGCGACGGGGCACGAGTACTTCTTCGGGTCGATCGCGGTGTTCTCGGCGCTGGGGTTGCTCAGCGCCATCGCGTTCAACCGCGCCGCGAAAGCCTGAGCGGCGCGGGCCTACTCGAGGCGGGCGCCGCTGCCGTTCGAGATGCGGATGGTGCTCTTGCCACCCTTCTCGATGACCACCGTGCCGCCGCGGATCCACGGCTGGTCGGTGTTCGGACGCCACTCGATCTTGTGTGAGCCCACCGGAAGCTCCTTGCGCGCCATCGGGGCGACGAGGAACGACGACCCGCCGTCGATTCGGGCGTAGGCCGTTTTGAGCGGTGACTTGAGCTTGAAGCTGACCTTGACCTTCACCGCAGGCGGCTTGGGCTTGGACCCCGGCTTCGGGGTGGTCGCGGCGGGCTTGGGCGACGGCTTCGAGCGCGTCCGCGGCTTCTTGGCCGCGGGCTGCTCGGGTTCGGGTTCCGGCTCGGGCTCGGGTTCCGGCTCGGGCTCGGGCTCGGGCTCGGGCGCATCGATCGCGAGCGGTGTCTCCTCGGCCGGCTGCGGCGCGGCCGCCTTGGCCTCCGGCTCGCCCTCGTCCACGGGTGTCTCGGCCTCCGCCGGTTCCGCAGGGGCAGCCTCGTCGGCCGCCGCCACCGCGGACTCGGCGGTCTTGTCCTTCTTCATCATGACGACGGCACCGACCGCACCGACCGCGCAGAGCAGGCCGGCGCCGACGCCGAGCAGGAGTGGGGTGGCGGACCGACGCGCACCGATGGGTCCGGAGGCCATCGTGCCCATCGCCATCGGCACGCCGCTGGGGTCCGTCCCCGCCCCGTAGGACGCCGAAAGCTCCGGGGACGTCGCGCCCGTGCTCATGGCGCCGCCGCTTTGTCGCGTGCTCGTGGCTGCCGTGGGCGGCGCGGTGTCGGCCAGCGCGTCGATCGGAGCGGTGGACACCGCCTGCACGTGAATGCCCGAGCGCGGCGTGTTGACGCCCATGTACCCCCGCACGAGCCGGCTCAGCTCACCGGCGGCGCTTCGATAGCCCGACCAGTTCTCGAGCATCTCGAGCGCGAGGTCGGCCGACTGAACGCGGGCGTTCTCGTCGGGGTCGAGCATCGTAGCCCGCAACGCAGCCACTTCGGGCGGGGTATCTGCCCGGGTCAGGTCGGGCGTGTGGCCGCCCAGGATCTGGTTGTACAGCTGCATCTCGTCGGCGCCAGAGCGGTACTTCTGGCCCTCGATGAGCTCGTGAAAGATGGCGCCTGCGCCGTAGATGTCGACCGTGGGGGCCTTGGAGCTGCCGCCGAGATGCTCGGGGGCCATGTAGCGGAGCTTGCCCTTGATGTGCACACCCGACGTCTCCTCCTGGGCCAGCCGCGCGACGCCGAAGTCGAGCAGCTTCACCTCGCCCGACACGCTGATCAGCACGTTCTGCGGGGAGATGTCGCGGTGGACGATCGTGATCTGCCGACCCTCGTGATAGAGGTTGTGAGCATACGCGAGGCCCTTGAGGACCTCTCCGATGACGAAGCCGGCCATCGACAGCGAGGGCAGCTTGCCGTCGTTGCGAAGGTGCCCCAGGAGCTGCGACAGGTTCATCCCGTCGACCCACTCCATCACCATATACAGGCGGCCTTCGTCCTCGCCCGCGTCGAAGACCTGGATGACGTTGCTGTGCGACAGCATCATCGACAGTCGAGCCTCGGAGAGGAACATCTCCCGGTGGCGCTCGCTGTTGGTCTTGGAGGGGATGATGAACTTCACCGCGACCGACTTGGTCGCACCACCAACCCCTTGGCGGCGGCCCATCCAGACCTCTGCCATGCCGCCGGCTCCAATCCGGCGTACGAGTTCGTAGTCTCCAACCCGCGGAATCACGGATTTCGAGCCTGAACGCCTCGGCCCCGCCCGTCAAGACCATGGCCGCTACGGACCCTGTCCCTGGCCTGCGGGCCTACAGGAGCGATCGCGGGGGCCCCAGCAGCAGCCTCCACGCGACCGGGTCGTAACGCTCAGGGCCAGCGTACTTGTACGTTTTCTTTTCGTGCTGCCAGATCGGACCGTAGTCCTCGCATCCGTGGAAGCGGTCCGTCCGCGTGCAGTAGATCCGCACGTGAAAGTGGTCGTCGTGCGGGGAGGCGTGGCCGGGCTGGCGCATGACCGTGCGCGCGTAGTCGATGAGCCACGTCGGGCGTTTGTGCCGCTGCGCCCAGCGCAGCAGCAGCGCCTTGATGTCGTCGCTCACGAAGATCCACTGCACCCGGATCGAAGCATCGGTCAGCAGCGCCTCGACGAGCTGCCAGTTTCGCCGGGTGTCGAACGTGCGATCCGCCCAGTCAGCGTCCTCATAGGGCACCCCGCGGCGATTGGGGTCTTCGACGGGTTTGCCCTCGCCGTCGAACTTGACCATGCCCTCCTGCAGCGGCGGCATCGGTCGGCCCTTCGCGTCGCGCGTGTAGAAAAGCAGGTCGACGTCGCGGCCGGAGTGGTGCGAGCCGTGCCATGCCGACTTTCCGCCGGTTTTGCGCGAGAAGTCGGCGACGCCCAGCACCGCCCGACGGTCCTTCGCCCGGACCCGGGCACCGGCCCGCTGAACGGCCGCGATGAGCTCGTCGGTCCCCCACTGAAAGCCTCGGCGCTTCCAGCGCGGCGGAATGCGCCATCCTTTTCCGGTGATCGGCATCCGGGTCGGGCTGCGGATCCGGCCCTTGTTGGCCTTGCCCACCGAGACGCTGCCCAGGTCGGTGAACAGGTTCGGTCCTGCGCATCCGAGCAACGCGACGGCCAGCAATCCCGCAAGCGCACGAGGCCTCCTCACCGATCGAAGAGTAGACGGTGCGGCCGCGCGACTCCACTTTGCGCCGCCGCGTTGTCGGGCCTCGGTCCGGGCGCGGCCGGGGCGCGCTGGAGCCATCCAACGACAGCGGCCCGAGATTGGTGCGCCCCGCGCCTCGCGGCTATGCTCCGCAGCTCGTGCGACGGTTCGGTTGGAAAACGCTGGGAGCCTGGGGATTGGGCGTGGGCTTGATGGCCTGCAGCCAAGGCGTCGATGGCGACGGTGCCGGCCTGACCTTCGGCAGCCCGGCGATCCCCAGCGACGACGCCACCACCACCGAGACCACGGGTGAAGACCCCGTCGACCCCACCGCGAACAGCGACGGGATGTCGGACTCGTCCGACCCAACCGCGGGCACCGGCGGCACCGAAGACCCGGACCCCACGCTCGACCCCACCGGCGAATCGGACACCGAAGACGACGCATCTGACGCCGAGTCGGACTCCGACGCCGAGTCCGATTCCGACAGCACCACCGGGCCCACCGGGGACTGCACGCCCGGCGATACGCAGTCCTGCTACGGCGGACCGGACGGGACCGAGAACGTGGGCAACTGCGCCTCGGGCACCCAAACCTGCGAGGACGACGGCACGTGGGGAGCGTGCGAGGGCGACGTGTTGCCCGTCGACGAGTCCTGCAACGACGAGGACGACGACTGCAACGGCAGCGTCGACGATGGAAACCCCGGCGGGGGCGGAGCGTGCAACACCGGCCTCTCGGGCCCCTGCCAAACCGGCACGCTCGTCTGCGAGGACGGCTCGCTGCAGTGTGACGGTGACGTGGCCCCGGCGCCCTCGGAGACCTGTGGCAACGACGTCGACGACGACTGCAACGGGACCGTCGACGATGGCTGCCTCTGCGACCCGATGAACCCGGTCGCAGCCTGCGGCGCGGGCGAGCACTGCTTTCCCACCGAGACGGGCGACACGGTCTGCCAGGGACCGACGGGCGCCGGTACGCAGTACTCGACCTGTACCTCCGACGCGGACTGCAGCGCCGGCCACGTCTGCGTGAACACGGGGCAAGGCACCGTCTACTGCATGCAGTGGTGTACGGACCTGTTCGACTGCCCGCTGCTGCTCGACGACTGCGTGCAGCTCGACCCCGCCGTCTCCGCGGGCACGCAGTCGTACGGGGTCTGCTACGACGGCCTTCCCTGACCGTATCCGAGGTCAGGGGGCTCACGGAGCCCACTCACCGACACTGACACCCCGTGTCGGCAAACTGCGTCCATGGATGGACGACTGTGGACCGTCGCATTGGCGCTCACGATCGCCGGCTGCGGCGATGACGGGGCTTCGGCCGGTGGCGGGACCGACGGCGGCAGTACCTCGGCGCCGGGCACGTCGAGCGGCGTGGAGGACACGACCGGCACGAGCGGGAGCCGCGGCTCGAGCACGACCGCCGAGGGGAGCTCGAGCACGAGCAGCACGAGCGAGACCGTGTCCACCGGGAGCGTCGAGGACGGCAGCAGCAGCAGCGGTTCCTCCGGGGGCGACACGGCCGGCGTCATCGTTCACACCGAGACCGCGGGCCAGCCGGTCCTCGTGAGCGCCGACGACGGGAGCCCGCTCGCGTGGACGATGAGTGACGCCGACGGCGTCGCGGTGTTCGAAGACCCGGGCATCACCATGGTCAGCACGCTTCGCGGCACGCAGTGGACGAGCATCGACGGCGTGCAGCCCGGCGACGAGCTGTGGCTGGTGTGGCGTCCGTTCCCGGACGAAACGGTGCTTGGCCAGGTCGAGGTGGAGCTGCCCCTGCAGCACCCTACCCCGGACGAGACCGGCTTCTCACAGGTCTCGATCGGCTGCTCGGACACGTTCGTCGGAGCCCCCGACGGCACGCTCAGCGTCATGCTCGACATCTTGCCCGGCTGCGTGACCCCGGGCGAGACCGTCAACGTCATCGCCTACGCGCAGGGCGGTCCGCAGATTGCAATCGTCGGCGCCGCAACGGCCACCGACGTCGCGTGGATCGAGGACGACACGGTGACCGTCACGCTCGACAGCTGGCAACCGAGCCCACCCGCATACACGTTCACCACGACCAAGCCCCTCGAGCACGTCGTCTACAACACCACCCACACGCAGTGGATCGACGGCGTCGAGTTTCCGATGCCGCGTCGGTCGAACGCTCAGGGGACGCAGCTGTATCCGATCCCCGCGCTCACCGACTTCATGCAGTTCGCCGGCTCGGTCGACCTCGACGACGGTCCCTCGCGCATGGCCTGGGCGCAGAAGAGGGCGTACGCCGAGGGCGGCTACGAAATGCCGATCGCTCAGAGCCTGCTCGACCCGATCGACGGCGCCAGCGCGACGCTCGTCGACGGTCGATGGCAGCTGGCGATCGAAACCACCGGAGACTTCGCCGACCACGACGCCTTGTTGTTCCAGACGCGGTGGCTCGGCGGATTTTGGGCGGTGATGGCACCTCCAGGCGCCGGCAGCGTCACGCTGCCCACCCTGCCCGACGAGCTCGCGGCGCAGGGTCCCGGAGACGGAGACAGCCTCGATACGCCGTTCGCGATCGTGGTTGAGACCGACGTCCACGAGGGCTACGACGCCCTGCGCCCCCGAGGCAGCTGGTTTTTCAGCGGTCCGGACGTGTGGCCCGACGTCGAGGAGAGCTTCGTTCGTGGCGCCGTGTTCTTCCCCGCCCCGTTCTGACGCGTCATCACCACCACCCCAAGGAGGGACCCCAAGGAGGGACGGAAACGAACCACGCAAAGAGCCTGCCCCCATGGGACAGGCTCTTGTTCGGCGTGAGGTCTGAGCCCCGCACGCGCGGCTAGTTCTTCTCTTCGAACTCGGCGTCGATGACTTCGCCGTCGTCACCACCGGCGCCGTCCGCCTCGGGCTCGCCTGCAGCGCCCGCCTCGGGGCCAGCCTCGCCGGCCCCCGCGTCGCCACCTTCACCCGGCTGGCCCTGGCCCTGCTGGCCGTACATGGCCTGCGCGAGCTTGTGGCTGGCCGCGGTGAGGGTCTCCTTGGCTTCCTTGACGCGGTCGGCGTCGTCGGACTCCAGGGCGTCCTTGGCGTTGGCTACGGCGCCTTCGACCTCGGTCTTGGACTCCTCGGGAAGGTTCTCCCCGTTCTCGGAGATGAGCTTCTCGGTCTGCAGGACCATCGCTTCGAGGGCGTTGCGCTCTTCGACGGCCTCCTTGCGCTTCTTGTCCTCTTCTTCGAACTTCTGCGCGTCGTCGACCATGTCCTGGATCTGGTCCTCGGACAGTCCGGAGCTGGCGGTGATCTGGATCTTCTGCTCCTTGCCGGTGCCCTTGTCCTTGGCCGAGACGTTCACGATGCCGTTGGCATCGATGTCGAACGTGACCTCGATCTGCGGGACGCCGCGCGGTGCGGGCGGGATGCCGACCAGGCTGAACTTGCCCAGCGTGCGGTTGTCGCCGGCCATCGAGCGCTCGCCCTGGCACACGTGCACCTCCACCGAGCTCTGGTTGTCGGCGGCCGTGGTGAACGTCTCCGACTTGCGGGTGGGGATGGTGGTGTTGCGCGGGATGAGCGGGGTCATCACGCCGCCGAGGGTCTCGATGCCCAGGGACAGCGGGGTGACGTCGACCAGGACGATGTCCTGAACGTCACCGGCGAGCACGCCCGCCTGAACGGCAGCGCCGAGTCCGACGACCTCGTCGGGGTTGACGCCCTTACCGGGCTCCTTGCCGAAGAACTCGCTGACCTTCTTCTGGACCAGCGGGATGCGCGTGGAGCCGCCGACGAGCAGGACCTCGTCGATTCCGCCCACGTCCTTCTTCGCGTCGGCGAGGGCTTTCTTGCAAGGGCCGAGGCTGCGCTCAACCAGGTCGCCGACCATGCTCTCGAACTTGGCGCGGCTGAGCTTGACCTGCATGTGCTTGGGCCCCGACGCGTCGGCGGTCAGGAACGGCAGGTTGATGTCTGTCTCGGGCGCGCCCGAGAGCTCGATCTTCGCCTTCTCGGCGGCATCCTTGAGGCGCTGCATCACCAGCTTGTCGCCGGAGACGTCGATGCCGGTGTCCTTTTTGAACTCCTCGAGCAGCCAATCGATGATGACGATGTCGAAGTCGTCGCCACCGAGCGCGGTGTCACCGTTGGTCGAGATGACCTCGACGACGTTCTCGGCGACCTCGAGAATCGAGATGTCGAAGGTACCGCCACCGAGGTCGTAGACCGCGACGACCTTCTCGTCTTCGGTACCCTTGGACAGGCCATACGCGAGCGCGGCCGCCGTGGGCTCGTTGACGATCCGCTTGACCTCGAGGCCTGCGATGCGGCCGGCGTCTTTGGTCGCCTGACGCTGCGAGTCGTTGAAGTACGCGGGGACGGTGATGACCGCCTCGGCCACGGGCTCACCCAGGAAGTCCTCGGCGGCCTTCTTCAGCTTCATCAGCACGCGCGCGCTGATCTCTGGCGGCGGGTAGACCTTGTCGCCGGCCTTGATGTGCGCATCGCCGTTGGCGGCCTTGACCACCTCGAAGGGCACGCGGTCGCGATCGGACTTCACTTCGTCGAACTTGCGGCCGATGAAGCGCTTGGCGGAGAAGATGGTGTTCTCCGGGTTGGTGATGGCCTGGCGGCGAGCCTGCTGGCCCACCAGGACGTTTCCGTTCTTCTCAAAGGCCACGACCGAAGGCGTGGTGCGACCGCCCTCTTCGTTGGCGATCACCTTGGGCTCGGAGCCCTCCATGACCGCGACCACGGAGTTGGTCGTTCCCAAGTCAATCCCGATGATCTTTGGCATCTCGCTGGCAGTCCTTTCCGAAACTCTTCGTTGCTCGTGTTGTAGGGGGAAACCGGTGAAGCGCTCGCTTCGTTGGGCGTGGCTGCATCGTGAGCCCGCCCAGGGGGTTCGGCCGTGGACCCGAACCCGCCTCGACGGCGGCGTTCGGAGGCGTTGGCCTCGTCACGTTGGCGCCTAGGGGGCGGCGCCTTCGGTGATGCGGCGAACCTAAGCTCGCCCTGCAGGGTGTCAACCCCGTCGCAGCGTCACAAATGCCGGGATTTTCGGCCCCCGAGGGGGTGACGCTGCGTCAGGTCGACCGTGGGATTCAGCCCGCGGTCGGCGCGGTGTCCGCGTCCTCATCGACGAGGACCGCCTCGAGCACGTCGGCCACCGTCTTCACGTAGACGATTTCCATCTCGTCCCGAATCTCCTCGGGCACGTCGACGACGTCCTTCTCGTTGCGCGCCGGCAGGACGATGCGCTTGATGCCCGCACGGTGGGCCGCGAGCATCTTCTCCTTGATGCCGCCGACGGGCAGCACCAGGCCACGGAGCGTGATCTCACCGGTCATCGCGACATCGGCCCGCACGCAGCGGTCCGTGAGCAGCGACGACAAGGCGGCGATCATGGCCGTACCCGCGGAGGGACCGTCCTTGGGGATGGCGCCGGCCGGCACGTGAACGTGGATGTCGTGCCCTTCGATGCGGTCCTTGGTGATGCCCAGCGTGTCCATGTGGGCCTTCACGAAGGACAAGGCCGCCTGCGCGGACTCCTTCATCACGTCGCCGAGCTGGCCGGTGAGCATCAGCCCACCTTTGCCCTCCATGCGCGTGCACTCGATGAACATGATTTCGCCGCCAACGGGCGTCCACGCCAGGCCGGTGGCCACGCCAGGCTCCGAGATGCGCTCTTTCATCTCGGGCATGAACTTCTGCGGACCGAGGAACTCGTTCACCTCGGCCTTGCCGATCTTGAACGTGCCTTCGATCTCGCCTTCAACGACGCGCACCGCGACGCCGCGGATGACCGCCGATGCTTCACGCTCCAGGTTCCGGACGCCGGCCTCGCGCGTGTAGCTGTCGACCAGCTCCAAGATGGCTTCGTCGGTGAAGTCGATCTCCACCCCGGCCTCGTCGAGCCCGTGCTCGGCGATCTGCTTGGGGATGAGGAAGCGCTTGGCGATCATGCACTTCTCCTGGCGCGTGTAGCCAGGCAGCTCGATCATCTCCAGGCGGTCTTTGAGCGCCGCCGGGATCGGGTCGATGTAGTTCGCCGTGGCGATGAACATCACCTTGCTGAGGTCGAACGGCACCTCGAGGTAGTGGTCCGAGAAGGTGTGGTTCTGCTCAGGGTCGAGCACCTCGAGCAACGCCGAGGCCGGGTCGCCGCGGAAGTCGTGGCCGAGCTTGTCGATCTCGTCGAGCACGATGACCGGGTTGTTGGTCCCCGCGCGCTTGAGGCCTTGAATCAGGCGACCGGGCAGCGAGCCCACGTAGGTGCGGCGGTGGCCGCGAATCTCGGCTTCGTCGCGCACGCCGCCGAGGCTGATGCGCACGAACTTGCGGCCGATCGCCTTGGCGACCGACTTGCCCAGCGACGTCTTGCCCACGCCCGGAGGCCCCATCAGGCACAAAATCGGGCCCTTCTTCGACGCGTTGAGCTTGAGCACCGCCATGTACTCGACGATGCGCTTCTTCACCTTGACCAGGTCGTAGTGGTCCTCGTCGAGGATCTCGCGGACGGTCTTGATGTCGATCTGGTCCTCGGTGCTCACCGCCCACGGCAGCTCGACCAGCCACTCGAGGTAGGTGCGCGTCACGGTGTACTCGGCCGAGCTGGGCTGCATCTGTCGGAGTCGATCGAGCTGCTTGAGCGCGGCCTTCTCGGCCTCCTCGGGCATCTTCGCTTCGGCGATTTTCTTGGCGAACTCGTCCGCCTCGCCGCCCTCCTCGTCGATCTCGCCGAGTTCGCCTTTGATCGCCTTGAGCTGCTGGCGGAGCACGTACTCGCGCTGGCTGTGGCCCATCTCCTCTTGGACCTGCGAGTTGATGCGCTCGCGGACCTTGAGGATCTCGAGCTGACGGGTGAGCAGGGTCAGCACCTTGCGCAGGCGCTCGAGCACGTCGGCGCTCTCCAGGACGTCCTGCTTCTCGCTGGGCTCGATGTCGAGGTTGCTGACGACGAGGTCCGCTACCTGGCCAGGGTCGGAGACGCTGTCGAGCAGCGCCGCCGCCTCGCGGGGCAGCTCCGGCACCAGCGAGATCAACTTCTTCGCCGTCTCTTTGATGTTGGCGACGAGCGCGTCCGCTTCGACCTGCGTGGTCGCGTCTTCGACGTCTTCGACTTCGGTGACGTTTGCGGTGATGAACGGCTCGGCGTTGACGAAGCTGCCGATGCGAATCCGCATCACGCCCTGCAGAATGACCGAGTAGTTGTCCTTGGCGAGCTTGATGACTTTGAGGATGCGGGCGGCACAGCCGACCTCGTGAAGGTCGCTCTGCGCGGGGTCCTCGGTGGCCGCGTCTCGCTGCGTAACGATGCCGATGATCGGGCGCTCGTTCGCGATGGCCTCTTCGATGAGCCGAACCGACTTCGGGCGGCCGACGTCGATCGGGATGATCGATCCCGGGAACAGGACGGAGTTTCGCAGCGGCAGCACCGAGACGGTTTCGGGCAGCTCGGGGACCTCTTCAACGGGCTCGTTCGACGACGTACTCATGCGCGGGGGCCGTTTTCAGGCGGCTCACGGTAACACCCGGCCCGGGGCTGTCAACGGCCGCTCCGCACTTGGCGCACCGCCGAACGCGGCGATACAGTGGGGCGTGCCCTCCCTGAGCGTGGTGGTGGCGGCGGGGCCCGACAAGGGCCGCAAAGCGGTTCTGGGCGAGGGCCCGCTGACAATCGGCCGAGGCGTCGGTCAGGGGCTGCAGCTGAGCGACGGCGCCGTCTCGCGGCACCATCTCACGATGCGGCTGACCGCAGGCCCCGATGGCCGGCCAATCGCCCAAGTCGCTGAGCTCAAGGGCGTGAACCCGGTCTGGACGCTCGTCGGCGGGCAGCGGGCCAACCTCGCCGTAGGCGCCACGCTCGAGGTCGGCGGCACGCTCACCCTGGGCAACACCACCATCGTGTTCGAAGCGCCGGCCGCGGACGCGCCGACGGCCAGCTCCACGGTCGAGATCGATGCGCGGCTCGAGAACGATCCCCAGACCCCCAGCCGGCTCGCCGCGCTCGCGTCGTTGGGGGATCGCCTCTCGCGATGCGGGTCGCTGCAGGCGGTCTACCGTGAGGCCACCCGCTGGGCCTTGGCTGCCCTGCCCGCCTCCCGCGCGCTGGTGCTGAGCACCGACGGCAGCGACGTGCTCTCGGCGAGCAGCGACGGCACCGTCATCGACCTCGCCGTCTCGAAGGCGCTGCTCGACCGCGTGGCCCGGGAGACCAAGGCCTTCTGGGTCCGCGACGTGCTCGCCGAGCCGGACCTCGCCGACCGCAAATCGGTGCAGCTGCGCGGCATCGTCGGCGCGATGGCGGCCCCGACCTCGGGACTCGTGCTGTACGTCGAATGGGGTGCCCCCGAGGCGCTCAAAGGCCGGCACAACGAAGAGGCGCTGCTGCTGCTCGTGTGCGCGGCCCACCTCATCTCGGCCTTTGGTCAGGGCGCATCGGAGCGGGTTCAGCTGCATGCCGCGACCAAGGCCACCGCGGCCCGCAGCGCGTCGGTGGCAATGCCCCGCATCATCGGGCGGTCGGCGGCGATCCAGCGCCTGCAGGTGTTCGTCGAGCGGGTCGCGCCCACGCCGGCCACCGTCTTGCTGCGTGGCGAGAGCGGCACGGGCAAGGAGCTCGCGGCGGCGATGCTCCACGCGATGTCCGACGTCGCCTCCGGACCGTTCGTTGCGATCAACTGCGCTGCAATCCCCGAGCAGCTGCTCGAGAGTGAGCTCTTCGGTCATGAAAAAGGCGCGTTCACGGGCGCCGTGACCCAGCACGAGGGCGTATTCCAGCGAGCGGACGGGGGCACCTTGTTCCTCGACGAGATTGGCGAGATGAGCCTTTCGACGCAGGCCCGCATGCTCCGGGTGCTGGAAACGCGCACCTTCACGCGCGTCGGTGGCACGAAAGAGGAGTCGGTGAAGGTCCGCCTCATCGCGGCGACCCACCGCGACCTCGCCGCAATGGTCACCGAGGGCGGGTTCCGCCAAGACCTCCTGTATCGCCTGTCGGTCATTCACACCGAGCTGGCCCCGCTACGCGAGCGCGTCGACGACGTCGAGCCGCTGGTGCGCTTCTTCGCCGACAACCTCGGCGAGGCCATGGGTCGCCGCATCGAGGCCATCGCGCCCGAAGCCCTCGCCGCGCTGCGGCGCTACCCGTGGCCGGGCAACGTTCGCGAGCTGCGAAACATGGTCGAACGCGCGCTCGTTTTGGGCGACGGCGGCACGCTCCTCGTCGACGACCTGCCGCCGGAGATCCTGCATGCGGCCCCCAGCTCGGGCCCAGGCGCCCCGCCGCCAGCCGTCACCGCCGGCACGATCCGCACGCTTGCGCAGCTCGAGCGCGAAGCGATCGACGCGGCGCTTGAGGCCACCGGCGGCAACAAGGCCCGCGCCGCCGCGCTGCTGGGCATCGACCGCACCACGCTGTACCGCAAGCTCAAGGACCACAAGTCCTGAGACGGGCGGAGCCACGCCGCTACAGGATTCGCTTGGCCCGGGGGTAGCTCCCCAGGACGTACAGGTCCTGGCAGTGGCGACGGGCTACTTCGATCGCCTTGGCCATCGCGGGCTCGGACTGGTGTCCGGCGGCATCGAGAAAAAAGGTGTAGCTCCAGTTCTCGCGCCGCGACGGTCGCTTGTCGATGTGTGTGAGGTTGATGCCGCCGTAGGCGAACGCGCTGAGCACCTGCACGAGTGCGCCCGGTTCATGCGACGTGGTGAACATGACGGAGGTCTTGTCGTCGCCCGAGGGCTTGGCCTCTTGTCGCGCGATGACGAAGAACCGGGTGATGTTGTTTGGGTTGTCCTCGATGCTGGGGAACAGCGTGGGCACGCCGTACAGACGTCCAGCCAGCGCCGAGCCGATTGCGGCCGCTCCGGGCCGCGCGTCGGCCTTGGCGTCGAGCACGGCTTGGGACGAGCTTGCGGCCGGCACCAGCTCCACGCGCGGGTACTGAGTGCTGAGCCACTTTCGACACTGTGCAAACACCTCGGGCTTGCTGAACACCCGCTGCACCTCTTTGGGCTGACACAGCGCGAGCAGGTTGTGCCGAATGCCCAGCGCAACCTCGGCGTAGACGAACACGTCCCCAGCGGCGTCGCGAAACGCGTCGAGCGTCTCGGCGATGCCGCCCCCGGTCGAGTTCTCGATGGGGACCAAGCCGTAGTCGACGTGCCCGCGCGCCACCTCGGTGAACACGCCCTCGATCTCGCGCAGGTTCTCGAAGCTGACCGAGCTGCCAAACTGCGCAGTCGCGGCGGCATGCGAGAACGACCCGGCCGGGCCCAGGTATCCGATGCGCAGCGGCTGTTCGATCGCGAACGAGCCGCTCATGATCTCGCGATACACCCCTTCGATGCTGCGCTCGGGCAGCGGACCCTCGGAGAGGCCCAGCACCCGCGAGAGCACCTCGGCTTCGCGATGCGGGGCGTAGATCGGTCCACCGTCGCGCTGCTTGACCTTGCCGACCTCCACGACGACCGCAGCGCGCTCGTTGAGCAGCGCCACCAGCCTGCGGTCGAGGTCGTCGATGCGGGCCCGAAGGGGCGCCAGCGGGTCGCTCGCTCCGTCGCTCATGTCGCCAACGTTGGCGCAGCGTCGCGGCCTTGCCAACGCCAAAAAGGCGAAGGCCGCCCCTTCCCCACCATTGAGGAAAGCGCGGCCCCGCGATGCGAAACGCACGACGAAGACGTCGTAGCACTCTAAGTCTTAAGCCATCCGCGGTTTGCTCCCACGCCCCGCGTCGTGTCTCCATTCATCCTCGTCACGCCTGGCGAACCGGCCAGCGTGGCGTGAGGCGCCCTCGGTGGGCGCCCCGTCCTACTCCCAGGGGGAGCGGTATTTCTTGTCCCGGTCGGGGTCGAGGAAGTCATCCTCGGCCTCGAGGGCCTTGAGCAGCTCCAGTTCCTCTTTGCCGAGGCGGTCGCCGCCGTACATGCCTTCACGCTTGAACTCTGCGAAGCTCGAAAACCCGGTGCGGTAGTAGCTCATCGTCCCAAATCTCCTGAATCCGGCCCTCGCGGCCTCTTGGGTGAACCCCGGCGGCGACGGCTCGTGAAGCGTACGGTGCTGTCGCACATGTAGGCAAAAATCTTACTCAATCGAGATCGGGTCGTCTTGGCCTCGATCCGGGGCCCCCGCGCGCGGGCGGTGGTGGTACGTATGCGGGCCGTGCCGGCGCCGACCGTCATTGCGATCAGCAACCAAAAAGGGGGCGAAGGGAAGACCACCACCGCGGTCAACCTGGCGGCCTCCATCGCTGCGGCCGAGCACCGCGTGCTGCTCATCGACATGGACCCGCAGGGCAACGCGAGCTCGTCGGTCGGGTACCCCAAGGGCGTCGCCGAGCAGGGCACGTACGACCTGTTGATGGGCCTCGCGGGGCCCACCGAGGTCATCCAAAACACCGAGCTGCCGATGCTCGACGTCATCCCCAGCTCGATGGACCTCGCCGGAGCCGAGGTCGAGCTGGTCGAGGTCGAAAATCGCGAGTCGGTGCTGCGCTCGTCCCTCGAGGGCGTGCTCGAGCACCAAAGCTACGAGTACATCCTGCTGGACTGCCCGCCCTCGCTCGGCCTGCTCACGATCAACGCGCTGGTCGCTGCGACCTCGGTGCTGATTCCGATGCAAGCCAAGTACTTCTCGCTCGAGGGCCTCGGCGCGCTGAACAACACGATCGGCGCGGTCCGGGAGGCGTTCAACCCCGAGCTCGCGCTCGAGGGCATCGTCTTCTGCATGTTCGACGCGCGCACCAACCTGGCGCAGCAGGTCGTCAAAGAGGTCCACTCGCACTTCGAGGGCCTCGTCTACGACACCCGCATTCCCGTGAACATCCGGCTCTCCGAGAGCCCTAGCCACGGCAAGCCCGCGCTCCTGTACGACATCGAGAGCAAGGGCGCACAGGCCTACCTACAGCTCGCGCGTGAGGTGCTCTCCCGCCGTGACGGCATGGCGGAGGCGGTGGCAACATGAGCAAGCCCAAGCGCCCTGCCCTCGGCCGCGGCCTCGGTGCGCTGCTGCCCAACCAGAGCAAGGGTGGCGGCAAGCCGGCCGGCAAAGACGGCGACGCCAAGGCCCCTGCGGGCAAGGGCCCCAAGGCCAAGGCAAGCGAGCCCGAGGTGCCGCGTACGGGCGTGCAGACGCTGCCGATCGAGCAGCTCCGCCCCAACCCCGAGCAGCCGCGAAAGCACTTCGACCCGGTCAAGCTCGAGGAGCTCACCGCCAGCATCAAGCACCAGGGCATCCTGCAGCCCATCGTGGTAACCCCGGAGGCCAAGCCCGGCGGCAAAGGCCCGCGCACGTACCTCATCATTGCGGGCGAGCGTCGCTGGCGTGCGTCTCAAAAGGCGGGCCTGCACGCGGTGCCCGTCGTCATCCGGGAAATCGTCGAAGAGGACCGGCTCGAGCTCGCGCTCGTCGAGAACATTCAGCGGGCCGACCTCAACCCCATCGAAGAGGCGCAAGCATACGCGGCGCTCATCAAGCTGCGCGAGTACACCCAGGAAGAACTCGCGCTGCGTGTGGGCAAAGATCGCAGCACCGTCGCCAACGCGATCCGCCTGCTTCGCCTTCCCGACAAGGTTCAGACGCTCGTCCAAACCGGCCGCCTCAGCATGGGCCACGCTCGCGCGCTGCTCGGCCTCGAGCACGAGGACGACATGAACGCGATGGCCGGCGAAGTCGTTCACGACAACTTGTCGGTGCGCGCCACGGAGGCCGCGATTCGCAAGCGCAACGCGGCGCCGAAGGGCCCGCCCACGGATGAAGAGTCCCGGCGCAAGATCATCGTTGGAGAGCTCGAGACGCGGCTGCGCCGGCGCCTCGGCGCCCGCGTCCGTCTGAAGTCGGGCGGCAAGAAGGGCAACGGCACCATCGAGATCCCCTACGGCAGCCTCGACGAGCTCGACCGGCTGCTGAAGGTCATCCTCGACAACGCCAACGCCTGACCAAGCCTGGACGGGGTCGTTGTACGCACACCCGGGGTCCTTGTGGGCCGGCGTCACCGCAGCGCACGCGGACGGAATCGGCTACGCTGGCTGGGCATGGCCACCGAGGACGCGCGGCGGGGTTCAGTACGAGCGGACGTCGTGCTGCAGCTGCAGTACCGCAGCGCCGGCCACATGCTCGTCAACTACTGCACGAACCTGTCGAGAGGGGGCTTGTTCATCCCGGCGCAACGCCCCCTGCCCGCCGGCTCCACGCTGACGCTCGAGCTCAGCGTCCCCGGTGACGCCGCGCCCACGCATATCGAGGCCACGGTCCGCTGGGTCCGGCAGTTCGACGCCCCCGAGGGGCCCGCCGGTATGGGCTTGTCGTTCGTCGACGCCGACAGTCGACTCGGGGACCGCATCGACAACCTCGTCACCGACTTCCAGCCGCTGTCGGTCTTCATCGTCGGCCGCCACGACGGAGTCCGCGAATACGTTGCGGCGCAGGTCCGGACGCTGGTCACGTGCGAGACCAAAGAGTTCGACAGCCCGATCGGGCTCGTCGACATCGTCGGTCAAGCCGACCTCGTCATCGTCGACGCCAACACGGTGCCCGACGAGACCCTGGCTTTTCTGCGCGCGCTGGAGTCGCTCGAGCGACCGCCGCCTCGGGTCGCGCTATGCGACGCGGCCGCGAGCGAGCGCCGTGAAACGCTCGCGCCGCTGGCTCGCGTGGTCGAGTCTCCGGTCGAGACCGAAGCACTGCGCGAGGTCGTCCTCGACAGCCTCTCGCAGGTTTTTACGCGCTCGAAGCCACCGGCCTGACGCTGGGCTGACGTCAGCGACGACCCGCGGCGACGGCGACATTGTGCATCAAGCACGCGATCGTCATCGGCCCGACGCCGCCGGGCACTGGCGTGATCGCGCCCGCTCGCGCCTGCGCGCCTTCGAAGTCGACGTCGCCGCAGAGCTTGCCGTCGTCACCCCGGTTGATGCCGACGTCGATCACCGTGGCGCCGGGCTTGATCCACTCGCCCTGAATCATCTTGGCGCGGCCCACCGCCGCGACGACGACGTCGGCCTCGGCGACCGCGGCCGGAAGGTCTTTGGTCCGCGAGTGCGCGACGGTGACGGTCGCGTTGGCCGCGATGAGCAGCTGCGCCATCGGCTTGCCGACAATCGTCGAGCGTCCGATCACCAGCGCCTTGGCGCCGCTGAGTTCGACGCCGGCCGACTCGAGCAGCTTCATGCAGCCCAGCGGCGTGCAGGCGACGAAGCGCGGCTCACCGATCACGAGCCGCCCGAGGTTCTCCGGATGGAAGCCGTCGACATCCTTCGCGGGGTCGATCGACAGCAGGACCTTGTCGGCGTCGATCTGCTCGGGCAGCGGTAGCTGCACCAAGATGCCGTCGACCTCCGGGTCTTCATTGAGCGAGCGAACGACCGCAAGGAGCTCCTGCGTGGTCGTCTCGGCGCCGAGACGATGGTCGCGGGTTGCGATGCCGGCCTCGGCCGCGCGCTTGCCCTTGTTGCGGACGTACACCGCCGAAGCGGGGTCGTCCCCGACGAGAACGACGGCGAGCGTCGGATGAACGCCGCGAGCTTTGTGCTCCGCGACGGTGCCAGCGACCTCCGCCAGCAAGGACTTCGAGACCGCACGACCGTCGATGAGCGTCGCCATCACTCCCCCGATGCCTTGGAGCCACCGTCGCTGCCGCCGGAGCCACCACCGGTGCTGGCGTAGCCGTCGGCGTACCAACCGCCACCTTTGAGGTGGAACGCGCCGCCGGTGATCTGCCGCTTGGTCTTCCCGCCGCAGGCTTCGCACTTGGTGATCGGATCGTCGGAGAAGCGCTGGATGTGCTCCTCTTCGTGGCCGCAGTTCTCGCATCGGTACGCGTACAAAGGCATGGCGTCTGTGCTCCTTGCAGGAGGCCGCAAACCTATGCGCTGGAGCGCTCACGTCAACCTCTGGGTCGTACGCGGCCCCCGGCGGCAGCGCGTTGTCCGCCTGGGGACGCGCACCCGCCTGCAAGGCCGTCCGAGCGCCCCTTCGAGGCGTCGGGGCCGTCTTGGGACGCATGTCCGGGGCTGAAACGCCCGCGAGCGCGCCCACCTGCTAGGCTGAGGATGATGAGCCTCACGCGGAGTCTCCTCTCCCGCGCCGTCGCGGTCTCGCTCGCCTTGGGCCCGATCTCGGCCTCGGCGGCGGTCGACGATTGGTCGCTGGAGCGCTCGTCGAGCGACCCCGCGCTCGTCTCCGCGCGGCTCAAGAAGCTGCACCGCAGCCCGTTCGACGCCGGCCACTGGTCGGCGCTTCGGCGAGCGATCGGGCTCGAGGGCCTGCGCAAGAAGATCGCGGCCGGACGCGCCCGTGCGCCCGGGGACCTCGGATGGCAGATCCTCGACGCCCGCATGGACCTCGCCCAGGGCCGCGCGGGCAAGGCTGCCGACAAGCTCGCGGGGCTGGAGCTGGCCACCTCCGGCCGTCGGGCGGGACGCATCTTCGAACTTCGCGTGACCGCGCTGGAGCGCGCCGCGGACTGGGGCGCCCTCGTCGAGCTGCTCGAAGCTCGGGCTGCAGATGCCGGCGACGCCAAGCGCAAGACCAAGCTGCTCACCCGCGCCCATGGATTCGCGGAGCGCGGGCGCAGGGCCGAAGACGCGCTCCGCCTGGCGGGTGCCCTCGCGCAGGCCAACCCCGACGACCGCGGCGCGCGGCTGCGCCTGGCTCGAGCGGCCAGCGATGCAGACCAGCCCGCCGTCGCGGATGCGGCCTACGCCGACGCGATCGCCACGGCCAACGGCGCCGCAAAGCTGGACCTTCAGGCAGAACGCGCCCGGGCCCGGCTCGCCGCCGACAACCCAGCCGGCGCCGCCGACCTTCTGTGGAGCATGCTCGAGGCGCCCGGACGGGGGTCTCGAGCCGCCCGCGAGTCCTGGTGGTCCAGCCTTCAAAGCGCACATCGACGGGCCCGGACGACCGACGAACTCCTGCAGCGGCTGGGCGCGTGGCTGGAGCGCAATGACGACGAGGCCGCGGCCTGGCGCACGTACGCCGCCGCGCAGCAGGGTGCAGGCATCGACCCCATCGACAGCTGGCGCCGCGCTCGGGCGCTCGCGCCCCGTGACGCCGAGACCTCCACCGCGCTCATCGAGGCGCTGCAGGCCAAGGGTCGGCATGACGATGCCGTCGCCGAGGTGCGCGCGATGATGGATGCGGGCAGCAAGGACCCCACCCTCGCGATCGAGCTGGCCACCAACCTCGCGGCGGCCGGAGAGCGCGAGCTCGCGTTCGGCCTCGCCGCCGACGTCGAGGCCAAATACGGTCGTAGCGCCAAGGCGCTCGCCGGGCTGCTCGATTTCTACAACCTCAACGACGATGCCGACCACGCGCTCGAGGTCGCCCAGGCGCTGGTCAAGCTGACGCCGCGCCGCGCCGAAGCCCGGATTGCCCTGGGCGAGCAGCTGCATCAGATGCGTCGCCGCGACGAAGCGCTCGAGCAGTGGGGCATGCTGCCCAAGCTCACCCGGCCCTCCCACGCCGGCTGGGCTCGTCTCGCGCAGGTCCTCACCGAGCACGACCTCCACGCGGACGCAGTCCTGGCGATCAGCAAGGCCATCGCCGCCGCGCCGACGCAGCCCGAGTACATCCGGCTGCGCGCCGTCCTGGCCGAGGAGCAGCGCCGGCCCCGCCCCGCGCTCGCGCTGTGGGAACAGACCCGCCAGCTCTCGACCGGGCCCGCGCACAAGCTGCTTCGCGACGAGGCTCGGACCCGCATCGTCGAGCTTCTCGTCGGCAACGCCTCCCTGCGCAACGGTGTCCTTCCGACGTGGCTGTCCACGGCGGAGGGCGTGCTCGCCAAGGGCACACCGCTCCAGGACTCGATGGAGGCCGGGCGATTCTTGGCTGAGCTCCACACCCGCCAGGAGCACTACGCGACCGCCGTCGGCGTGCAGCAGCGCATGCTGGCCCTGGCGCCCAACGACCCCAACCGCCTCGAGGAACTCGCCGCCGCGCAGCGTCGCGCCGGGCAGATCGAGTCGGCCATGGGCACGCTCGAAGAGCTGCTCTTGCTCGAGCCCTCCCGCGGCCCCGACGTGCTCGCCGAGATGTCCGAGCTCGCCTTCGAAGCCGGCGACAGCGATCGCGCCCTGCAGAACGCGACCTCGGCCGCGAAGAAGGACCGCACGCACGTCGAAGCGATCGTTCGCCTCGGCGAGATGCACGAGTCCAAGGGCGACATGCAAGCGGCCGCCCACGCGTATCGGCGCGCGCTCGAGACCAAGCCCACCGCGCTTCGACCGAAGCTTCGGCTCGCCGAGCTCGAGCTCACCCGCGGCAACGTCGAAAAATCGCGGACCCTGCTCGCCGAGATCCTCGGCGGGACCGGCCCGGCCGAGCTCATGGAGGAAGCGGGCCGCCGGGCGCTCGACCTCGCCGAAGCCGAAGGCGATCTCCCTGCGGCCCTGACGCTGGCCGTGCAGCGATGCGCACAACACCCTGAGAGCGAGGAGCCCAAGCGCCTACTGCTCGACGCGCTCGACCGCCTCGACGTGGCTTCGGTGGGGGCTTGGATCGAAGACGACGCCGAACACCGCCGCGAGGGACTCCGCGCTCCGCTGCTGGGGGCGCTCGGGCGGGGCTCGATCACCACGCGACTGCGGGCCGCGGAACAGCTGGGGCGCCTCGCCCTGCCCGACACGGCTGAGGCCCTGGCCACCCTGGGCAAGAACCTCACCGCGCCGCGGGATGCCACGCCGACGGTGCAGGCCGCGTACGAGCGGGCACGCCTGAGCGCGCTTCGTTCGGCCGGCGCCCTCCAGGACGAGGCGGCGGACACGGTCTACGCCGAGATTCTTCGCAGCTCCCGCTACAGCTGGAACGCCCGACGCACCGCCGCCTGGGCGCTGGGACGAAGCCCCAGCTCCGACGCGTTCGAGACCCTGTCCACGCACCTGCGGCTTGGCGACGACGCGCACATCGTGGCGTTGGCGTGCATCGCCGCTGCCGAACACGCGAGCGCCGTCGACCCGGACGCCGCGATCCACGTGCGGCAGCTGGCCACGGAGAGTCGCCGCGCGACCGTGCGGCATGCCTGCACGTTTGCCCATGCCACGCTTCAGCCGTCCACCGGGCTGGAGGGCCTGCGGGCCGATGTTCAGCACTCCGACCCCCTCGTCGCGGCCGTCGCAGCCTGGCGGATCGGCACGATCGGGCGCCCTGAACCGGGCAACGTTGCCGCGCTCTTGCGCCGAACCCTTGGTCCGGGGGGATTGGCCCGCGATGCCGCGACCGCGGCGCTGATCCGGCTCGTCGAACCCGACCAGCGGGCGCAGGCAGTCCCCGATCCCGCGCCGGCGCCCCGGGGGGACGCTTGGGCGGCTGCCCTGGAGCGGTGGCTGCATCGGCGGGTCGTTCCCGCGACCGACCCCGTCTCGCCCGAGACACTCCGCGGCCACGCGGAGGCGGTTGCGACCGCGGTCGACGCGGTTCGCAGCGGCACGCCCGCGGAGCGCTCGGCGTTGCAGAAGGCGCTGCGAGACTGCACACGCGACGACACGGCGGCCCTGTGCATGCCTGCTGTGGCCACGGGACCCGTCCCAATCCCAAATTGACAACCCGACCCACCGGGCGCAGGATGCGAGGGCATGGACCCGGGCCTCGTATGCCACGTTTGCGGCACGCTGAACGCACTGTCGGCCCCTGCCTGCTCGCACTGCGGAGCCGCGCTCTCCCAGGCTGGCGGCCCGCCGGCAGCCGCCGCTGACGACTCGAACGCACCCGCCTCGCCAACCGGCATGGGTGCTCCGCAGCCGTCCGCACCTGCCCCCGCAGGACAGGGCCCCTCGGTCAGCGCGACGGTCGTTGCCGGCGCAGGTGGTGCGCCGCTGCGCTTCGATCCCGCCACGGGTCAGCCGCTCTCGAGCGGAGGGCCTGCAGAGGCAGCGCCGGCGCGGACGCTCTTCTTTGGCGCGCTTCAGCAGCAGCCGGTCGTGCCCCGCCTGGTCGTCATCAAGGGCGAGGGGGGCGACGGCGCCACGTATCACCTGCAGCAGACCAGCACGAGCATCGGCCGCTCCAACGGGGACATCACGTTCGCCGAAGACCCGTTCCTGTCCCCCGAGCACGCCAAGTTCACGGCGCAAGACGGTCGCCTGTTCGTCCAGGACGCGGGCAGCGCGAACGGGGTGTTCCTTCGGATCAAGAAGCCGACCCCCGTCGCGGATGGCACCTACCTGCTCGTCGGTGAGCAGCTCCTACGACTCCGGCGGCAGCCCTTCACGGACGGCAGCCCGAACGAGAACGGTACCTACTACTACGGAAGCCCGCGACCCGAAGCGCGCTTCCAAGTCATCCAATGCCTCGCCGGTGGCGGCGAGGGCCGGGTGACCAGCGCCGAAGACGGCTCTCTCAGCCTTGGGCGCGAGGGCAACACCATGAACTTCCCCGACGACCGGTTCATCTCCGGTCACCACGCACGCCTCGAGTCGGCGGCCGACAGCGACGACGTCGTGCTGACCGATACCGGTTCACGCAACGGCACGTTCATCCGCCTGCAGGGCGCGCAGGAGTTGTTCCACGGGGACTACCTGTTCCTCGGGCAGCAGCTGCTCCGCGTCGAGATCGCGTAGCCCTAGACCCGCCTGGAACGCCAACGACGAGTTGCATCGTGATCGCCTGTCCGAACTGCGGAAAAGAGAACCAGGACCACTACAAGTTCTGCCTGGCTTGTGGCGCCAAGCTTCCCGCGGCCGCGCCGGTCCCGGCGGCTGCTCCACCCCCGGTGGCCGCCCCACCAGAGCCCGCAGCCCAGCCTGCGCCGCCGCCCGTGGTCTCGCCCCCGGGTCCGCCCCCGTCACAGCCTGGTTCGGTCCCGCCTCCGCCCATTCACCCTCCGTCAGGACCGACCGCGAATCCGGCTCCGGCCGCGTCGCCGCCGGCTTCGATGCCGCCGGCTGCCTCGGTCCCGCCGCCCGCCGCTGCCTCGGTCCCGCCGCCCGCTGCGTCCGCGCCTCCGCCCGCTGCGGCCTCGGTCCCGCCGCCCGCCGCCGCC
>JBCCQM010000101.1:0-27460 GCA_039024335.1 Myxococcota bacterium
CCGGTGCATGACCTCGCGCGTTGCGGCATAGGCCGGGTCGCGGCCCAGATCGGTGAACTCGTCCGGGTCGCGCACCAGGTCAAACAGCTGCGGCGGATACCCCTTGAAATGGATGTATTTCCAAGCATCCGTGCGGATCATATAGCCGCGCGCATCCGACGGGCCCACGCCCAGCGTCTCGCGCGCGGCGTAAAATCCGTAATCGATCTCGGAAAACACCGCACCGCGCCAATCCGCGGGCGTCTCACCCCGCAGCAGCGGCATCAGCGACCGCCCCTCCAACCGGTGCGGACAGGGCGGCGCGCCCGTCGCCTCGATAAAGGTCGGCACCAGGTCAATCGCCTCGACAAAGGCATCAGAGGCCGTGCCGCGCGTGGCGTCCGCCTCGGGCCGCGGGTCGTAGATGATCAGCGGCACCCGGACCGACGCCTCGTGAAACAGCTCTTTCTCGCCCATCCAGTGATCGCCCAGGTAGTCCCCGTGATCTGAGGTGACGACTGCACCGCGGGCTGTGGCTGGGGAGCGTACGGAGCCTGCACGGGCGAAGGTGTGTGCGCGGCTGGCTCGACGCAGCAGCAGGCGTGTGGCAACTGCGGCACGCAGTCGCGGAGCTGCTCGAGTAGCTGTGGCTGGGGAGCGTACGGCGCCTGCACGGGGCAGGGCGTGTGCTCGCCGGGCGAGACGCAGACCGAAGCCTGTGGCAACTGCGGCACCCGAACGCGGACCTGCAACGGTTCGTGTGGATGGGGCGCGTGGGGGCTGTGCGGGGACCAAGGCGTGTGCTCCCCCGGCGCGACGCAGAGCATCACGTGTGGGGATTGTCCTCAAGGGACGCAAACGCGAAGCTGCTCGGCGAGCTGCTCCTGGGGATCGTACGGCCCCTGTACCGGTACGACCTGTCCAGGCGCGCTCATCTGCGTCTGCGCCGGTACGTGTGGCACCCCCGGCACCGCCTGCAAGTAGACCGAATCGGCGCCGGTTGGCGTTACGATTCGTCGATGCCTTGTGACATCGAACGTCTGCTCCGAAGCCTGACTCCCGCGCTGGCGCTGCTGGGAGCGTGCGAGCCCGCAGCGGGCGGTGACACAGCCGCCCCGCAGGCGCCCGCTACGGCGAAGCCGGTAGTCGAGAAGGAGCCGGTGATGGAAGAGAAGCCGGTGGCGGAGAAGGAGCCGGTGGTGGAAGAGAAGCCGGTGGCGGAAGAGAAGCCGGTGGTCGAGAAGAAGCCAGTGGTGAAGCCGCCGCCGTTCGAGAGGGCCGTACCGGAACGAGAGCCGCGTCCCACGTGCCCAACCACGACCACCTGCATCGACCAGGCGACCGCAAAGGCCTGGGCGCCGAAGGGAGCGACAATCTCACTGGGCTGCCCCACGGACACCTCTGCAGTCCCGAGCAGTTTCGGCGCTTCCTTCAACGAAACAGAAACCAAGTCGGCGAGAGCCAGCGGATCGGCGGATACGTGCTGCTATTCGTACACGGAGCCGTGCCCGGGCGGGCGAGCGCTGCTGGACGAGGCGCGTCGGCCGGTCACGGCGCCGATGGCCTCGGGCCAATCGTGGTCGGTCGAGACCACGCCGCTCGGGGGACCTGCTCAGGCCCGCGCGCTGGCGGCCCAGGCCTGGCTCGAAGACGCTGCCACCGAGCACGCATCGGTCGCGTCGTTCGGGCGCGTTGCGCTGGAGTTGATGAGCCTGGCGGGCCCGCCCGAGCTGATCGCGGGCGCGCATCGGGCCGCGCTCGACGAGCTCGAGCACACCCGGATCTGCTTGGGTCTTGCGCGCGCATGCGGTGCCAAGCCCGTCGAGCCCGGAGCGCTCCGGGCCGTGCCGCAGCGTGAAGCCGATCTCGCTCGGTTTGCCGCGGACACGTTCATCGAAGGATGCGTGGGCGAAACGGTTGCTGCCCTGATGGTGACCCGAGCCGCACGTGACGCAGATCCGAGCATTCGGGCACCGCTCGAGCGCATTGCCGACGACGAGACGCAGCACGCCGCGCTCGCGTGGCGGATGGTCGCATGGGCCGTGAAGCGCGGCGGCGCGCCAGTCCTCGACGCGGTCGAAGCCGCAGCACGCGGCGCACGACGAGACGTGCCCTCGTCGTTGCCCGCGAAGGATGGGCAGCCGGCGCTCCGGCGCCTGGGTCGGCTCGACGCGCACGGCCTTGCCGTCGCCCGCCGGGACGCCTGGCGAGACCTGATCGATCCGATGCTCGCGTCGCTGGCTCAGCGAGGCCGCAAGCCCGCGAGCGCCGTGTCCACGAGTACGACGACGTAGCTCGGTGGTACCGACTCGCCCAGCATCACCACGCGCCAGACGAGCGCGCCCGAAAGCATGTCGGCGGCCACCCGGGCATCGGCGACTTCGATGTCGCCGGCCGTGAGTGCGTCCGTGAGTCGGTCGCGCAACAGCTGCTGACCGCCGCCAAGAAACGTGTCGCGAACGGCGGCCACGTCCGCGCTCGCCGTCGCTCGCTCGGCGAGTGCAGCGGTTGCGCGCGAGAACTGGCCGTCGACCAGCACGCGTCGAAAGGCCTCCATCTCGCTGATGAGGTCGTCGCGGAGATCTCCGGTGCGCTCGCCGTGCGGCATCGAACCCATGTGGCCGAACGCGGCGCGCAGCAGGTCGTGCTGCTTGGGCCAGTGCTTGTAGATCGTCGCGCGCGAGTAGCCGGCGCGCTCGGCCACGAGGGCATGTGTGACGCGGTCCCAGCCATGCTCGAGCAGCAGCTCCGATGCGGCGCGCGACACGTCGGCCTTGGTGCGGCGGACCCGTGGGTCGGCGGGTTCGTCAGACGAGCTCACGGAAGCCTCAGTGTGCACGCCGCAGCCGGGCATTTCGTAGACAAGTTGTTCACTAGTGGCTAGGGCGTCAAGGAGCGTGACCCATGGTTCCGGCCAAGTTCGAACACCCCAAATCCTCGCGAGAGTGGTTCTACGACCGCCTGCGGCAGTTTCTCCGCTTCGGAAGCATCGGCGCTTTCTCCGCCGCGGTCGGCTTTGCGACCCACGTGGTGTTCCCCATGCTCCGCGCGCTCTACCGCCGCCGCATCCACCGTGGCGAGACGATCGAGCTCGGGTCGCTGGGTGGCCCGCCGGTCCGGCAGACCTTCACCGGCCTGACCAGCACGCCCGCCAACCTCGCGCCGAAGCCCGGTCGTCGACGCCAAGCGGCGCACATGAAGGTGGCCTACCCGGAGCCTGCCTACGACTTCACCTACGCCACGCCTCCCATCTCGGGCAACGTGGTCAACGGGCTTGGTGAGACGACGCGGCGGCGCGCGGACTACGTGTTCTTTGGGGACGGGTACGGCCGTGCGTGGGGCAAGCTCGACTGGTTCTTTCAGGTGATGGAGCCGACCATCATCCACCGGCTGATCACGCGGCTGTTCTGGCAGGATCGAAACCGCGTTGGGCCGGTCGCGCATCGCCAGCCGGGGCATCTGCAGCCCGATGACGCTGCCGGGCAGATCAAGACATGGGCGAAGGAGGCGGGCGCGAGCCTGGTCGGCATCACCCCGCTGACCGACACCATGCGCTACCACGACTTCGACCAGCCGTGGGCGAACGCGATCTGCATCGGCATCCCCATGGACCGCGAGGACATGGTGCACACGCCCAGCGCTCGATCGGGCGTCGAGATTCAGCGTGCCTACCTCGAGGCTAACCGCATCGCGATCGCAGTTGCGAAGAAAATCCGCGCGTTGGGCTGGCCCGCCCGCGCCTCCACCAACATCAGCCCCGACGCGACCGAGGTGCTGCACATCCCCGTCGCGCTCGGGGCTGGACTCGGCCAGCTGGGCAAGCACGGCTCGCTGCTCACCCGAGAGCACGGCTCCAACGTGCGCCTGGCGGTCGTGCTCACCGACATGCCTGCCACGGCCGACGGTCCCACCGACATCGGGGCCGAAGACTTCTGCGCCAATTGCCGCGTCTGCGTCGACAACTGCCCGCCCAACGCGATCTTCGATGAGAAGCAGCTCGTTCGCGGAGAGCGCAAGTGGTACGTCGACTTCGACGCCTGCGTTCCCTACTTCGCCAAGACCGAGGGCTGCGGGATCTGCATTCAAGCCTGCCCGTGGAGCGAACCGGGCCGAGGCTTCGTTCTGTCCGACCGCCTTCTCGCCCGCCGCGCCCGGAAGTCCGCATAGCGCTGAGCGAGCGCCTCTTCGTGTACAGGTTCGAGCTTGCGCCGGACGAGCCCCGCTTCGACGCCCGCCAAGCCGTCTCGCGCTGCCTCGAGTTGTGCATCCGAGACCGCGCGGCTCACTGGCAGCCGGGACCGCTGCTGTTCGTTCCAGGGTCGATCGCAACGATCGTCTCCCCGTCGATCCACCGCCCGACCAGGTCCGCAAAGGTCTGGGGGCCGTCTCCGACGTCGAGTTGCCAGTCGAAGTATCCGGGGTTCGAGTTCAGCGCCACGTGGCTCTGGCAGTTCGGACCGTAGACCGAGATCGGCGTCCCAGGGTTGCCTCCGCCTAGGAATGCCGACCCCAGCCCGTTGCGAACCGCGTCGGAGAACTCCTGTGGATTGAGGCCAAAGGCCAGGTACTGGCTCAGTGCCGCACTGTCTCGGAGGTCCATTCGCAAGAAGAGCGGCGCGCCCTCGATGTACTGGCCGAGCACCTGCCTGGGTGTCGCGCAGCGCCAGGGCTCTTCTGCTTCGCCAGCAACGCACGTCTCGTCAAAGAGAGCGTCATGGTTCATGACGCGGGCGAGGTATTCTTCCTCGAGCCGCGATATCGCGTCTGGTGGCAGGCTTTCCAGCCCCAGGTCGACTTCATTCGGAGGGAAGTTCCCATCGCAGATCAACCGCATGTTCTTGCCCGTCGCCGAGAAGCGCGAGGTCAAACGATCCGCTTGGAACGCGACTCCTGCACACCCAGCAGAACCTCCGGCGAGCACGACCTCGCCCGCGCCCTGAAGCGGGGGGAGCACCTCGGTGCCGTCGTCCGACGCCGCGCCGGTCTCGAGCAAGTCCGCGACGGCATTGGTGATCGCGTTGCCCTTGAAGTGAACGCGGTATTCTGGGAACTCGCGGCCGGAAGCGAAGACCGTGTCGTCGGCGCGCCCAATGTAGTTATCCGAGCTGCAGTATTGAATGAAAACCTGGTTATAGGCACCCAGCGGGTTCGCCACATCTCGGTCTAGAACGCCGATGCCCCAAATCGCGTCGGGAGCGAGGCTGCTGGTCATTCGGTGACCAAGCGTGCACCACCGCTCCGCACAACCTTCTGCATCTTGGCAGTTTCCACCGCCCTGCATGAAGATGACCCAGTCATCTTCGAACTCCGGGGCAGCGGCCTCCCGAACGAAGATCACAGCGGGGGTTCCGTCGTTGCAGAGCGCCTCCGGGTCCTGCAAGACGATCTTCTTGAGCGCGTCTCCGGGTCCGGGGTTTGGCTCCTGCGGCCCCGCGCAGGACAGCGCGTCACCGATCAGCGGCGTTGCCGGCATGCTTCCGCCGGTCTCGGTGCCTGTGGAACCTCCCGTATCCCCTGTAGAGCCGCTTTGCCCCGTGCTCGGCATGGGGGTAGACGTGTTTCCGGTGTCGGAGCCGCCCTGCGGGTCATTGGTGCAGGCAGTTTCGCAGCCGCTCGTCGTCATCGTCGTCGAGCCGCCGCTGGAAGTTTCGCCGGGGACTTCGCTGGCATTATCGGCTTCCTGCGAATCTCCGCATGCTGCGAGGATGAGCGTTGCGCAGGCGATTTTTGTGAGTCGTGTCATCCTGCATGCGAATATGTCGAGTGCGGCCGAACTCGACAATGGTTGGAACTACGTACCGCCGACGAGTTAAAGATATAGTCAGATATGCTAAATACGTAAATGTACGTAGCGAGCTGTCGTCTGGTGGAGCACGTGTGGGTGCTGAGCCGTCGAGCGCTGAGGGGCGCGACGCCCTGCCGAACGGTGAGTGACAGCACGCCCGCTTTGAAACGATCGTTCGCGACGGCGTTTGCAGTCTACCGCTTGACGCAGCGCGAGAGGTCTTTGGCGAAGGCTCTCGCCGGGGACCGCGCCCGAGACCGGAATCATCACCGCCATGCCGCGACGGGGCAGTCATGGGCTTTGCGGCGGGGTTCGAAAAGGGCTGGGGCTCCGCGGGCATGGAGGACCCTGTCCAGTGCACCCTCCACGTCGAGGGGGTCTCTTGGAGTCCGTCGCTGATGTGCTCGTCCACGATCCCCGCTCGGAGGGTGCTCCCGCTGCTGCCTTCGTTTCGAGTGACAGCCTTCAACTCTCGATGTCGCACAACGGCGAGCTCGAAGAGGACAGCTTCACGGTAGTCGAGCCCGCGTTGATGCAGTCTCGCCCGCACCATCTGCCGTTTCTCTGGGTCAGCTTCAGCGATGCGATGCGTGCGGAGCACGAGGCCGCGGGCGAATGAGGCCGTGGCAGCGGAGGCCGCGAGCGAGTCGGGGGAGCCAAGCTACGACGACCTGCCCCCTGCGATGGCGCAGGCCCTGCGTGCGGACGAAGCCTCGCTTGCGCTGCATCTGCCACTGGACCCTCTCCAGGCCCCGGCCGATCGGACGCGGTTGCTCGATGCCGTCGTGGCGCTGGGGCTCGCGACCAAGGACGAGTTGGGGCCGCCGCCGCGATGCTGGATGCAGCGTCTGCCTACTCCAGCGCCTCGATGTGGGCCACGATGACCGGATCAGGGCGTCCCGTCACGCACATGACGGTCCAAACGTTCGGCGACTCGGAGACGGCAGAGGGGCGCTCGGCTCTCCCCGCGCTCGACGGTGGGCACCGAACTCCGCTCACCTACCGAGTGATCAACCAACGAAAAGCGGCCGAGTGCTGAGCACCCGGCCGCCGACCGATGAGCGTAAGGCTTAGGCCTTCTCGAGGACGAGGGCGATGCCCTGGCCGCCGCCGATGCAGGCGGAGCCCACGGCGTACTTGCCGTCGCGACGGCGAAGCTCGTGCACGAGGTGGGTGGTGATGCGCGAGCCCGAGGCGGCGAGCGGGTGCGCCATGGCGATGGCGCCCCCGTTGACGTTGACCTTGCTGCGGTCGAGCTCGAGCTCCTTCTCGCAGGCGAGGTACTGGGGCGCGAACGCCTCGTTGATCTCGATGAGGTCCATGTCGTTGAGGCCGAGACCGGAGCGGTCGAGGGCCTTCTTGATCGACGAGACGGGGCCGATGCCCATGATCGTGGGCTCGACGCCGGTGATGCCCCACTGCACGAGACGCGCGAGCGGGGTGAGGTTGTGCTTCTTCACCGCGTCGCCGCTGGCGATGATGATCGCGCCTGCGCCGTCACCGATGCCCGAGGCGTTGGCCGCCGTGACCACGCCGCCGAAGTTGGGGCGAAGCTTGGCCATGCTCTCGAGGTTGGCGTCCGGGCGGGGGTGCTCGTCGACTTCGAACGTCGACACGCCCTTGCGGCTCTTGATCTCGACGGGTGCGAGCTCGGCCTTGAAGTAGCCGTTCTCTTGGGCGTTGGCCCATGCTTTTTGGCTGCGGAGACCATACTCATCGGCCTGCTCGCGGGTGATGTCGTACTTTTTGGCGAGGTTCTCGGCCGTCTGGCCCATCGCGCAGCCAGCGTGCGGGTCGGACAGCGAGCTCCACAGCGTGTCCTCGAGCTCGGGCGCCTTGCCCAGGCGGATGCCGAAGCGAATGCCGCGCGCGGTGAAGGGCGCTTGGCTCATGTTCTCCGCACCGCCGGTGACCACGATGTCGGCGTCGCCGAGAAGGATCTGCTGGGCGCCGTTCACGACGGACTGGAAGCCCGAGCCGCAGAGGCGGTTGATGGTGAGCGCAGGCGTCTCGATGGGCACGCCGGACTTCAGACCGATGTGGCGCGCCATGTAGATGGCGTCGGCCGAGGTCTGGGCGACGTTGCCCACGACGACGTGGTCCACCGCGCTGGGGTCGACGTTGCCGGCTTCGAGCGCGGCTTTCGTTGCGATGACGCCCAGGTCGATGGCGCTGAGGTCCTTGAGCTTGCCTCCGAAGGTGCCGAACGGGGTGCGCTTGGCGGCGACGATGTAGATCTCTTTGTTGAGCGGCTTCGCGGGCATGCTGATCTCCTGCGCGCACTCTAGTGCACCGGACCCGCCATCGCCCGCGATCGAGCGCTCCCGGCCGCTGCAGCCCGTGGATTTTGCTCACTTTTCCGCACTCGGCCGCCATGTCCTACAGTTCCCCGTGGCTTTCGAATCCCGTTTGTTCGCTGTTCTGGCGTGCTCGCTCGTGACGAGCGGTTGCTTTCAAGACACGGCTCCCACGGCTCCCGCGGCGAGCACGTCCTCCGGCACGTCTACGGGCGCGGCCACCACGGCCGTGGACGGATCGACCACGCTCGACGACGACGCGTCGAGCACCGGCTTCGGAAGTTCCAGCACCGGCTTCGAGACGACGAGCACCGGACTGGACAGCACCGGGACCACGACCGGCGGCGTCGACGAACCGGCCGACCCCCACTGCGGCTGCCCAATGAACGCCGACGCCTGCCTCACGTTTGAGGAAGCGCTTCCGCGAGGGTGGGTTCCCGAGATGGATGGCTTTGGTCAGCTCCCCGTTCCGAGCGAAGACCCCGTCGTCTGCGGCGAGCGATCGCTGCGGACCAACATTCCGGGCCAGGCTCCGGCCGAGTCGGTCTCGATGCTCGTCAGCCAACCGTTGAAGCTGCAAAACCTCTCCGCGGTCACCATGGAGGCCAGGGTTCACGTGTCGGCGGGTTGTCTGCAGCAGCCTGAGGGCGCCTTCGTTCGCCTCTTTGGGGTCGCGTTCCCGGACGGTAAAGACGGACCGTCCGTGCTCATCGCAGAGGTCGGCGTTCGCGAAGGCCAAGTGAGACTCTCGTTCGCGAACGAAAGCGCTGGGTTCAACGAAGACATCGCCCCGCTGAGCATCGTCCCGGACGAGTGGATGGTGATGCGGCTGCAGTTCCCCGTGATGCAAGGCGCGCAGGGGCGGCTCTTCGTCAACGACCCTGAAGAGCCCGTTGCCGGGGCCGAGATCCCCCCGGTGTCGTTCTCCGTCGGCGCAGCACAGATCTCGGGCATCGTGGGTTCGCGAATCTCCGTCGTCTCGATGAACCAGTGCGAGATCCACTACGACGACGTGTGGCTCGAGCTGATGCCGTAGCCTGGCGCGACTTCGCCACTGGCGCCGCCCTGCTGCACGCTCAGCCGCCGTTCCCAGCAAGAAACTAGGACACCGCTCGAACGGGCACAAAACCGTTTGCGTTGGCCAACGGTCGGCGATTCAATGGGCGGGTGCTGGCGCTCGTGCTCAGCAGCGCGGTGTTCGCTGCAGCTCCGACGACGTCGGCCGAGGTCGCCGAGGTCGAGGCGCCGCGGTCGGGCCTTCGTGGGTACCTGACGCGCGATGTGGCCTACAGCGCGCGCTACCTCGACCATGGCGTGCTCGGGGTCAGTGGTGCCGGCGGTTGGCCCCATCGGTACGCGCTGCGGCTGCACCTCGGCGTGCTCGACCACCTCACCGTGGGTCTGCAGACCCACTGGGTGCGGGGGCAGTCGCGGCCGCAGTTCAGCCCGGAGCTTGCGGTCGCGTTCGTCCGGCTGCGCTGGCTCGAATGGGGCGGTTACTACCGGCAGACGCTCTACCCGCCCCCCGAGGTCGACGGCGACCCCACGACCCCAAGCTTCGCGCAGGTCGATCACTGGCTCCTGTCGAGCGTCAGCTTCAGCAACAAGTGGCTCTCGGGCGGTTTCGACTTCGGCCTCGTCCGCGCGCGCATCAAAGACCCCGGCCAAGACCCGCCCGATGACGACACGAACCCCTCGACCATTCGATGGAAGCTCGGTGGAGGGTTGCACCTGCGCGCGGGCACGCGTCGCTGGGGATTCACCGCGGGCGTGCTCGCGCCGCAGCTGATGGCCGAGCTTGCCTTCGACCTACGGTTCGGCCTGTTCGAGAAGCGGTCCAAGGGCGGCTGGCGTCCGGCCGGTGTCGTGTACAGCACCGACCGCCGCGTGCCTCGGTGGCGATGATCGTCTCCGAGAGGTGACTTTGTGTCACCCTGCCTCAGGGCAGGGGCGACAGTTGCTTGCAAACGTACTTCTGATTCCAGGCCTCTTCTCGGACGATTCGGATTTGCTGCTCTGATGCCTTGAAGGTACCGTCTTCGCACGAAAGCCTTGGAAGCATCACGTTGCACGGCTCATCAACGTGACCAAGGCCGTACGCATGACCGAGCTCGTGCGCCAGCACCAGTGGGCTGTCCGTGACGTACCAGACCCAGGGTGTGCAGCGCCCCAGCGAGGCTTCTCCCCCAACCTCAAACTCCGGTTCGAATGCTCCCTCGAATGCGTTACGGGAGAACGGAAAGATCGTCACAGCACCCCATGGGTCAGAGGTTTCGACGAGCTCAACACCGAAGATATCCTCCGTCAGCTCAATGGCCGCCGGGTCGATCTCTTCGACGTGGGCGGGCTTGAAATAGCGGAAGACGTTGCTTTGCTGGGCTTCCCGCTCACCACATCCAGATGCGCCGAATGAGCAGAGGATCGCAGCTAGCGCCACTCGTCGCATACGTTCTCCAGCGCCCAGGCGTAGGCCCGCAGCTCGTCGATCTGTTCGTCTTCCGCGAAAAACCCCGAGGAGCACGTCGACTCCAGCCGGCCGATGTTTTCGGCCATGAAGTTACAGGGGTCGTCCCGGTGCTCCAGTCCAATGGAGTGGCCGAGTATGTGGCCGAAGTGAGTGGTGTTCGTTGGATTGAAGGACACCCACGGAGCGCAGGTCCCCGATGAAAACTCGCCAAGTTCGCCTTGGTCGGGAGGGTCCGTGCGAATCGGAACCATTGCAATGGCCCCGATTGGATCTTCTGTTTCTTCGAATGCTACGCCCGTCACATCGGTTATGAGGATCGTGAATGCGAACCATTCTGTAGGGTCCGGATACCCCGGTGCCAGGATTCGAATGGTGTCGGAGCGACCCCACTCGCTCTTTGGGGTCTGTTCAAGTCCATGCCCGTCGTGACAACCGGCAATGAAGCCGAACACGAAGGCCACAGTCACACACAGCCGCCGCATCAATCGCATCGTCCACCATCGTAGCCCCTCACGCTTCGTGAGCGGAGCCTCTTCGGTCTCGGGTCGGTCTCATTCGGGCTGGAACACGGAGAGCTCCAAGCCGTCGTCGATGATCCACTGCTCGAACTGTCTGGCGAGGTCGGGGTTGGCGTCGATCGTTTCGGCCAGGCCGGAGGCGAGAGCGTCGTCGACGCCCTGTGGCCCGCGCTCGAGAAGCTGAGCAAAGGCTTCGTATTGCTCTCCCAGCTTTGGGTTGGCCTGTACGAACAGCAGGAGGTTGTTGGGCTTGCGTCCCGCCGTGTAGTGGGCGCGGAACGTCCCCTCGAGCGGTTGGTCCGCGGGGTCGAGCTCCGCAAGCGTGGCTGACTCCACCAGGCATTCGGTGAAGTCGGGGTGGTTGAGTTCGTCTGCGTCGACCGTGACCTCGTCTACGATCACGCCAACGCCGGGAGCGCCAAGGTAGTGGAACGACAGCGAGATGCGCCCTTGATGCTCGACTTCGAGGAGTTCGGCACAGGACGCGACCGCCTTCCCAACGTCGACGGACATGTCGATCGAGGGGAGTTCGTAGCGCTTGGGCTGGACCTCGTCGGGCTGATCCAGCGCGAGCGCATCCCGGATTTTCAGGCGCATCGCATCGCGCTTGCCGCGACGCTCTTCCCAACTCGCGTCCGTCGTCCACGCTTTCGACGTCGGGGTTGTAGCCGGCTTGCTTGGTACTACGCTCGACGTCTCGGTCGTGGAGGGGACCTGTGGCTGGCCATCTTCGGGGGGCGACGAAACGTCGCCGTCGGCCCACCACAACACTCCGGCCGCAACGACGGCCACCAAAGAGACTCCAAGGACTGCTTTCATTGCCACCACTGCTCCCAGCTGCGGGAGCGTCGTACCCGTAGCCGCGACGGCCCAGGCTCCACGCTCCCCGTATCGCTCGTCGAGTCGAGAGCGAAGTCTTTGGAGCGCGCGTCGTAGCCGAGTTCGGATGGTGGCTGCGGGTACGCCAAGCTCGTCGGCGATTTCCACGGCACTTCGTTCGTCGACGTAGCGTTGGCGGATGATGTGCCGGTCGTCTTCGTCCAGCTCCTCGAGCAGCTCGCCAAGCAGTGCGTGCAGCTGCTGTGCTGCAACCATCGCTTCGGGAGAGGGCGCGTCTGGGCTTGTCTGTGCCTGTTCACGACGTTGGCGAGCCTGCGCCGAACGCCGGGCCATGCGGTGGTTGTTGCGGAGGATCGTTCCCAGCCAGGGACGCAGTCCGCCGTGACGTGGGCGTGCGCCCTGGGCGCGAATCCACGTCTCTTGCACGAGGTCATCCGCGTCGTCGGTGGCCAAACGCCGCGCGAGCGTCCGGAGCCAGGGCAATTCCTGCTCCAGCGCGCGCGTGTGGGCTGCCGTCTCTGCGCTCATATCCGGTCCCATGCAGACACCGACATGATCGTTTCACCGCGCCTCGAAAAAAGTCGAGGCAAGCGTGCCCCGCCGCCCCGTTGGCCGCTATTCGAGGACGATCTCGTCCGCGCCTACGTCGGGCGCGTCGACGCGGACCTGGCCGTCGATGTCGTATTCGACGGCGTCGTCACCGAGGTTGATGCCGGCGTCGATGGCTTCGGCGCCCTCGAGGAGGTGGAGGTCGCCGTCGAGAGGCGAGACGAACACGTTGAGTGCGGCTCCAGCGATGTTGCCCGCAACAGGAGCGCTTGCACCGTCGCGCAGAATGATGTCGCTGGTGACGAGGTTGTTGAGAACGCTAACCTCGGTGCGTTCGTGTCGATACTCGATGGAGGGCGCATCGAACGCGGACGCGACCGTATTGTGGGCGACGACGAGCCCGCACACCTGCCAGGCCGCGATTCCCGAGTCCATGCCAAGCCCGGAGGAGCCGATCCCGGTGCCTGTGGCGCTGATCATGTTGTTGATGACTGCGCCGCCGATTGTGCCGTAGTAGCCCGGCTCACACGCATGCTCGGGCGGTTCTCGAATGTCGGTGTGATCCGAACGTTCGCCCATTCGAATGCCGATGGCGCATTCACGGATGTTGTTTCGCTGGACGACGTTGTCGAAGGAACTCTGGTTGAAGCCGATGGCGGGCTTTGTCGCGCCTTCGTTGCACCAAAACCCCTCGAAGTGATTGTCACGGACGTCCCATCCGGCGGCACCGATGCCGGAGAGTCCGGCTCTGAAATCGCAGCCTTCGACGCTCCGGCCCGCTTCAGTCAGCTCGATCGTAGAGCAGGCGACGACACCATCGTCGACGGGGGCGCTGCCGTAGGTGATACGGACTCCCGAGATGATGGCGTCGGTGATGTGGAGGCGATACAGCAGGGTTCCGTTGATCGCCTCTGTACCGTTCGTCGAGACGAAGACGCCGTACGCACCGGCGTTTCGGATCGAAAGTTCTCCGATTGTGACGTCGGAGGCGTCCACGCGGAATACGCTGGCGTTGCCTTCGGAGTTCTGGAAAACGACGGATTCGGGGTCGCCGCTCGCAGAGCGTACGGTGACGCCTGCCGTGGTGATGCGAATTCCTTCCGGCACGTCGTAAACGCCGTCGGCGATGAGGAAGGTCGTTCCCTCGGATGCTCCGTTGAGCTGTGCCTGCAGCGTTCCGATGTCGTCGGCGCTGACTTCAACCACGGGACCGCTGCCGCCCGGGGGCGTCATCGGCATGCAGAACTCTTGCGTCATCGGTGTGGCGCTGCCGGTGGATTCGTCCGCGCCGTCGTCGGTGTCGCTGGGGTCGGTGGTCGTGGTGAGCGGCCCGGTCGTCGAGGTGGCGCTCTCTGCGTCGGTTCCCCCAGCGGAGGTGGTCGTGCCCTCGGCCGGGTTGACGCACTCGTTCGCGAGGCCAGTGCCTGCCAGCTCACCGTAGCGGCGGCCGGTCTCGCAGGAGCTGTCCGGGAAGCTGCAGAACCCGTTTGGCTCGCACATGCCGTCCTGGCCGCAGTCCGAGTCCTCCTGACAGTTGAACTCCGAACCGCTGTTGCATCCCGCAAGCGTGAGCAGGGCGATCGAGAGCAGTTCGAGGGCGCGCATCCGTCGAGCAGGCTACCACGCCCCGACGACCGTACTTTCGGCTGGAGCGCATCGCGGGCGTTGGTCGACTTCCGCGAAACACGTGGCTGCTAGAGCCCCTCGAGCTCGATGGGGACGGGCTTGCCCGCGGTGCGGCGGGTCGGGGGCAGGCGCTTGCCCACCCGGCGGGGCATGCGACCCTTAACGCGCGGTTTCGGACGGACGTCGGGCTCGGGTGGTGCGGGGTTGGCCTCGGGCTCGGCAACGGGAGGAGGTGGGCTCTCGCATGGCTCGGCGTCCGGGATCGCGGGTGTCACCTCGAGGAAGGCCGGGTGCTCCTCGTCCACGTCGAGCGAGGGGCCTTCGCTGTGGGGGGCACACGCGGCGAGCGCGAGGCTCAGCCCCGCCGCGGCAGCGACGGGCAGGCGACGGCGCAGGCGCGAAAGCGGGACGAGCGGCTCAGGCGCGAAGCGAACGTCGCCGTCGGGCTCGGATTCGTAGGAGACGCAGATATCGGCATCCGAGGCGAGCAGCCGAGCGGCGTCTCGCTCGGTCATCGAGGACAGGTCGTGGACCGTTTGGCGGCAGGCTGCGCAGAATCGGCCGCGTTCGCCGGGCGTCATGCGGTCCCAGTCCTCGTGGCAGGGCTCGGGGATGTTGATGTCGCGCGCCTTCACCCTGGGCCCCAACGTCCGTCGGTCGGCATGGGTCTGATGACCGCGAAAAAAGTCAGGTGCGGGACTCGTCACCGTTCTCGGGACTTGGCGCCTGCTGCCGAGGCCGGCCGTGAGGCACGAAGCCGTCGGCGCAGCGAGGCGCGCGTCTCTTCGAACAGTCGATGCTGCTCGCTTCGTTCCAGCAGGCCCACGTGTGGTGCGGCGCGAGGCGCAATCCACCGGGGGAGGGGACGTTGCGGTCGATCGGGGCCCTGCTCGAGGGCGCGCTCGAGGTGCATCCACAGCGCCGGTTCTCGAGACACTGCCCACTGCACGATGGCCCAGGCGTCGTCGGCGTGGCGTCGTTCATCGGCTGCGATGGTCCGCAGGGTCCGGCGGAGCTCGGGCTCGCTCACCGACTCTGCGGCTCGCGTCGCGTAGCGAGCCGCATATCCTTCGCCCACGCACCCGTCGAGCAGCTGCTCGGCGGCGAGCGCTCGCAGTTGTGGCGCGGCCACGGAGGTGTCCGGCGAGGGCTTCGAGGCGCGAACCCAGACCCCGCCGAAGTAACTCGCCGTACGTTCGCAGAGTCGGGTGTGGCGCGCCTCATCCGCGCGGGCGCGGTGAACGCGAGCCACCAGCGTGGCGGGAGCGCCAAGCTGTTCGAGATGCGCTGCAAGCCGCTCGAACGCCGGCACGGACGCCGCCTCCTCGAGTGCGAACTTGGCCCACAGCGCTGCGCCCACGGCCGATCGCGGGCGCGCGTGGGACCGTCGCCCGAGTCGAATGCGGCCGAACCTCGTCCGTCCGCGCCGTCGGAACGGGCGCCCTTGGGTGAGGTCGATGGTGAAGATGCCGACGACGAAGGTCAGGGCCCAGATCGCGAGGCCGACGCCGAAGAGAATCGCGAGGTGGCGAAACCAGTCCGTCAGGCCATCGGCGTGCAGCGTGGGATCGCGTTTCACGGCCCGACGCGCGGCTGAGTTCAGCGCGCTGACCACGACCATGAGCACGATGGCGATGACCGGTCCGAACAGCGCGGCCTCGAAGAGCCTCTCGTTCGAACTGTCGGCGAGCGACACAGCGGCGCAGCTCAGGCCGCCAGAGAGACTCGAGGCTGCGGCCAACCCCACGAAGACCACGGCCGCGACGGCGAGCTTCGTCCGTCTGGGGGGCCGAGGAACCTCGATCGAAGAGGAACGATATGCCCCGCCAGGAAGCTGTTGCTCGTTGGCTTCTGGCTCGCGTGTCACGACGCTACCGTAGCAGCGCAGCGTTCATGTGCCGCCGCGGTCAGCGGCAGAGATCGCCGCGATCCTGCAGGCCCGCGGGCTCGATCTTAAAGACGGCAGGCACAGGTGAGGGTGCAGCCGCGTCTGCTGCGGGTACGCTCGCGGACTGAAGCACTGAGGCGAGCACGCCCGATGGGGGCGGCGCTTCGGCGGGCGGTTCTGCGGGTTCGTCCGCGTTCTCCCAGCCGCCGTCGTCGGCTTCGTTCTCCCAGCCACCGTCGTCGGCTTCGTTCTCCCAGCCACCGTCATCCCCGGTGTCATCACCGCCGTCGTCGCCCCCGCTGCTGGCCGGTTGCGACGTCGACCATGGAGGGTTCGCGACGCGGTCCTTGTACGCGATCACGATCATCGTATCGCGCTTCTTGCCCGGCGCGCGGATGCGGGTTCGTCCCGGTAACACCGCGGTACCGACGGTCGTGTGCCGATCGTGCTCGAGCGTCCACAGCCAGCGACCGTGCGCATCGGCGGTGCCTTCCCACATCTGCCCGCCGGAGAACACCCAGGCCCCGTCGACCCATGCGAAGCGAAGCTCCTGAACGAACCCTCCGCCTTCGAGCAGCAGCAGCTCGTAGCCACCCTTGCGGTCCCATTTCTGCTTGGCCACGGTGGCGCCAGCCACCACGGGAGCGCCGCCAAGCACCAGCGCGACGAGGCCCTCGTACGAGAGCGGAACCCCGAGCATGGCTTCGACGGCGCATGGATCCGCGGGCCCCGAGTAGAAGCCTGTGGGGATGTCGTCGAGCTTGTAGCGCATCGCGTAGCCCTCTTCGCTGAACGCGAGGGTGACCACTTCGTTGCCGGCCTTGGTTACGCTCGCCCGAAAGCGGGCGTCGGTCTGGGCCAGCATCTGCAGGTCCGCACGGACGACGCGGTTGAGCGTGATCGTAGCGTCCGGCACGGCGACGGCATCGAGCTGCGGCGACGTCTGCTGAAGCAGCGCGGAGGCTTCCGGTTGCCCGCCGACGCCGTAGGGCGGCTTGTGCCCGCAGGCGGCAACGACGGCCAGGCTGGTCAGGGCAAACGCGCGAAGGAGGCTCTGCACGCGCGCAGCCTATCAGCCCAGACCGTCGGTCGCCGTGAGGCGCCATGCCCCGAAGGGCGCGACTCGGTCGCGACCGCGTCCCGCCGGCACCACACCGACGATCACGGGCCACGCCGAGCAGCGAAAGCCTTAACGTGGCGGCCCGCAGGGGCGAAGCGTGGTCACCCCGTCGACCGCGAGATACGGCCGCAGGCGGGCGTACGTTTTCTTTCCGATGCCCTTGATCCGCATGACGTGCGCCGGGCGCGTGAACTTGTGCCGGCGGCGGTAGGCCACGACCTTGGCGGCGGTCGCGGGCCCCACCCCGGGCAGCATCATGAGCTCGCGCTCCGTCGCTGTGTTGAGGTTGAGTGTCCCCTCGACCGATGCGGTGAGCAGAAGGGCCGGCGCGGCAGCGGCTTGCCGGATGGGTAGGAAGCCAACCGCGAGGAAACAGAAGATGAGGAGGCGAGCCTTCATGGTGCCCGCCACAAAGCAGGGGACGTACCGCGGACGCGGTGTCGTGATCTCGATGGGTTGCGCGGTCGAGAGCCTGGGAGTGGCCCGTGGGTGGGCCACGGGGTGGTTCGACGTGGCCAGCCTCAGAGTTCGCGGACCGTGAAGCGGTCGTACGCGTAGGCGTCGATGAGCGGTCCGCCGGAGATGCCGAACGTGCCGGGGCCGAGTCGATCCTCGCTGGCGTCCATGCCCGCCACGGATACGATCTCGACCCAGGTTGCGCCGTCGTATTGGTCGAGCGCGCCGATCAGCAAGACTGGGTTGGACCCGCTCACGGCCAGACGGATCCGATAGCGTTCACCGGCGGTCAGCAGCTGGTCGAGGGTGGCGACGTCGAAGTCGATGACGTTGTCCGGCGAGAACAGCCGCCCGACCGCCACGGAGCCTCCCTCTGGAACGTAGACGTAGTATCCAGCGAGGAGTCCGGGTTCCTCGGAGCGTGCCTCGTCGATGCGTGCGTACAGCTGCGGGAACGTCCCGGTCACGTCATCTTCGTAGTGAAACTCGACCTGTACCTCGACGGCCTCGAGGCGCTCGTCCGGCCGGTACACCGCGTTGGCCGGATACTCGGTGTTTCCGGATTCGCGGGTCAGCGTCCCGTTGCGAACGCCGAACGCGGTCGGGGTCTTCTCGAACCATCCGTTGCCCACGACCGAGTCGTTCGGTCGATCGAAGTCGTCGTCGAAGTAGAACTCGGGCACGGGGTCGCCCGTGGAGGTGTCATCTTCCACGCCGCTGCTGCCGAGCGCGTCGGTGGTGGTGGCCGGTTGCGCCGTCGTCAGGCCCGTCGTGCTGGTCGAAGTCGTGAGCGACGGCCCGGTGGACGTGGTCGAACCGGGCGGCGTTCCCGTCGTACCGCCCGTGCTGCCCTCGTCGTCGCTCGGTACGCATCGACCCGCCACGGTATCGGGCGCGAGGTCTCCATATCGCCGGCCGCTGACGCACTCTTCGTCCGGCAGGCTGCAATAGCCATTGAGCTCGCACCGGCCGTCGACCAAGCCCTCGCATTGGGCGTCCTCTTGGCAGGAAAACGCCGAAGCGGAGCATCCCGCGAGCAAGCAAGCGATTGCACCTGCAACCGCGCGCGCGACCGTCGACCCCACGGCGACATCGTATCACCGCTCGCTACTGCGGCAGGACCTGCTTGAGCGCGAACCCGGTCATGTCGGAGTAGGTGTAGGGATATTGCAGACCACTGACGACCTCGTGCTGCTCTGGCGTGACGGGGTCGATCTTGAACGCTTGGTCGCCTCGGGTGTCGACCAGCCATACGTAGCCGTCGACGTCGATGCTGGTACCGGCGGCGTGCTCGATGCCGCCGAGCGTGTCGGGTCCGTACCAGGCGAACTCGGCGGGCTCGATCGTTGGGTCGATCCGCAGCAGCCCTGGGTTGGTCCCGCCGCTCCACGCTCCGCTGGCGATCGAGGCGATCCACAAGACGCCTTCTTCGTCCGCAACGAGGCCGCGGAGCGTGTTCGACGAGTTCGAGTCGGCAGGGCCGTTGGTGAAGAACGCGTCGACCTGGTCTTGCAGGCTCGCGTAGCTCTTCGTGATCGTGTCGAAGCTGTAGACGCTGTTTCCGGTCCCTGCGATCCAGATTCGCTGGTCGCGATCGATCGTGATGCCGTATGCATCTTCGCCGCTGGGCTGGGGGTACTCGGTCCAGCAGTCGGTGCTCTCGACCTGCTCGCAGCCGTACTCGATCTCGTACAGCGACTGACCACTGCTGCGGTCGACGAAGTAGAGGTTGTTGTTGCCGTCGACCACGCCTCCATACGGGCCGTACGTGTTGCAGCCGTAGCCGGGTACCGCGGTCTCTTGCACGAGGCTGCCGTCGTCACCGTCGAGCAGCCACACGGTCACGTCGTCGTCCTCGGCGTTGCAGAAGGCCACCCACACCCGCGGCGACCCATACGCGCAGTCGCCCAGGGCGTCGGGGGCGGTCCACTGGACCGTGCGTGGACCGTCGCAGCCGCTCCCTGAATGCGGGATGTCCACGTGCCATGCGACGCACTCGTCCTCGGTCCAGCCGCGGAACTCCTCGTCCGTTGCGGTGTCGATGAGGCCGTTCCCGTTGACGTCGGGACACGCGGAGCTGTCGGCGATGACTTTCGTCAGGCCGCCGCCTCGGTCGAGCACCGCGACGTCTCCATCGAGGTTCACCGATGTGCGCGAGGGGCCCTGACAGGTCGCAATGGAGGTGTCCTCGTAGTCATCGACGAGGTAGCGCCCCACTTCGGTCGCGCTCTGCGTATCGATCTTCGAGACGGTGCCCTGGGTCGAGTTGGCGATCCAGATGTACGAGAAGTCGACGACCGCGCTGCCTTCGTCCACGCACCCGGTCTCGCCTGCGCCGGTTTCGTCCGAGCCGCCCGGTGGACCCGTCGTCGTGCCGTCGTCCTCGCCGCTCGAGCCGGAGGGTGCAGCGCTCGTCTCGCCGGCGTCTCCCGATGTGGTCCCGCTCGCGTTGCCACCGTCCGCGCCCGTGGTCGATACGGCGGGAGGTTCTGCCCAGGTGTCTCCGCTGCTGTCGTCACCGAAGGTGTCGGTCAAGACGATGCCGCCTGAGCCCTCGGGTGCGCCGCCTGAAGGGTTCTGCGTCACGCAGCCGCCCATCACCAGTGCCGCTACGGTCGCGCCTATCGTCCTGAGTTCGTTCGCGCCCATCGAGTCCCCGCGCGCCGGTCATCGACCACCGGCGCGGGATCTTCAGTGCCCGGCTCGTCGATCTTCGTCGTTGACGGCGGCGCGGTTGGTGGGAGCGGAGGGTTCTCACTTTCGAAACGCTCTATCCACCCGCGACTTGGTTCTTCGTCCCGGGTTTCTCGGCATGAGCCCACGCTCCGCCCGCTTCATTGCGCTCCTCTTCAGCTTTCCTCTTGGCTGCGGCCCGTCTTCCGCAGGCCAAGCGGAAGACGACGCTTTGGCCACCGAAAACCCGGGCAATGACGGCGACGGCACCACTGGACAGGGCGCTGATGGGAGCGAATCCGACGTCGATGACTCCACCGCCGGTGACTCCGGAGGCAGCGACTCGAGCGGTGGCGACGCAGTTCCCACCGGTCCGCACGTCGACGGGACGCGAATCATCGCGCTGTTGCAGCGCAGCCCCAATGGTGCCGAAGCGTTCGACGCCTGGTTCGACACCGAGCGCGGCCACGAGTGCTTCTTCGGACACGTTGGCGGCGGCGAGTACCGCTGCCTGCCGAGCAGGTTCGTCGGTCATACGACCTTCGCGGACCCAGCCTGTACCGAGCCTGCCGCCGCGGAGCAGTGCGACCCGGCCGACGTGGTCGTCCGTTTTTCGGGAGCCGTGTGCTCGGGGAGACTGGCGGATTTCGGTGTCTGGGACCTCGGCGATCCGGTCAGCACCATCTACGCTCGATCCTCGTCGGGCGAATGCGTCGAGACCGGCAACGCCGGCCATCGACTCGAACCTCACCCCGTCGACGACTTCGTCGCGGCGGCCGCCACGTGGACTGACTTTGGGCCTCTGTCCCGCCAGGAGCTTCTGGCCGAGGATGGCACCCGGCAGTGGAGTGGGCCCGTCATCACCCAGACGGAAGAGTTCTGCGAGGTACGGGAGGTCGAGGGGAGTGGCCGATGTCTTACGAACAACCGCGGCTTCCTCGCCCAGGGCCTGCACACCGATTCGAGCTGCACAGGAAACGACGTCGTGCGCGTCATCAGTGATGCGAGCTGCGACATGCCACAGGTCGCCGTCGACGGGGACACCGTTCTCGGCGTCGGTGAGTCGCTGTCCGGACAGACGATCTATGCTGGGTCAGGGCCGCGGCGCTGCAGCGAAAGCTCCGCCGACCCCTCCAACCTTCGCCGTGCGAGCGCTATCGACGTCGACGCGTTTCCGGAGGCTCACATCGAGCTCCACGGGAGCGGCCGGCTCCAGCATCGCATTCCGGTCAGCCCAGACGGGGAGCAGCTTGGGCTGGCCTATCCACGGTGGCGAGACACCGAACTGGGCTTCGACTGTATTTCCTCCACGGCCGATGGCGGCTCGACGGTCTGCGGGCCGCGCTCCTCCCTCGTCCACAGCGACTGGTTCTCCGACGCGACGTGCACGCAGCCGCTGTTTCGGCAGAGTGGACTTCGGCCCGGGTGGTACGCCCGTTCGGAGTTCGGGGATGCATGCGAGGCGTCGACGTTCATCGAAGCCATTCGGCTCGACCAACCCTACGGCGGCCCTGTTTGGCGCGAGGTCTCGGATGCATGTGAGCCCGTCGACGATCCCCAAGCCTATGGCGACTTCTTCGAGGCCGTGCAGCGGGTCGATCCATCCGGGCTGGCGATCATCGAGTTTGATTGACCGCAAGCGCGCTGACTTCGGCGAGCTGCGGGTCGTCGGGATCGAGCACTGATGAGAGCAGTTCGAGCGATTCTCCGCAGGCCGACCTCGCCTCCGAATCGTCCAGAGCGTCGAGTGCCAGGCATCGTTCGAACATCACGTTCCCCAAGAAGTGTGCGTTGCCCGATCGCTTTGCGAGTGGCCGAGCCCGCTCGAGGTGGGGTAGCGCGTCGCGAGGCTGTCCGGCCAAGATCTCGAGATGCCCGAGCGCGTACCAGGCGTTGCCAGTGGTCGGGGAGTCGGCGCCGACCAGCAGTTCGTAGCGCTGGCGTGCCTGGTCGAGGTCCCGGCGGGCGGCGTCATAGTCTCCTTGCTCGGTTCTGGCGACGCCCCGCACGTTGAGCGCCACTGCGGCGTTGAGGCTTTCGCCCATGCCTGCGGCGGCGAGTGCATCCACGAGCGCGGTCGAATGCTCGACCGCGGCGTCGTGATCCCCTTGCTGCGACGCGATGCGAGCCAGCAAATCGAGAAGCTGGAGCCGATCGGGGCCATCGGGGAGAACGGCGTCGAACTCCGCGTGTGCACGCTCGGCGTGGTCAGCTGCTTGGTCCACCCGGCCAATCCGTAGCAGCGTCGAGGCCAGCGCGCGGTGGGCCCGGGCTGCGTCCTCTCGATCGAGTCCCCCTGCGAGCGCGCGCTCGAAGTGCTCGATCGCTTCGTCGTATCGGGCTTCGGCGTGCGCTAGGTTGCCCTGCCCGACCTCGATCGTGGCGGAGAGATCGGCAGACCAGCCCCGTCGCCGACCGTAGGCCTGTGCGTGCCGGATCTGCTCGTGCGCGGCGTCGAGGTCGCCCGCGACCAGGGACTGATCCACCGCGCGCCGCCACCCTCGGACGACGAGGGCATCGGCGTCGAGCGACTCCCCGAGCAGCGCAGCCTCCCCGAACATGCGGGCAGCCGAGGCCGGATCACGCCGACTCGCCAGAGCGGCCCCCGCAACGAAGTGCGCGCGCGCCTGAGCACACGGCCATCCACGGGCAGCCGCCTCATCGGCCAAGTCGGTCAACACCTCCACCACGCTCGCGTCGGCGTCCTTGCGCAGCGACTGCTCCGCACGCTGCAGTCTGGTTTCCCACGCAGGGTCGGTCGCTTCGACAACCCCTCGACCGTCGGCGTCGCAGCGGGCCACGCGGATGGGATCGAGCGCGGCCGAAGAGGGGGAAGCGGCCGGCGCATAGTACATCGCCGCGACGGTAGCGGTCAGGGCCAGTGCCAGCCCCCACCCTGCCATCCGCGTCCACCGAGGACGCTCAGACCGTACGATGACGTCACGCACCTCGCCCATCGAGCGGAATCGCCGTTCGGGGTCCTCGGCCCGGGTCCGCGCGACGATCTGCTGAAGCCGCCGCCCTCCGCGACCCCGGAGTGCCTCCCCGAAGGCGACCCCGAACGCGTACTGGTCGGTGCCCGGACTCTTGGGCTGGCCGCGCGAGAGCTCGGGCGCAAGATATGAGGGTGTACCAGCAATGACCGAACGTTCGCCGCCGGCCGACGCGTCCCCCGAGATCGTCGATGCGTACGTCGCTGCGAGGCCAAAGTCCGCAACGGCGACCCTTCCTCCAGCGTCGCGGAGCACGTTGTCGACCTTGAAGTCCCCGTGAACGATCCCGACTCTGTGCGCCGCATCCAGTCCATCCGCTGCGTCCGCAAAAGCGATGGCGATGTCCGATGGGTCGGGCTCTGTGAAGAGCCACTGCCGGAGTGAACCACCGCCCATCCGCTCCATCGCGATGAACAGCTGGTCGTCGAGCCGCCCCACGTCGAAGATCGCGACGACGTGCGGATGGGACAGTTGCGCGAGCATCTGCGCTTCCCTTCGAATCCTCGCTTCTGCGCCCTCATCGGCGGCATCGAGGAGCTTGATCGCGACCTGTCGCTCGAGCGCGGAGTCCCACGCCGCAAAGACGGCTCCAAAACCGCCCCGCCCGAGGCATCGTTCCAGGGAGAAACGAGATGCCTGAGGCGGCGGAGCAAGGGCGGCGACCAAGCGCCGGCAGTCCTTGCAACGGTCGAGGTGCGTACTCCACCGGAGGCGCTCACTCTCCTCCAAGCGCTGCTCCACGAAGGCCACGGCGGCCAGCTCGTCGAGACAGGGCTGAGTGCTACGCTCCGCGCCCATGGACGCCGCCATCGTAGACCAGATCCTCGCGTTGGGACGCAAGGAGGCGTCGGCGATCGAGGTCGACGAGAGGGCATGGCGCACGCGGGCCGGGCAATGGCTCACCCTAGCCCACGCCCGCTCGCAGCCATCGCCCCCCGCGTCGCGGTGGCTCGAGACGTTTGTGGTTCTCGCAGCCACGGCCGGCAGCGAGACAGCATCGGCATGGCTGACGAGTCGCTACCTCGAGGCGGTTCGCGACGGCCTTCGCGCGGCGAGGGTCGCGGGGGAAGACGGCGACGATGCCGTGCAGCAGATGTGGCTGCGGCTGTTTGCTGCGCATGACGACGAACCGCCCCCGGTTCTCCGGTACGTCGGGCATGGAGACCTCGGCAAGCTACTCAAGGTCTCGGCCCTCCGGATTGCTCTCAATCAGACGCGTGATCAGGCCCGCTGGGTATCGGAAGCTGAAGCCGCGACCGTGAGCGATGACCTCGACATCGAGGCCGCCGCGATTCGAGGTCGCTACCAGGCAGAGTTCAAGGCAGCGTTCGAGGCAGCGGTCGCCAGGCTCGCGGTCGAGGACCGGGTCCTCCTTCGGATGCACATTCTCGACGGGCTCTCCATCGATCAGCTCGGGGCACTGCACGGGATCCACCGTTCGACCGCCGCCAGACGGATCTCGCGCGCGCGAGAAACCGTCGCCTCGGGCGTGCGCGACGAACTCACGGCACTGGTGGGCCCGCAGGCGCCCGTTCAGTCGCTCCTTCGGCTCGCGCGGTCGCAGCTGGAGCTGAGCCTCTCGCGCGTCTTGGGCGACCCGTCGTAGTTGCGTTGCGCGGGGTCTCTGGACTGCTATCCCGGACGGATGCTGTCCGCGTGGTCACGCCCTGCTTCTGCGCCACCGTCCGCAGCCAAGCGGCGCGCTCGACGGGCAGAGAGCGACGCCGGATGGCAACGCGCTGCCTTCCGGCTCACCAATGGCGTGATCGCTGGCCATCTCGCCTATCTCGCGGTCGTCGAGGGCTTGGGCGTCGACAGCGTGCCGACGGCCGTGTTGGCGACCGCATGCGGCTTCGCTGCCGGCTTCGTGTTCGGCTGAACGCAGCAGGAGCAGTCCTGCGCCGATTCGCGGACCAGCTGGCAGATGCGGATCTGGCCGAGGTTGTCGGCCTCGTTGGGGTCGGGCTTTTGATACACGCCACGCGATCCGGTGAGCTGACATTCGTAGCCGCCGCGGCAGTCGCGGTCGCTGCGGTTAGGCGACATGAAGTGGGAAGTCAGCGGGATGCTCGAGTAGCGGCGGATGAGCCTGGTGCTCCCGCAGGGGAGTGCGCGTTGCCTCGAGCAGCATGCGGGGTGGTCCGGCGCCGAGCGTGGAGCGAGGGAGGCGCGTACTCGTGGTCCCCGAGGCGAGGGGAGCTAACTGCCGAACGCGCCGAGCACTTCGACCGTTGCGGTCGCATTCGCTTGCAGCGACTGCGTGCTCGCGCGCAGTGACTGGGCCGCGTCGGGGAGTTCGAGCAACGCACAGCCGGCGCCGACGGACGCAACGAGGTCAGCGCTACCTTGAAGATCTCCAACCGCGTCGGCGAGCGTGCCTTCGGCGCTCGCCACGAGATTGATCGCGGCGCTCGCGACCACTTCGGCCTCGGCACGGGCCGCGACGAGAGCGGAGAAGTTCGCACGGAACCCTTCGAGCCACGCCCGGAACTCGGCCTGTTGCTCCGCTGTGACTCCCGCTGCCCAGTCGAAGGAAAACGCCAGGCTCGGCGGCGTGCAGCTTACGGATGCGGATGCCTTCGCGTCCACGGTCGCTTCACACTCCGCGCTGACTTCGGGCGGCTCGACACTGCCTTCGCAGCCCGCATCACACTCGATCGATGCGCCTGCCTTTGCCTCACATCGCGCGCTCGCATCCGCTTCGCAGCCTCCCTCCCCGGGTCGGTATTCGCAGCTGCCCTCGCAGCGCGCGTTACAGTCGCCCCCTGCGCTCATATCCGTGGAGCATTCCCCCTCGCAGGCACCGTCGCAACGCCCCTCGAAGTCATCGATTTCCGGGCCGTCGTCGAACGTACAGGTTCCGCGGCAGGTTCCGTCGCAGGTGGCCGCAGCGGTGAATTCGGCAACACACGAGCCGGAACAGGTCCCCCCGGTGCAGTCGAAGTTCGGTGCCGTACCCGTGCACACCAGCTCCGCATCGACGCTGCACTCCGCTCCGGCAGACGCGTCGAGCTCGCACGAGCCTGAGCAACTCGCCGAGACCTCTCCTGCGTCGACCGATGCGTCACATTCGGCTGCGGCGGCGACACTGGCCTCGACGCTCGCCTCACACTGCGCGGGTTGGAAGTCTACGGTGAGGTCACCGGCGATGTACGTTCCGAGGAACCCCTCGAGTCGATCTCGAATCTCGGCACCCGAGGCGCCTGCCTCCACGCCGATCGACGCTCCGATCGCGTCAAGTCGACTCCGAAGGCTGGCGCTGAGCGACACCATGGCGGCGTCGAGGTCGATGGCCGCGCCAAAGAAACTGTCGATTGATGCGATGCCCGAGATCGAGGCGTTGCCTTCGAGGAAACCGTCTCCCGAACAGGTGATGTCCAAACCACATTGCTCTGCGACGTCGGCTGCCGGATCACAGGCGCCGAGGACCAAGCCACTGAGGAGGGCGATGCCTAGCAGCCCGTGGTGCAACTCCGCGCGCCGCCTCGCTTGCCCTTTTCGACGGAGGCGGCGTCGCCGAAAGCTTGAAATCGGCCCACTATTCCTGCGTTTCGGCTCCTTGCCTCCGCCGAAAAAGCGGCGCGATCCGACACGCGGAGTTGCGCCAGAGGCTGCCAGGGTGATCGAACCGAACCACGGATGCTGTTGCTTCATCATGCGTACTCTCGCGATTGCGTTGTTGGGATCACGCGGCCGCGAGACGGTTTGCCTCGCTGCTGCGGATGCCTTCGCAGAGTTCGTTCCCGGCTCAGCTTTTTTTCAGCGGGACCGATCAATTTTCTTCTGGGACGATGTGACTCGCGTCAAGGCTGAGCGCGGGCACGTTGCGAACGGACTCCATCCGTTTCAACGTCTCCCGAAGCCATCCCGTCGAAGAGTAAGACTACACAGGCGGACCAAGCACCATTCGCGGTACGCCGGAGCATCATCCCGTCCATCGGTGGGTCGATGTCACCGCGCCGGCGGCGAGCAACAGGTCGCGATACGTGTCACTTGCACGTTCGGTCGACGCGCGGCAGGTGCGAGGACGATGGGAATGCCTTGCGTAGTGCGGCGGCGGCCTTCCGTCCCGAGCCCCGGTCTCCCGACTCGCACAGTGCCCTGGCTCGCAAGACCATACGGTCTTCGGTGAGCTGCCCGTCGGGGAAGCGGGCCTGATGCTCGGACAGGGGGGCCAGGGCATTCTTGGGTGAACCAGCATGAAGGCGCGCCCGCGCTTGGGCGAGCAGGCGCGTTTCTTCGGCGAGATCGGATGTTGGGGGAGCCGCG
>JBCCQM010000102.1:0-27435 GCA_039024335.1 Myxococcota bacterium
CGCCGGCTACGTGCCCCACGGGCGAAAGCCGCGCTGGATGATCGTGCCCGACGTGAACGTGAAGAACGACGTCGTGTACTTGATGTCGGTGACGAACCCCGGGTGAATCGGGACCAGCGCGTCGGTTGGGTTGCCCTTCGCGAACATCCACGGGAAGTGGATGTTGATCTGATGGTTGCCGGGGGGCATCGGGACGATCTGCGGACGGTTCCACTTCAGCGGGTACGGCTGGCCGTAGACGGTGATCACCGGGTTGGTGAACGCGAGCATCCACTGCAGGAAGATGTAGTTCGCGGTCACGCACAGGCCGGAGGTCGGCTGCGCAGGGGGACCGCCATAGCCCGGCGGTTGCCCGTGCCCGTGACCGCCGCCTTGTCCCCACTGTCCGCCTCCGTGTCCTCCGGGCGGCTGACCGTATCCGTGCTGCATCGAAGCGAGACTACCGAAGCCCGCTACTCATGACAGCTGTAGTCGAGCTTGGCCCGACCTTTTTGCACCGTGTCGCCGTTGCCGAGCACGACGGACATCGCGATTACGTTGCCCTGGTCGTCGTAGCGGTAGTCGAAGCGGCGGTCGGTGGAGCCGTCGCGACCGTGGTCTTCTTTGACTCGCAGCACCCGGTTCTCCTTGCTGTAGCCGACGGTGACGACCATGTCGGGGCCCTGCCAGGGCGACTTGACCGTGGCTTTGCGGGCGAGTCCGCCGCGGACGTAGACCTTGGCGTTTTTGCGGGACGCGTAGATCGGGTAGCCGGGCGTCAGGCCGGTGAAGCCGGCGATGTCGATCATGGTGACGTCGCGCTTGGTCTCCTTGCCGCCGACCGTCTCGGTGAACGAAGCGGTCGCGACGTTGGCCTTGGCGTCGTACTTGGGCTCGATGGTGGACTCGATGGAGCCGTCGCAGCCCTCGTCGATGGTGACCTTGGTCGTCTTGCCCTCGGCGATCGTGAAGGCGCCGCAGGCGTCGGGCTTGCCGTTGCCGTCGGTGTCGGCTTTGACGGTGCCGCCGTCTCCCTCGTAGGTGAACGTCAGCTTGGCGCCGGTGCTCCACGTGATCTTGCACGGGCCGGGGTGTGCCGCTTCGGCGTGGGGGACCTCTTCGGGGAGGGGCTCGTCCGGGTCGATGGCGGCGACCTCGGGATCGATCGCGGGCGGAGTATCGCCGGCCGGGTCCTCGAAGTCCTTTGCGGAGCCCACGTCGGGTTGGGCCGCGACCGGTTCTTCGGGCGCCTTCGCTGCGTCTGCGGTTGGCGTGGGCTCGGGCTTTGGCGTGCCCGCCGACGGCGCGGGGTCGTCACCGCAGCCGAGCGCGACGAGTCCGAGAAGAACGAGGGCGAGGGGGCGCGAAGACGACGGGCTCATGCGGGATCCGTAGAGGAAGAACGCTCGAGGACGGGGCGAAGTGCTTCGGTTCCGTAAAGCTCGGCATAACCTCGCCGGAGCCCGAAGCAGCGGGTTTGTAGCACACATGCGCTGCAGCCCGGCGGCTTGAGGAACTCGCTCTCGCTCAGCCCCGCCCACGCGCTGGCCAGCGGAATGAAGCGCTGGAGGTCTCCTGGAACCAAGCACAGCGGAATCCCGCACATGGACTCGAACCCGCCGAGCTCGAGGTCGTGGCCCGCGGCGATGCGCATGCCTTCGGCGACGAGCGGCAGGACGTCTTCGTAGCGGGGGATGAGGGCGCGCGTGCGTGGCACCAGGTCGGTGCTCGGGCCCACGAACGACACGTTGACGGCGGCCTGGGGCCAACGCGCGGCCACCTGCTCCACGAACGCAGGAAACTCGCGGTAGTTCGGCTCGCACAGCACATAGTTGAGCCGGAGCGCGACGTTGGTCGAGGCCAAGGCGTCGATGCCCAGCAGGGTTTGGGCGTGGGTTCCGGGGGCCTCGGTGATCGCGTCCGAGGTCGTCGCGTTCGCCCCGTGCAGCGAGATGAACGCGCGGTCGAGTCCTGCGGCGTGCAGGGCATCCGCGAGCCCGTCGCGGTGAAGCCGGGTGGCGTTGGTTTGCAGCTCGACCTCGGCCACGCCTGCGTCCTTGGCGAGGGCGATGTACGCGAGCAGCTTTGGGTTGAGCGTGGGCTCGCCGCCGCTGAGGGCCAGCGCGCCGCGCTTGGCCGCGATGGCTTCGATCTCGGCTCGGACCGCGGCTTCGTCGGGGTCGGGAAGGTGGGTGCTGACGAAGCAGAACTGACAGCTCTGGTTGCAGCGGAAGTTGATCCGGACGATCGCGGCGGGCAGGCTCGCGCCGCTGCGGTCCCGGTAGACCTCGTGGGTGACCAGCTCGCGGGCGATCTGCTGGGCGGGCGTACCGATGACGGTCAGCCGTCGCCGCAGGTTCTTGGCGCGCAGCGGCTTGGCGTGTTCATGCAGGGCAGGTGGCAGGCCCGGGCAGCGTTCGCGCACGGTGCAGTCTTCGCAGCCTGCGGCGTGGGCAAAACCCAGTCGCGATGCTGCGCCGGGGTTGAGCGCGAACGTGTGGGCCACCGCGGAGGGGTGGGCGAAGGTACACGGAGGCACGAAGGCCGCCGGGTCGATGCTAGCGGAGAGTCCTGCGCGTCCCGCTGCGCGCGCAAAGCCGGCGGCGGCGACCGTGGCCGTCTCGAGCGGCGCGAGGGACGATGCTTGGGGCGCGGACGTTGGGACGCCGAACCACAGCGTCGTCGGTCGCAGCCCCCGTTCCGACAGCGCGGCGGGGATGGACGCTGCGTGGTGGAGATTCGCGGCCACGATGGGCGTGGCGGTCTCGTACTCCAGGTTGCTGGCGTGAACATTCGTCAGCGCGGCGTCGAGCGAGTCTCCCGCGCCGGCTCGACCGGTGAACGCGTCCAGCGCCTCGCCCAGCGCGGGCACGTGGATGCGGATCACGTCGAGTCCAGCGGCTTCGAGGACGCGAAGGCGGGCGGCGTCGAGGTGAAGCGCGTGGGTCTCCAGTACCAGCGTCGCTTCGGTGCGGGCGCGGGCGTAGGCGACGATCTTGGGGAGGTCGTCGCGCAGCGTGGGCTCTCCGCCGCTGAGCACGAGCGTCTGCGGGTTGGCGTCGAGCTGCGCGTCGAGTCGGCGGCGCAGCGCCGAGCCGCCCGCCACGTCGGGGTTTTCGTGGGGACGACGCGCGCTGCAAAAAGCACATCGCAGATCGCAGGTCTCGTTGGTGAGCACCTTGGCGACGCGCATCACAGCAGCCCCTCCACGCATGCGCCGGCCTCGTCACGCGCCCAGGCCCGGGCCTGCGCAGTGAACAGCGTCGTCCAGGTGTTGCGGTCGTCGCTGCCCGCCTCGTAGGCGGTCGCGCCCCGTTCGTCGGTGTGGCGATCCAGGAACGCGAGGCCCGTCTCGATCGCCCCGCGCAGCCGCTCGCGATCGTGCAGGATGAACAGGCGCACGGCCTGGGCCGTGGTGTCGCAGCGGCCAGGCACGGTGCCGTCCGACCATGCGGGCAGGCTTCCGTCGGGCGACTGCATCCGCGCCAGCGCGTCGATGGCGATGGCGGCCGCGTTCGCGGTGTCCACCCCGAGCTGCGCGAGGGCGAGCAGGCCTTCGGTCGCATACGCATGCGCGTGGAGGTAGGTCGCGGCGTGCGGCGGCGTGTGCAGCAGGCCGTCGTCACGCTGCTCGAAGGGCCACGCCGCAAGCACGTCTCGCAGCGGCGTCGCGGCCCCGCGGCGGGCGCGGACGAGCGTCCCGACGGCAAGCTTCAACATGTGGGGGCCGGGCGTCGTGCTCCACCGCGGCGCGACGGTGGGGGTGGTCACCGCGCGCGCGCGCAGGCGTTCGGCGAGACGACTGCGCGCGGCGGTCCATCGAGGGTCGTCAGGGACGACGGCGTCCAAGCCCGTGAGGACGACGCCGGTGTCGAAGGCATACGTGATCCCAGCGCGGCCGACAGCATCTCGCTGCACCGCGTCGACCAGCGACTCGAGCACGGCGGTGGGCGGGAGACGGTCGCGCTGCGCCATCCACCGGATCAGTAGGCCTGCCGCTTCAGGGTACGCGTAGCCGGGGTGCAGCGGGTTGGTCCACGAGGCTACGTTGGGGCCACCGATGACGTCCTGCTGCAGCCAGGCGAGGGGGTCGACCGTCATCTGCGGCCTCGTCGGGAGAGCTGCACCAACCGACGCGCGGTGACGCGGGCGGCCGCGATCGGTGCGCCGGCCAGCGCCGGATAGGCTTCGCAGGCACTGAAGCATCCGCCGCACGCCAGCGCCTCGATGTCTCGGCGAGCCTCATGGACGTGGGGCGCGTCCCAGAGCGCGGCGACGCCGTCGGCCTGGACGGAGCCGAGGTTTCGTCCGTACAAATGGCACGGAAAGAGGTCGCCTTCGGGGGAGATGAACGCCGCGCTGCGAAGCGCTTGGCACGGCACGCCGGAGGGCTCGCCCCGCTGCACCGCGTCGAGGTTGACCAGGTACGCGGCCTCCATCAGCTGCACGAGGGTGCGCGGGACGCCGCGGCGCGCGATGTGCCGGAGAAGCAGGTCCTGTGTGGGAACGCTGCGGGGTTCCATGCCCTCGTTGCCGAAGAAGTGCGCCGAGGTCTGCAGCCAGTTCCAGTGCCATCGACGCAGGTCGAACCCTCTGCTCCGGAGAATCTCCTCCAGGGCGGGGAGCCCGTCGACCGTGCGGTCGCTGATCGTCGTGCCGACGTGGACCTCGACCCCCGCGAGCGGCTCGAGTCGCGCCAACGTATCCAGGGCCCGGGCGGCGGAGCCCTGGCGACCCCGAACCGCGTCGTGCACCGGCTCGGGCCCATCGATGCTGACCGTGACGATGAGGTCGACGCCTTCACGCCGACTCCGCACCCGCTCCGTGATCTCGGCGATGCGGGCCGGGCTCCAGCCGTTCGTCTGAAAATGCAGCACCGTTAGCGCCGGCGGAATGCACAAGGCCGCGCCAAGGACCTGCTCGATGTCACGGCGAAGAAAGGGCTCGCCACCGGTCACGTCGAGCCAGGTCAGCCGGGGAAGCTGGGCCAGGATCGAGGCGATCGCGTCGGCCGAGAGCTCGCCTTCGCTGGGCTTTTCCCAGGTCTTGCACATCGCGCAGCGCAGGTTGCAGCGCCGGGTGACGTCGAACACCAGCCGCGTGGGCGTGGAGGGCCGGCGCACCCACGTTTCCGCGAGGCGTCCAATCATTTCCAGCCTTCGCAGCGGGCCCATCGACGTCTGAATGATGCCATGGCCTGATACCGTGCGGTCGTGGCCACCTCCGACTGGACCGGGCGCCGCGTCCTCGTCACCGGCGCCGACGGCTTCATGGGCTCGCATCTGGTCGAGCGGTTGCTCCTCGACGGCGCCGCGGTCTCGGTGCTCGTGCGGCCGCGCTCGGTCACGGGAACCGTCGGCGCCGCGTTCCGCAACCTCGGCTCCGTCGCCGCTCGGTTGGAGCGCGTGATCGCGACGGACGTCGCCGGGCCCGACGCCGAGGCCGCGATCGTGGATCTCGCGCCGAGCGTCGTCTTTCACCTCGCTGCAGACGCGTACGTGGAGCGGTCGTTCTCCCACCCGCGTGAGGTGCTGCGGACCAACATGGACGGCACGGTGACGGTACTCGAGGCGAGCCGGCGCTGCGCAGCGATCGAGCGGGTGGTCGTGACGTCGTCGAGCGAGGTCTACGGTCCCGCGCAGTCGGAGGCGATGCGCGAGGATCATCCTCTGCAGCCGACCTCCCCCTACGCCGCCTCCAAGGTCGCGGCGGACCGAATGGCGATGGCGTACCACCGCACCTACGGCACGCCCGTTGCGGTGATCCGGCCGTTCAACACGTACGGGCCACGGCACGTCTATGACGTCATTCCCAAGTTCATCGGGTTGGCGCTTCGCGGCGAGTCGTTGACGGTGTTCGGCGACGGTCAGCAGAGTCGCGACTTCACGTACGTCGACGACATGGTCGACGCATTCGTTCGGATGGGGTCGGACCCCGCCGCGGTCGGGCGCGTCGTTCACTTCGGAACCGGGCGGGCCACGACGATCGCGATGCTGGCGGAGCGGGTCGTCGCGGCGTGTGGTGTCGACGTGCCGATCGTGCGGGCGCCGGCACGCGCGGCCGAAGTCTCGCGGCTGTGCTGTGACGCCGCGCAAGCACGCGAGCTCCTGGGCTGGGCACCGACGGTGTCCTTGGACGAGGGCCTGGCCCGCAACGTGGCATGGGTACGCGCGCAGGGCTGAGTGATGCGCTGCTGCGCGGACCGGCCGGGCTCGTGCTCGCGCTGGTCGTGTTTTGCGGACTCGCGCTTGCGAGCCTCGGCGACGACACATTCCTGCACGACGAGGGACTGCTGACGCATCTGTTCGCGTGGGTGACCGCGCGAGACCCCGCGGCGGGCCTGTTCCTGCAGAAGAGTCGCCCCCCGATCAGCGCCCTCTATGCGCCGTTTGCGGGGTCGCTCGACGGGTTCTTCGTTGCGCACACCCTCGTCGGTGCGGTGGGCGTGGCCGCGCTGTGGCTGGCGGCGCGGGCCTCGGACCACCGCGCTCCACTCGTGGCTGCGCTGGTGTTGGCCCTGTCCCCGCTGTACATCGGCGGATCGGTGGCGGGGCTGTCCAACACGGACGTCGTCGCCGGTTTGTGCATCTTTGCGTGGCTGTACGTCTCGGACCGTCATGTCGCGGCGGCGGTCGTGCTGGGGATGCTTCCGTGGATCCGAGCCGAGGTCGCGGTGCTGGTTCCGATCGTCGCGGTGGCTGCCGCGCAGGAGCGGCACTGGCGGGTTCTTGCAGCGCTGCCGGCCTTTGGCGCGATGTATGGCGTGGCCGGCATCGCCTACCATCACGACCCGATCTGGTTTCTGCACTACCCGCCCGCGCTGCCCGAGCCCATGCCGGGCAATCCGTTTTGGGCGTCTCACTCGGGGGCCGCGAGTCTCTCCGACATCGTCACCACCGCGGTCGCGCTCACGCCGTTGCTTCCAGCGCTCGGGCTGATGCGGTGGTCGTCGCTCGGTCGCCTGGAGAGGATAGGCTTGGTCTTCGTGGCGAGCTTTGCCCTCGCGCTGGTGGTGCTGCCGCAGTGGCGCGTCTTCAACTTCGACCAGTCGCCGCGGTACTTGCTGCCGGTCGTCCCCTTCGCCGCGCTCGCGCTCAGCCGCGCGGTGGGTCCCTGGGTCGATCGTGAGGGGCCGCCAGGACGGTTCTCGCTGCTGGTGTTGGCCGCGTTGGCGGGTGCCGCGCTCGCAGGGGCCATGGACGGCCGCCATCCCACCGGGTTGGCGGCCGTGGGCTGGACCGCGCTGGCGCTGGCGCTTCATCGCGCCGGGCACGCGCGTGCGGCGTTGGGGACCCTGGGTCTGCTCGCTGCCCTAGGACCGTTCGCGTTCGGCGACGGCGGTCGGATCGACCGGCGCAGCACCGCACCGCACTTGGACCCCATGATCGACCGGCTCGCCGAGACCGTGGGAGACAAGCGCAAGGTCGTCTACACGAACGAGCCGCTGCTGGCCTCGGCGCTGCAGCGCAGCGGACGCTTGCCGAATGTCACCGTCCTCTACATCGTGCAGGAGGACCAGCGGTTCGAGCTGGAGAGGCTCGCCAATCCGCACGTCGGGCAGCGCGAGGCGCTGTGGGCCGCCATGGAGGGCAACGCGTATGGTCGACCGATCCGTCCCGACGCGCTTCGGCCCGACGCCGTACCCGTGGGGGCCGTCTTCGCGCTGACCAAAGACGAGCGGTTGCCCATGGTCCTTCCGCCCGAGGTCTGGGACGAGCTGCTCGAGGTCGTCCACCCGGGCTACGGGATGCGGATCGCCGTGCGCGTGGACGGAGGTGCGTCGTGAGACCCTGGGTCGGGCCCGCGATCCTTGCCGCGGTGTGTGCCGTCGGCGTCGTCCTGCTCGAGCTGCGGCCGCGCGAACCCGCGGACCCTGGGTCCGATCGGCGGCAGGTGTCCGCCGAGGCCATCGCGCTGCTCGACGGGCTGACGGCCGGGGAGCGGATCGCCGGATGGTCCGTCCTGGGTCTGTCCGAACCGCGCGAGGGCGGCGTCCGAGTCGACTTCGGGCGAGATGACCTGCGGTTCTCGGTCACGGTGACCGCGCTGGGCCAGACCACCCACGCCGCTCCGCGCTCTACCGAGCGGTACGCCCTGTACTACGGCCACCCGCACCCGCGCGGCGCCAAGATCCCCGACGGTGCCGTCCGCGCCATCATGGCCGGGCTCGAGCGCCGGATCCGCGCCAACGAGGCCAACGTCGCGCTGCCCTGAGCGAGCCCTGGGTCGGCCGGCGCATTGGACCGACCCAGGGTCCGCGCATGCAGAACCCCCTTTCGTCTTCGGCGCGACATGCGCCCGTTGCCCAGGGGCCGCGGACCTTGGGTCCGTCAGAGCTGGCCGTCAGATCTGGCCGGTCGGCGTCGTAGCGTGTCGCCATGCCCAGCGTTCGCGTGGATGTGTGGTCCGACGTTGCCTGCCCCTGGTGTTGGGTCGGCAAGCGCAACCTCGAAGCGGCCGCCCGCGACGCCGGCCTGGAGCTCGACGTCCGATGGCACGCGTTCGAGCTCGACGCGAGCGCACCGCGGACGCACGACGAGAGCGTGCCGTACGTTGACCGCCTTGCGAAGAAGTACGGCGCGTCGTCGAGCCAGGCGCAGCAGATGATCGACCGCATGACGGGCGTCGGCGCTGGCGTGGGCATCGACTTCCGCTTCGACCGCGCACGCCCGGTCAATACGTTCGACGCGCATCGTCTGCTCGCTTGGGCGGCGCAGTCGGGCAAGCAGGACGCGCTCAAGGAGCGGTTGTTCAAGGCGTACATGCACGAGGGCAAGCTGCTCACCGACCGCGACGTGCTGGTCGATCTCGCGGCCGACGTGGGCCTGGATGCCGAGCGCGCGACCGCGGTGCTCAGCGGGGAGGACTACGCTCGTGAGGTCCGCGAAGACGAGGCCGCCGCGGCGGAGTTGGGCGTGACCGGCGTACCGTTCTTCGTCGTCGACGGCCGGTTCGCCATCCCGGGCGCGCAGCCGCCCGACGCGATCGCGCGCGTCCTCACCCGTGCCGATGATGAGGCCGGGCCGGACGAAGCGGTGGGCGAGGTCTGCGGCCCCGACGGCTGCGCAGTCCCGAGCTGACGTCGCCGTCGAGCGAGGTCGCCGGCGTCACGACTGCGTGGCGTCGCGAAGCTCGAGGTCGCGGTGATACCAGCGGCCGTACGAGCCGGGGACGCCGCTGCAGGATGACTCCCCGGGACAGATTCCGCACCTCCACGGGGCGTCGACGGGCTCGGGCGGCCCGGCAAGGTGACGGTGGGGACCGAGCAGGCACGGCGGGATGCCGAGCAGGCGCACCTGAAGGCCGGTCCGCGTGGCGAGCACGGCCGCGTGCAGCATGCGCGGTACGACGAGGCCGAGGCGCGAAGGGCCGCTCCCCGCGGCGACGGGGCCCGGCCAACGCTGGGTCCAGCGGCGAACGCCCCGCGCGTGCAGCCACGGGACGAGCGCATCGAGGTGGCGCGCGTTGGAGCGCGTCACGCCGGTGACGACCAAAGCGTCGGGCGAGGACTCCAGCGCCGCGACGCGCAGATCGAAGTCGCCGGGTACGCCGGCGATTGCGTCGTGCAGCGCACCCGTGGCGCCGAACACCTCGATCGAAGGCACGCGCTCAGCTCAGCGGCACGCCGAAGGAGCCGCGCGGGTGCTGCTCGGCGCGCTCGCGCATCGTCATCAGCGAGGGGAGGGGTTCACCCGACTGCTCGAAGGTGGACAGCGCGGAGGCCAGCGCCATGGCGCCCAGGCCTTGGCCTTCGTCAGTGGGCGAGGCCCCGGAACCCTGGTTCGAAACGTAGACGCTGAAGTGGTCGGTGTCGGCCACGCCCGCCGGGCCTTCGGGATCCCGCGCGAGCACGTCGACTTGGAACCGCGTGCCGGTCGAGGTCTCGAGGATCACCGGGAGCGCGCCGAACGTGACGGGGTGGACGGCGACGACCTTCACGGCGCTGGCGCCCTGCAGCGTCGCCCCGGGCGCGATCGGGCCCAGCGACAGGGCGGCAGGGCCCGACTCCGATGGTGAGAGCATGCCCGCGCCCACGGCTACCCCGGCGACGCACAGGCCCGCGACGACCGTGCGGCGCCCGATCGACGTCTGTCCCTCGCTGCGGTCGTCCTCTGCGTCTCCCATCCTGCCTCCACGATAGCGGGGTCGCCGCAGGCCGGTCAAGATGCGGGCAGGTGTCCGGGCTGCTCGACATCATCATGGGCTACGACTGCAACGTGGCGTGTACCTACTGCACGATCACGCCGGCGATGCGGGCGCGGTCGCTGCAGGGTCGAGCGATCGCCGCCGAGCTCGCACGCGGCGTCGCGGCTGGGTACCGCCGCGTCTCCTTCACCGGGGGCGAGCCGACGATGCGCCCGGATCTGCTGCCGCTGGTGCGGCGCGCGGTCTCGCTCGGATATGAGGACGTCAAGGTTCAAAGCAACGGCCTCGTGCTCGGCGTGGGGGAGAACGCGGCGCGCTTGGTCGACGCGGGGGCGACCTGTGTCCACATTTCCATTCACACTCACGAGCGTGAGGCATATGAGGCCATGGTGCGCCGAGACGGAACGTTCGATGCGATGAAGACGTCGCTCGAGCGGCTTACCGCTCTCGACGTGGAGGTGGCCGCCGACGTGATCCTCGAGCGGGACACCCTGCCGAGGCTGCCGGCCGCCGTGGATTGGATCGCGGACCGAGGGGTCCATGCCGCCGACCTATGGTTCGTCTCCCTGACCGATGCCAATGCGGCGCGACCCCACAGCATGCCTACGCTTCGCGAGGCGGTGGCGGTGCTCGACGATGCGCGCGCTCGGGCCGACGCTCGCGGTGTCCGGCTGCGCTCGCTGCACATTCCGCCCTGCGTGCTCGGCCATCACGCCGACCTCGCCTACAACCCCACGCTTCAGCGGGTCCGGGTGGTCAGCCCCGATGCGGTGTTCGATCTCGCCGACAGCGCCATCACGCCGCGCGTCCACGTCCCGGCCTGCGACGGCTGCGAGGCTCGACATCGCTGCGGCGGTCTTCGCCCCGACTATCTCGAGCACTATGGCGATGAAGAGGTTGCCCTTGCGCGCGGCGCCTCGCCCTCGCGAGCGGGCCGAACGCGGCTTCCGCTGGCAGCCGAGACCCCGCGCGGAGGCTGCTAGCCCACGCGCCGTCTCGAACGGTTGGCTGATACGCTCCGGACATGACGCGACTGCGTGTTTCGTGCGGGGGCCTCATGCTGCTGCTTGCGTGTGGCGGTCGACCCGATCGCGCGCCGGTCGAGGCGCCCGCTGCCATGCCCACGTCGAAGCCACCGCTGCGCGTCCTCGTCACCGGGTTCAACGATTGGAAAGAGCTCGGCGACCCTCCGAACGTGTGGCGCTGCCGGGACAACCCGAGCTGTCGACTGCTGGTTGGAGAGCCGCGTACGGACGCGCCCTTGTCGTTCGACGGTCCGCTCCCTGCCGCGCTGCGGCGGGCAGCCGGCGAGGGCGCGATCGAATGGACCTTCGAGACGCTCCCGGTCACCTGGGAGGTCGCGCGTGACCTGCCCGGCTACGCCGAGCACGACGTCGTCGTTCATCTTGGACTCGGCGTGTACGACCGCACCGACGAGATCTTCGTCGAGGCCGGCGCCTACAACGGCCGCAAGGGGGACGACGCTGCGGGCCGACCGATGCAGGGTCCCATTCTCGCCGACGCCTCCGAGGTGCTGCCCGCACCCGCTGGGACGACGATCGCCGAACGCGTGGAGGCGGTGGATGGTCGAGCCTTCGGTGCGTTCACCGCCCGCGTGAAGCCGGCGCGCGAGGGGAACAGCTACCTCTGCAATGAGACGCACACGTGGGCCCTCGAGGCCGTGAAGTCCGCGCAGGCCCAGGGGGGCTCGCTGCGCGGCGCGTACTTCGTCCACATCCCGTACGCGCCCGAAGGCGATCATTTAGTGCTGGCGGACGGTGTCGCAGGCGTGGTCGTGGCGCTCGCCTCGGACGCCTGAGTGCCGGCCCTGCCACGCCGCGAGCGTCTGGTCAGGCCAAGACGCCGCCGTCGATGACCAGCGTCTGCCCGGTCATGAAGGCCGCTTCATCGCTGGCGAGGTAGGCCGCTGCAAACCCGATGTCGCTGGGCTGGCCGAGCCGCTGCAGCGGCTGATCGCCGACCAGCTTGTCGCGACGCGCCTCGTCTTCCCAGAAGTACTTGCTGAAGTCGGTCTTGATCAGGCCGGGGGCGATGCCGTTGACGCGCACGTTCCACGGCCCGAACTCTCGCGCCCACGCGCGCGTGAGCATGTTCAGACCCGCCTTGGTGAAGCTGTAGAGCAGACCACCGGGCTGGGGCTGCGCGCCCGAGATGGAGGAGATGTTGATGATGCTGCCGCCGCCGCGCTCGCGCATGCCGGGCACGCATCGGTGGACCAGGTGCATCGCCGCTTTGACGTTCACGTCCATCATCTTGTCGAGCATGGCGGGCGTGACCTGCAGCGATGGACCTTGGCCGAGGTTGGTCGCGCTGTTGTTGACGACGATGTCGACCGGCCCGACCTCGGCCTCGGCTCGCTCGACCAGCGCGTCGATCTGCTCGGGCACGCCGACGTGGCACTGCACCGGGACCACGCGACCGGGGTGCTCGGTGAGCGCGGCCGCGGTGGCCTCGAGGTTGTCGAGCTTGCGAGAGGCGATGACCACGTTCGCGCCGGCTTCGGCCAGACGCGCGGTGATGGCTTGGCCGATGCCACGGCCTCCTCCGGTGACGATGGCGGTCTTTCCTGCGAGCGAGAGCGTGATGGCCATGGGCCGGAGGATAGCCTCAGAAGCGGATCGTGGTGGTCCATCCCGCGTAGTCGGGGGACAGCGCCGGCGCGTGCTGGATTCGTTCGCCGTAGTACGCCTGGCGACGGCGCTGCAGGCCGACGACGATCATCGCGGCGGCCCCACCGAGGAGGAGCGGGCTGATCACGGCCCCGGCGATCGCCACGCGGTTTGCGGTCCGGCCGGCGCGCTCTGCATCGGCGGCGTCGGCCTCTGCGATCGCGCGCTGGCTGTCGGAGTCGGCGTTGAAGGCGTTGATCGTGGAGACGGTGTAGATGTTCTCGGCGTTGCGCCCCAGCGCGGCGCCCAGCGGGATCATGGTGAGGCCCGTCGCGAGTCCGAGGACGCCCACGCCGATGCCGCCTACGAGCAGCCCGTTGCCGTTGGGGCCCGAAGGCGCGGGCGGTCGAGGGGCCGACGCCGGCACCGGGTCGAAGTACGTGGACGCGCTCGGCGGGCCTGCGGGACGAGGCGGAGGCTCGGCGTCGGTGAGCGCGTCATCGAGGGCGGCCGCCCGCTCCCGGACCACCGCCCCCACGGCCCGCGTCTGGCCGTGCGCCGCGTTGTGAGCCCGGAAGTATCGCCGCACCGTGACCTTGGCCGCGTACAGATGCAGCGGTTCCTGTTCGCCGGTCTCGGTCACCTGGCGCTCGTACGCTGCGAGTCGCGCATCGATCGCGTTGATGACCAGGGCCTCGCGCAGACCCGTCGTCTCGGCGGACTCCGGGACATCCTCGAGCAGGCCCTCCCAGGTCTTGGCGGCCCCGGCGACGTCACCCGCCTCGAGCTGCTGCTGACCCTGGGCGTAGCGGGCGTCCACATCTTCGGACGGCGCGGTGGGGAGGGCTGGGGGTGCAGCCGACGCGAGCTGAGGCAGCGACGTCGCGAGCGTGCAGGACAGCGCAAGGAGACTACGGAGGGGGCGCATGGCGGCCAACCTGCGCCGCGCCCCCAGACCCGTCAAAGGACGTGTGCCTCAGAGGACAGGGTCAACGTTCGGACTCCACCTCAACCCGCACCGCCCGCGATCGCCGACCTGGCCCTTCATCCTCTTCGACCTGGACTTCGACGCGATGCGGCGGCGGGAGTCCACGCGCCGCAAAGTCGGCGAGAATGCGTGCCCGCGCCTCGTCGGCGCTCTGCTCGTCGACGACCCAGCCCAGCGTGCGATGCGAGAGCATGCCTCCGAACGTGCCGTGAACCGTGGCGTCGATCGACTCCACGTCGACGGCTTCCAGTGCGTCGAAGTGCTCGAGCAGCGACAGCTCGACGGCGTCGGCATCGACGTCGCCGACGATGTCGAGCGTGACGTCGAAGCTCATCTGGGGCGGAGCACCGTCGTCGGTTTCGACGCGGGACATCGATGCCGAGACCCGAAGCTCCTCGACGCCGTCGAAGCCCTCGCGAATGTGCTCGGCGAGGCCGCGGGGATCGAAGTCCTCCTCGGAGATGCTGAACGCAAGCCGGTGCCCAAAGTCCACCGCGTAGTCGGTGGGGACGGCGCAGGCCCCTACGAACGCGAGTCCTGCAAGCCCGCCAAACAGCATCCGGCGCCGCCATGCACTCGGCGAGGGCTCGGGCAGCTTGGCGAGAAGTTCGGCCTCCAGGGCGTCACGACGGTCGGGGTCGGGCGCGTCGGGGCGTGGGTAGACCCGTCGCAGTTCGTCAGGAAGGGACATGGGCGACCTCTTCGTTCTCGGGGGTGGCGAGTCGTTGCTTGAGCGTGCGGAGCGTTCGGGAGAAGCGCTGCTTGACGGCGGCCTCGCTCAGGCCGAGCAGCGCTGCGATCTCGGGGGTGCGGAGTCCGTCGCCATAGCGCAGCGCGAACATTTCACGCGTGGTGGGGGGGTGGTCGGCCAGGGCCTCGCGGATGCGCTGCAGTCGAGGGTCCTCTTCACGCGCGTCGGGGGCGAAGCGAGCGTCGGCGAGCAGGTGTTCGACCTCGGCCAGCGGAGCCACGTCACGCCGCGCGCGTAGGTGATCGATGAGCGCGTTGCGGGCGATCGTCAGGACCCACGCGCGCACGCTCCCTTTGCGGCGGTCGTAGCGGTCGAGTCGATCGACGAAGCGGTGCAGCGTGAGCGCGGTGAGGTCTTCGGCGTCGGCGCGCACGCGCACGCGCGCCGCGAGGTAGCCGTACACCGCGGGGTGAAGCGTGGCGTACAGCGCTCGAAACGCGCGAGGGTCTCCCCGCTGCGCCCGCGACACCTGGCGGGCGAGCTGGAAGGCTGCAAGGGGTCCGGAGCCCATCGGGCTACTCGGTCTTGGTCTCCGTCTGTTCGACGCGAACCTCGACGCGGCGCTCGCCATCGTCGTCGATTACGTCGACGTGGACGTCGCCTTCGACCCCGTCGGCCCGCAGCTTCTGGAGGACCTCTGCCTTCACGGCCTCGGGCGACTTGTCTTGGTCTCCAGCGACCGCGGCCACGTCGACGCCGTGCCCCACGGGCGCCTCGGCCCCTTCGATGGCGACCGCAGCCGAGCCAATTCCGTCGTAGCCGCTGACCGCGTCTCGAAGCTCTACGGCCGAGGGCAGGTCGTTGCCCGCGACCGTGATCGAGGCGCGGGTCGGGCCGTCGTTGGTCTGCTCCACCTCGATCGACACGCTCGAGATGTCGGCGAGCCCTTCGAGATGGGCGCCCAGGCCGCGGATCGTGTCTGCGCTGAGGTCGCCCTCGAGCGTGATCTTTCGGGCCGGGGCAGCGTCGACCTGCGCGTCTGCGCTGCGGGGTGCTGCGGCGGCCTGGGAGTCGTCGCACGCCATGGTGGCCAGGAGGGGGAGCGAAAGCAGGAGGCGTTTCATCGTCGCGAACCCCTACGGACGGGGAAGGAAAAAGGTGACGCCCCGCGAGGACGATGGTCCAGGCGGGGCGCGTTCGGACCGAGGTGGCGCTACTCGCAGCCGCTCATGTCGCTGAAATCGCACACGCCATCGGCGCAGGTGTTCTCGATGACACCGTCGCGGAAGAAGGTGTCGAGCTGCTGGCGGGCTTCGTCGAGGCGACGCAGCTTGCTGTGCGGGTCTTCGCAGGCGCGCTGCGGCGTGTTGTCGACGGGGTCGGCGGGCAGGCCGAAGTCGTACTCGACGTAGGCCGAGCCCTCGATGGGGCCGTCGACCGTCTCCAGGCCCCAGATGTCGCGCACGCCGGTGTCGAGGTGCTCGATGCCGAAGCTTCGGGCCATGATGTGCGCGCCGAAGTTGGTCACCTGGTGATCACCGACCGCAGCCCGCAGGAACACGTCCTTGGGCGGGGTGTTCTCGAAGGTGTTTTCGAGGACGTACGGCGTGTAGCCGGTGGGCTCCATGCGGTCCCACAGCATCTGCGCGAGGTTCAGCAGCATCATGTGGTCGCGGGCGTCGGTGAAGCTGGCGCGCACGATGTCGAAGAACAGGTCGAAGTCGACGCTGCGGCTGAGCAGCACGTTGTACGGCATGCCCGGGACGCCGAAGCAGCCACGGGTGATGTCGGTGGAAAGCGCCATGTACGTGGGGCCGTAGATGCCGCCCTGGCTGATGCCGAGGTAGTAGCCCTCGCTGGGATCGATCAGGCCCCCGAAGTTGGGGTCTTGCGCGAACGAGGTCTTCATCATGCGCATCGCGGCCAGCGAGTTGAGCATGCCCTGGTGCTGCCGATCGATGACGTTGGAGAACTGGTTGAACTGGCCGTTGCCGAGCATCGCGCCGATGAAGGCCTCGTCGTCTTCGGCAAAGCCGATGAAGTCGACGCTGAACAGCGCGTAGCCGTAGTCGTTCATGAACGGTCGGAAGTGGCTGCTCTCGATCTGCTCCTTGGCGCCGAGCAGGCCGTGACCGTATTGCAGCGGCCGGACGGGCGTGGTCAGTGCCGAGGTTGGAATGAGCAGCTCCACCTCGAACATCGCCGTGCCGTTGGGCTCGGGCAGGCCGTCGTCGCCGAACTGCAGCGTAGCGAGCGGGTTGGCTTGGTCGAGGTACATGGGCACCTCCATGTCCATGAAGATGCGGTGCGCGATGAGCCCCTCCTCGTCCCAGTCGTCGTCGACGCTGGTGATCGTGTAGGTCGGGCCGTCTTCGCCGATGAGTCCCAGGCCTTCGTCGCGCATGTGCACCATCCACTCGGTGTTGTTGCGCATCGAGGTGGTGGTGAAGTCCCACGCCAGCTGCAGGCCTCCGCGGTCGATGCCCGCTTCGGTGGTGTGGATGAAGATGTCGCCGTACAGAGCGCGGCGGTCGTTGATCGCGGCGTCGTCGGAGGCCGTGCGGTCGCGGAGCGCTGCAAAGCCTTCGGTTGCGGCGATCTCATTGCCGTCGGCGTCGACCAGGCCGCGAATGGCCACGATGTAGCGCGTGGCGTCGTCGAGGCGGATCGCGGGGCGCAGCATGAACATGCGCTGGGCCTCGTCGGTGCCGGTCGCGTCGAGGTCGACCCAGTGGGGCACGCGCTCACCGGTGGCGGCGTTGAGCAGCACGGTCGGCGAGTCGTCGTCGAGGGAGCGCTCGATGCTGACGGCGGTCGCGACGTTGCTCGCGGTGAGCGAGTCGGGCGTGACGTCGGGGAAGTGGTTGCTGATTGCGATGCCCGGCGAGAACCCGTCGAGGCGGTTCCACGGCGCGGGGTCGGCCGCGGCGCCGGCAACGTCGACCGGCATCAGCTCGGCGGCCATCTCGAGGCGGCGTCCCGTACCGGTTGCGGGGTCCTCGACCGTGAACACGTTCGAGGGGAACGGCGCGGCGCAGTACGTCGGCACGAGCGGGTCGCAGCCGAGCAGCGGCCACTCTTCGCGCGCCTCCTCGGGTCCAAGCCCGGTCGACGTCGAGCCGTCCGCGCTCTGGGTCGTGCTGCCCTGCGTCGTGGTCGTCCCCGACACACCGGTCGTGCTCGTGGAGCCGCTGGTGCCCTGCGAGTCCGTGTCAGTCCCGGGCGCATCGTCACCACAGGCGACCAGTCCGAGGACGGCAACGAGGGCCATCGCCCCTTGGGTCGAACGCAAACCTAATCCCTTCAGCATGCGCGAAGCCTACCCCAGCGATGCGGAGGCCCGAGGGTCCGGCGGCACGGTTCCCTCACGTGTACGTAGCGCTTGCTCCGGGCCGCTGGACCCCGCACGCTGAAGGCATGACGCGTCGCCGTGCGATTCAGATCGGACTGATCTTCGGGATCCCCGCGGCGGCGCTTCAGGCGTGGGTGCTGTGGCTTTGGCTGGGCTGGGGCTTCTGGTTCTTGTCGCTCGTCGTGCCCGCATGCCTGGTGACGGTGCAGACGGTCACAGGCACCGTGGCCGTGGCTCTGCTCAAGCAGTTCGGCGAGACGCCCGAGCCCGACGCGGAGGCGTGAGTCAGCCGTCGGCCACGGTGGCGGCCGCGGTGGCGGCCGCGAGGGCGGGCTTGGGCCACATCGCATCGGCCCATCCACGCATCGTCGTGTCGATGGGCGGCACGTTGACGTGAACACCGTGCTCCTGGGCGCGGCGGATGATCGCGTCGAGCAGGGCCTCGTCTTTTAGAGCAAGGTACACACGCGGCGCCGCGAAAGCGAGCTCGAGCCGGATCCGCGTCATGTCCCACGCGCCGTCGAGCGCCGAGACCAGCGCGCCTGCAAACGAGACGGCGAAGTCTGCGCTGCCCCAGGTGGTGCGGTTGGCGGGGCTGTCCCACTCGTTGCCGAGTCGCTCGGGCAGGACGGCGACCAGGCGGCGGGCGTCCGCGAGGTGGCCGCTGAGCGCAGCGACCCGGACCAGCGAAGCGCCGGTGCCGTACAGCGGTTCAACGTCGGACAGCTTGCCCGAGAAGCCCGCAAACCACCACGACACGAGGTTCCAGGCTTCGTCGGCGTCCTTCCGCTCGAGGGCCGCCTCCGCCTTGGCGACGGCGATGCACAGCACCATGGTGCTTGGCGGTAGGTCCTGCAGCTTCCGATAGCCACTGCTGCGCGCGACGAGACCCGGCGGGCCAGAGGCACATTCTTCGAGCCACGGCTGGGGCGGGCGAGGGACGAGATCGGCGAGCGGTTGGACCCGGTGCGCGCGTCGCTTCGCCTGGGTCCGTCGCGAGCCCCAAATCGCCGCGATGGGCGTCCCGACGTACACGCAGCTGAACAGGCCCAGGAAGAACCCGATCCATCCGCTTCCGATCCCGAATCCCATGCCCGTGGCCAGCGTGATCACGGAGGCGTAGGTCGCGAGGAACGTCATCGGTGCCTCGGAGCCGGGTGCCACCAGGGAGTGCGGATCTGCGAGCGCGGTGAGCTCTGGGGGCGGTGGGACGGCGATGGCGGTTTCGCTTTCGAAGGCCTCCTCGGCAGCCGCAACTCGATAGCCGCCGCCGTCGAGCAGGTGCATGCGCGGAAAGAGCTGGCGCAGGACGTCGCGCAGCTGGCCCGGCTCGTCCGCTTCGAGACGTTCGTGAAATTCGTCCTGAAGGTGGGGGAGCCGTTCTGCGGCCACGGCGAGCGCGATGACGTACAGCAGCGGGTACAGGCTGCCCAACGCCGTCGACCGGAGGTTCCGCCACGCCGCGTCGAGTTCTCCGTCGTCGGGCTCGCTCGCACGCTCGAGCACCCGCAGCATGCTCAGCAGGGCCACCCCGTGCGGATCGGCGCTCGCTTCATCGAACGCATCGCTGCCGGCGACGCCCTCGTCGACGAAGCTGCCCGGAGAGAGCCACGAGAGGATCGCGCGCAGGACTTCGCCACGAAGTCCGGCCTCCCAGTTGCGGCGGCGCCGAGCATTCTTGGCGTCGGGCTCGTGAATCGTCAGCGCCTCGATCGCGCCGCGAATGTCCGCGTGTCCGAGCCGCGCTTCGGCGAGGTCGGTGGCGGCCTCGAGGCGAAACTCGGGCAGCGCCCTGGAGTGCGCGACCTTGCGGAGCGCCTCCAGGCCGCGGACGGGGTCGCGCGCGTACAAGCCGCGGGCGTTCGCCAAGGCCGTCTGCCCGTAGACGGACAGCCGCTTGTGCGCGAGATAGATCGCGAGCACTGCAGAGAATCCCCCCAGCAGGGCGGCCGCGACCACGCCTCCACCGACCAGCGCCACCGCCGTCGCGACCGTGAGGCCGCCGGTGACGGGGGCGGCGCCCAGCACGATGGCCAGCGCGGCGTCGGGGTGGCCCTCTGGATAGAACGTGGGCGCGCGGCGAAGGGCGTCGGGGCTACGCTTCGCGAGGGCCGTCGTCGGAGCACCGCTTGCGGGGCCGTCCTGCACGCGCGGAGCATACCGCGGGCACGCAACCAACGAAAAAGGGCCCCCGGGGTAGGGGCCCTCTTCAAACGCGTGATGCAGCGACGATTACGCGTTGGCGTTGTACTGCGCGTCACCGAAGCCGAGGATCGGCCAGAAGATGAAGCTCAGGAAGATCATGCCGATGCCGAAGCCGGTGCCTTTGCCGAACTTCTCCGCGATGGCGATGTTCACGATGAACGCGGCGATGATGTTCGCGATTGGGATGAAGAAGAGCACCATCCACCACGCGGGCTTCCCAGCGATCTGGGTCATCACGTAGACGTTGTAAAAGGGAACGATCGCGGCCCACCCCGGCTGTCCCGCCTTGGCGAAGACTTTCCAGAAGCCGGCGATGACGACGACGGAGATGACGAGCTGGATGAGGAGTGGGAGAAGTTCGTCCATTGCGGAGCGAGGCTAACACCATCGGCGCGTGCGGCGGCTCGCGGCGTGCCCCGGCCATCTGGCCGCAGGAAGCGCAGGCTGCGACCCCTGGGGACAGGTTGTTCGACAGACCCTCTTCGAGGTTGAACATCTCGCTCAACGGCAACGAACGAGCATTTGGAGCCGATCGGCGGAGCGCGAATTCGGCCCTACGAAAAAAACGCGTTCAAGATGCAACCTCGACCGGCGTCCCGCGTCGCCCCCGAACGCTGGTCGGTGCTCCGGGGGTCGAGCCGAAATCAGCTCGCGAAACGCATGGGCGACTCGCGCACTCACGCGGCGTCGCGTCGGTACGACAAGCCCAGCGCGGCGCGTACGTGGGTGCCGCGCTCGACGGCGTCGAGCATGTGGTGGGCGACGTCGGCACGGCTGATCGTCCACGTCAGCCCGTCGATGTCGTCGCCAAAGTCGAACGCGTACGTGCCGGTTGCCGGTCCATCGGTGAGGTAGGGCGGCCGCAGCAGCGTCCAGTCGACGGCGCTGTCCTCGATGGCGCGTTCTTGCGTGACGTGGTCTGCGATCACGCGTCGCAGGAACAGAGGGAACACCACCGCGCGGGTGAAGAACGGCAGGTGCGGCCGGGTCGTTCCAACGCCGTAGACCGAGATGGCGACGAGGCGGTGGACGTTGGTCCGCTGCATGGCCTCGATCGTCGCGTGTGCGGCGAGCGTGCGGGCTGGGGTCCGAGCACGCGGCGGCGTTCCGATTGCGCTGAGGACGGCGCTCGTACCCTCGAGCAGACGCGAAACGTCGTCGACGTTAGTCGCGTCGCCCCGGACGACGGTGAGGTTGGTGTGGGTGTACTCGAGGCTGCTGTTGGGGCGGACGAGGGCGCGAACCTGGTGTCCGCGCTGCAGCGCGCGATCGAGGGCGAGGCGGCCGATGCCCCCGGTGGCACCGAGCACGGCCAAAGAGGTGGGTGTTGGGCTCATGCGCTCAAGGTGCGGGAGGACGGAGCATGAGCCCAATGGAGTATCGTCTTGATGATATGAACGGCATTCATGACGGCGTCGAGGCGCTTCGTTCGGTCGATCTGAACCTGCTGGTGGCGTTCGACGCGGTTGCGCGGGCCGGCAACGTCACCGCGGCCGCGCGGACCGTCGGCGTGACGCAATCCGCGATGAGCCATGCCCTGCGTCGGCTTCGTGCACTTTTCGACGACCCGCTGTTCGTGCGGAGCCCGACGGGCGTTTCGATGACGCCGCGTGCCCAGGCCCTGGTGACCCCCGTGCGGGCGGGGTTGGTCGCGCTGTCTCGTGCCGTTCACGAGCCCGTCGACTTCGACCCAGCCTCCTCGACGCGAACGTTCACCATCGCCTCGGTGGATTTGTTCACGTGGGTCGGTGCGCCGGCCATCGTCGGGGCGCTGGCCGAGCGGGCGCCCGACCTCAGCGTGGCGGTCCGGAACCTCGATGCCTCGCTCGGCGCGGACCTCGAGAGTGGGCAGGTCGACGTGGGCGTGGTGCCGGTGCTGGAGGACGTCGAGCCTTTCGATCGCGGATTCGTGCTGCCGCCCTCGCTTCGCCAGGCGGTCGCGCTGCGCGATGGCTACCGCTGCTTCGTCCGGGAGGAGCACCCCGCGCTCGGCGGGTCTCGGCGGATGGGCCGACGCGCGTTTGCGCGGCTGCACCACGTGCTCGTGTCGCCTCGTGGACGAGGGGGCGGCGGCGTAGTGGATCGAGCGCTGGCGGAGGCCGGCCTTCAGCGGCATGTCCGCTTGCGCGTACCGAGCTTTCCGGCCGCGATGCGAGCCGTCGCGCACAGTGACCTGGTTCTGACCGGTCCGACCGCGCTCGAAGGCTTGGTCGCGGGGGTGCGTTCGCTGCCGGTGCCCGTGTCGTTGCCCAAGCACGCGATCACGCTCGTCTGGCATCCGCGGGTGGACGCAGACCCGGGGCATCGATGGTTCCGCACGCTCGTGCGTGAAGCGCTGCGAGGTGTGCCTGCTACTGTGCGCGGATGAAACGCGAAGCAGTGCTCGCCATCGCGCTTGGCCTGGTGGGTTGTGGGGGAGACGACGCGTCCGGAGAGGCCACGGGTGCAGGAAGCGCGGGCGCCGCGAGTTCGACCTCGGGCACCAGTTCAGCCGACACCACGGGCGCCGCCGAGCCAACCAGCTCTGGCGCCGTCGACGGCTCGACGGGTGCCGACGCGTCGTCGAGCTCGAGCAGCGGTGGCGCAGCCGCGGGGTGCTGGGACGACCTCGCCGTGGGCGAGGTCGAGGTGGTCTACGACGGCTTCTCGGAGGGCAGCGAGGGCATTTCGTTCGGCGCGGATGGTCAGCTCATCGCGACGACGATCGAGGACGGCGAGGGCACGCTGTGGGCGCTCGCCGACGGTGAGGCCACCGCGTTTGCCCAGGTCCCCTACGCGCTGGGGCTCGCGCCGCGGTCCGGTGGGGGCTTCGTGGTCGCCAGCATTGGCGAGCTGATGCAGCCCGACGGCGGGGTGTACGAGGTGTCTGCCGACGGTGAGACCACGCTGCTCGTCGATGGCATCGACAGCCCGAACTTCATCACGCTCGCGCCGGACGGCTCGACGCTGGTCTCCGACGACTTCGACACGCGGGTCTTCCACGTCACGGCCGACGGCACCGTCAGCACGGTCATCGAGAACGTCCCCTCGCCCAACGGCATGGCCTACTCGCCCGACGCCTCTGCTTTCTATGTGGCGACCACGTTCGACTCGGCAGGGCAGCTCACGCGCTACGACGTGGGAGAGGATGGTCTGCCCATCGAAGCGACCGGTGTCGAGATCATGCACGCCGGTCCGGGCCAGTTCCCCGACGGCATCGCGGTGGATGCCGATGGCTTCGTCTACGTGTTGGCGAACCTGAGCGGGTCGATCTGGCGGGTCGATGGCGCCGCGACCGACCTTCAGCCCGGAGAGGTCGTGGTCGAAGGGCTCGACTCTCCCGCGAGCATGGCCTTCGGACGCGGCGACGGCTTCGACCCTTGCTCTGCGTACATCACCGAGCTTCGCGGTACGCGGGTCGTTCGGGTGGCGCTCGGAGTCGCGGGCGCCCCGCTGCAGGGCTGAGTCAGCGCTTGAGCCGAGCCGCGCGGTCCGTGGCCCGGAAGCGGTAGGTCTGCGAGACCTTGCCGCGCCGGACCTGCAGGCGGTTGATCTGCGCGGGGGCGATGTCGAAGAACACGCCGCTGCGTACGGTCACGGCCGCGGGTTTGGCGGGCAGCGTGAACTGGAAGTACAGGTGCGCGGCGTCGGATTCGACCTCGGAGCCGACCCACGCCATCGGCAGCGCGCCTTTGGGGCCGGCCACGACGAAGTGCTTTCGCACGTACGCCTGAGCCAGCGCGTCCACCGACGGATCGTCATCGATCTTCAGCGGGCGGTCCGCCGCGCGACGCAGCGCCTCCTGCAGGTCCTCGGGCATGACCGTGAGCGTGACCTCCAGCGTTTGACCGCGCAGGTCGGCGACCGCGGACGAGCCGTGAACCGGGTGTGCCGCGACGGCGGGCGCCACCGCAGCCACGCTCAAGCCGCCGGCGAGCTGAAAGAGGACCGTGCGGCGGTTCACTCTGCGCCCTCCGGCATCTCGGGCTCCACGCCCGCTTTCTTGGGGTCGCCTTGGCCAGCGTCCTGCATCGGGTTGCTCTTCTTGCGGGCTTTGTAGAGCTGGAACCGCGTCTTTTGAATCTTCGGTGGCCAGTGGTTGTTCGACAGGTCGGTGTCGGCGGTCTCGAGGTGCGGGTCGACGGTGATCGACACGATCGGCTCATCGACCACGAGCAGCTTGCTGACCCGCTTCGCGTTGCGGCGCCACACCTCGGCCCGGATGCGCAGCTCTTGGTGCTTGCCGCCCTCGAACTCGACGTCGAGGATGACCGGCATCACGAGGCCGCCGCGGTTCTCGAAGTCCACCGCGTAGAAGAGCTTCTTCGACTCGAGCAGCGCGCGCTCATCGTCCTCGAGCCGCTTTTTCTTCCGCTCCCACCGCTTCTTGTCCTTCGGCGTGACATCGAGCTCGTCGTAGCTGTTGTAGAAGTCCTCGAGATCCTTGTCGGCATCCGCGAGCTTGGGCAGCGCGGCGTCTCGCTGCTTGGACAGCGAGGTCGGTTGGCTGTCGCGCTCTTCTTTGAGGCGCGGCTTGTCGATCTCTGGGTCCCCCGTCTCGAGCACGGCCTCGTTCACACCGGTGATTGCGATGTCGACGTGGTCGGTCGTGTAGAACCATCCGCGCCAGAACCAGTCCAGGTCGATGGCCGAGGCGTCCTCCATCGTGCGGAAGAAGTCGGCGGGCATCGGGCGGCGGAACTTCCAGCGCTGCGCGTACTCGCGGAAGGCGTGATCGAACAGCTCCCGCCCCATGACGGTCTCGCGCAGAATGTTGAGCGCGGTCGCCGTCTTGGCGTAGGCGTTGTTGCCGAACTGCAGCAGCGACTCCGAGTTCGTCATGATCGGCATCTGATAGTCGCTGCGCATGAAGTCGACGATCTTGCTCGGCTCGCCGCGACGCGAGGGGTAGTCGGTCTCCCACTCCTGCTCGGCGCGGTACTGCAGGAACGTGTTGAGGCCCTCGTCCATCCACGTCCACTGCCGCTCGTCGCTGTTGACGATCATGGGGAAGAAGTTGTGCCCAACCTCGTGAATGATGACCGAGATGAGGCCGTACTTCGTGCGGGCGGAGTAGGTGCCGTCCTTCTCCGGGCGCGGCCCGTTGAAGCAGATCATCGGGTACTCCATGCCGCCGACGGGTCCGTTGACGGAAATGGCGACCGGGTAGGGGTACTCGAAGGCGTAGCGCCCGTAGACGTCGAGCGTGTGGATGATCGACTTGGTGGAGTACTTGCTCCACAGCGGCTCACCCTCGTTGGGGTAGTAGGACATCGCCCAGACGTCCTCGCCGGCCACCTCCACGCGCTGCGCATCCCAGATGAACTTGCGCGAGCTCGCGAACGCGAAGTCGCGGACGTTCTTGGCCTTGAACCGCCACGTCTTGGTGCTCTTCGTGTTGCCCTTCTCGGCCTCTTTGGCTTCGTCGGGCGTGACGATGAACACCGGGCTCTTGGCGTCCTCGGCCTGCTCGAGCCGGTCGCGCTGCTCGGCGGTCAGCACGTCGCGGGCGTTGGCCAGCTCGCCGGTCGAGGCGACGACGTGGTCGGCGGGAACGGTGATCTCGACGTCGTAGTCACCGAACTCCAGCGTGAACTCGCCGCGACCGAGGAACTGCTTGTTCTGCCAGCCGTTGACGTCCTCGTAGGCCGCCAATCGCGGAAACCACTGGGCGATCTCGTAGATGGTCGTGCCGTCGTCGAAGCGCTCGAAACCGGTTCGTCCCGGGACCTTGCTGCTGTCGTTGATCGCGTACGACCAGTCGATGTCGAATACGAACGCCTTGCCCGACTTGAGTGGCTTGGGTAGATCGATCCGCATCATCGTGCCCACGACGGTGTAGTCGAGGTCTCGGCCGCGCTTGTCGGTAACCTTGCCCAGCTTGACGCTGCCGTCGAAGGTCAGCCCCTCGAGCAGCATGCGGAAGCTGCGGTACGAGACCCGGTCGAAGCTCGGGGCGCTGGCGGTGAGCGCTCGGTCCGAGCTTGGGCTGTAGATGTTCGCGTCGAGCTGCAGCCACAGGTACTTCAGCTCGTCGGGCGAGTTGTTCTCGTACCGGATGCGCTCGTGACCGTTGAGCGTCTGCGTCTCGTCGTCGATGCTGACTTCGATGTCGTAGTCGACGTCCTGCTGCCAGTACTCGTGACCGGGCGCGCCCGAGCCCGTGCGGGTCGTGGTGGGCGTGGGCAGCAGTTCCTCGAGCTGGCGGAACGGGTCGGCCGTGATGGGGTACGGGCCGCCGCCGCCGGCGTGCGCCGGAGTGGACGCGAGCAGTGCGGCGCCAAACGCCCAGAGGGTCAGGCGGGACATGCGGCGGAGGATACTGCCGCTCGGCAGAAAAGACGTGAAAATTGGGTGTCATACCTGTCGAAACGCACCGCAGCGGGCCTGCCGAAACTCACCGCGGGGCGTGAAACCTCTGACCCGGATGTCCAAGTCACTGCTACGTTCCGGCGCCATGAAGCCCTGGGAAACGCTGGACACGACCACGGCACCCGATGGCGAGGTGCTGGATCTGCGGCGGCGGGGCCACGAGTTCCTCATCCGCGCGGGCGGGTACGACCTGATGTCGAACGAGGACGATGGGTCGTCCAAGGCGCTGTCGTCGTTGGGGTTGGCCGAGCTGGGCCGACCGGCGAAGCACGTGCTCGTCGGCGGTCTCGGCATGGGCTTCACGCTCCGTGAGGCCCTCGATCACGTTGGCCCCGACGCCACCGTCGAAGTGGCCGAACTCGTCGAAGCCGTGGTGCGGTGGAATCGGGGGCCGCTGGCGGAGGTGGCGGGCAATCCGCTGGGTGACCCGCGGTCCCGGGTGTTTCAAGGCGACGTTGGCGCTCGCATCCGCAACCCGCCCCAGCCGTTCGACGCGATCTTGCTCGACGTCGACAACGGTCCCGACGCGCTCGCCCACGACGGCAACGAGGCGATCTACTCTGCCCGCGGACTGCAGGCTGCCCACGCCGCGCTGTCGCCCGGTGGGGTGCTGGGCGTGTGGTCGTTCAGCGACGACAACCGATTTACGGCGCGGTGCAAAAAAGCCGGCTTCAGGACTCGGGTTGAGCGGGTGAAGGCGTCTCGCAAGGGACGCGGTCGCTACCACTACATCTGGCTCGCAAAGCGGCGCTAGCTCGGCGCGCCCGACTCGATCCACGCTCGGACGAGCCGCACCAGCTCAGGGTCGAGCAGGGTGGGGGCGCCGGCGGGCATGTGCCGCGCCTCGACGCCGTCCACGGCCGGATCGCACGACGACAGCAGGCGGTAGAGGTAGCTGTTCTCCGGGTCCCCGGCGGTCACGCGCGGCATGTCGACGGCGGTCGAGGCCACGCCGACCAGCCCTTCGGCGCTGTCGAGCATCAAGCCGCCTGCGCCGCCGTTGCCGTGACAGGACGAGAAGCTGCACCAGGGCGCGAACACACGGTCGCGGACCTCGGCGAAGGTTGGCGTCGAGCCGTCGCCGATGACGTCC